>JBELLC010000089.1:3416-12573 GCA_042088965.1 Nisaea sp. | reverse complement strand
ATTTAATGAACTAAAAATAAAATGGCCTTCTTTTCAGTTGGCGCCTTGGCGTGTGTCGATCGTTAAAATTTAGAGGATTAATGCCGATGGCCGGAATAGACGATATCCGATCAATCTCGGGTCCCGAAAAAGCGGCAATTTTTTTAATGGCGCTGCCGCCTGAGCAAGCGGCTGTCATTTTTGCGGCCTTAGACGATGAGGAGATCAAAGACATTTCTCAGACGATGTCGAAATTAGGGGCTGTAAGCTCTGGGGCCATTGAACAGTTATTGATTGAATTTACCGATCAACTTTCCAATACAGGTGCCCTTTTCGGATCATCTGAAGTGGCGCAGCGTCTCCTCTCCAAGGTTCTTGGAGATACAAAAGTCACCGAGATTATGGACGAGATCCGTGGTCCCGCAGGTCGAACAATCTGGGACAAACTGGCAAATGTAGATGCCACCGTATTAGCCACCTTTCTGAAAAATGAATACCCACAAACAGTGGCTGTTATCCTGGCCAAAATAGACCCGCCGCATGCCGCCCGCATCCTTGCAGCGCTGCCGGAGAATTTTTCAAACGATGTTATCTTCCGTATTCTGCGGATTGAGTCGGTTGATAAAGAAATTGAATTAGATGTCGAACGTGTCTTGCGAACAGAGTTCATGTCGAACCTAACGCGCAGCAGCCAAAACGACCCTCACGAGTTAATGGCGGGCATTTTCAACGATTTCAGTGGCGCCACGGAAAAACGCTTTTTCGATATTTTAGAGCAGCGAAATTTTGCCGCCGCAGAACGTATTCGCGCTTTGATGTTTACCTTTGATGATTTGCTTCGTCTTGATTCAGGCGGCATCCAATCCCTGTTGCGCGTTGCCGACAAAAGCCACCTGACAACCGCCCTCAAAGGCGGCTCTGAGGAGGTCAGAAAACTCTTTTTCTCAAACATGTCGAAACGTGCCGGTAAAATCTTAAAAGATGATATTTCATCAATAGGTCCAGTCCGCTTAAGCGATGTGGAAAAAAGTCAGGCCAATATTATTCAGGCCACCAAAGAGTTGATTGAGCGCGGCGAAGGGGTATTGAGCGATGACGGACCCGGCGGGACTGATGAACTTATCTATTAAGGCCCTCTGTTATCATTATGGCATCGCATAAACGTCCGTATTCGCGCCTGGGTCATCGCCAACAACTTGATACAAAGGACGCCGACCATAAGACACCAAATGACCACTGGAATTCGTTTTGTCAGGGGTGCTGCGGTCAAACAATGAGGTGCTTGGCATAAATCGATAAACCAAACCCGCGCGCCGACACCCCGACGTATTGGCGTTTGACCCATGTACCATATGCACGTCAAACAGCACCAATTGTCCCGGCATTAAGTCAACGTCGATGGCTGCATTGAGGTCAAAACGGCCACTTTGAACCGTTTGATCTAACGCAATATTATCACGGTCATCATGTTCATGGGGGAGCGGCCCGCCCGCGTGTGACCCTGGAATAAGTCGCAAACCGCCATTATCTGGCCCCGCCGGATCAATCGCAATCCAGGCGGACATTGTCGCCATTGGCCGAATGGGCCAGTAATCACCATCTTGGTGCCAGGGCAAAGCCATGCCCGTTGCCGCAGGCTTACAAAACAATTGACTGCCCCAAAGCAAAACCTGCGGGCCAAGCAAACCGGCCACCAAAGCACGCAATCCTGGCGTCGCCGCAAAGCCAAGAAATGCCTCATGGTAATGCCCCTTGATCGGTTTGGTTGCCCCGCCGTCCAAGTGGGGGCACACCAATTGCTCTGGTCGATGATCCGGATTGGCCGCAATAATGCCGTCAACAGCGGCGCGCATTTTTGCAATGTCCGCCGCAGCAAAACGCCAATCTGGGATCAAATAGCCCTGCGTTTGATAATAATCCAGCTGTGTCTGCGTTAAAGCCATGCGATCCTCGCGACGTATAAAAGCGGTTTCATGGTCGAAAAATATAGCATAGGCAGATATCATCTCCCAAGGTCCGCGCCTGCTGTCATTTGCAGACGCGATGACATACGGTTGTCGCCATCTGTTGATTTCGGTACAACATTTGGCGGGAATTAGATTTTGACGCAAAGAGGTCTTGCGCGTGCACCCTCATTTGCGGGCAAATTATCGGCAATCAGGCGATGAGGATAGAATATGACAGTCACCCTGCACGACGGCGACCTGCCCGAAGGCCTTGATCTTGGCGCGGTGATCGCCGTTGACAGTGAAACCATGGGCTTACGCCCAGAGCGCGACCGATTGTGTCTGGTGCAATTGTCGGCGGGTGATGGCGATGCGCATCTCGTCCGCTTTGAAAAAGGGCAATATGATGCCCCCCGCCTAAAGGCTCTGCTGACGGACCCAAACCGCCTGAAACTTTTTCATTACGCACGTTTTGATATCGCTGTCATGAAGGCCTATCTGGGCGTCGACACCGGCCCTAATTATTGCACTAAAATCGCCTCCAAATTGGTCCGCACCTATACCGACCGCCACGGCTTAAAAGATATCTGCCGGGAGTTGTTGAATGTTGAGATTTCAAAACAACAACAATCATCGGATTGGGGGGCGGCAAATCTGACCGCTGAGCAGCGTGCCTATGCGGCATCAGATGTTCTTTATTTGCACCAACTTCGTCAGCGTCTTGATGAAATGCTCATCCGCGAAAACCGCATGGAAATTGCAAATGCCTGTTTTCAATTTTTGCCCACACGGGCCGCTTTAGATCTCATTGCTTATGGCGATATCGATATCTTTTCACATTGATGGGGATTAATTGCCCAAGGGCATGTAATTGGCGGATAAATCTGCGCTTGTATGGTTGACCAAGAGCGCCTGCATGGTCATACTTTCACCGAATGCACGCAAGGATCAGGCCAATTTTATATACCGATGCATATATACTGGTGTTTATGGATAAGGGCCATCATGGTTCATTCGCATGATCAGCAGCCAAAACCTTTGAATAGCGTGCCTAAGGCGACGCTTGCAACGCCCTCATCGCGATCTTTGGCATGGTCCCGGAACATTATTCGTGACCATGGTCGGGCCAGCCGATTGGTGCGGCTCATGAAAATCATCCTGCCCAGCACGGCGCTTGCCTTGATGGCGCTGGTGGTTGCTTGGCCGCAATTACAGGAGACTGAACGTGCCGTTCGTGCCGGCGTGGCAGAGGTTAACGTCAGTGATTTTGAAGGTCTAACAATGATAAATCCACGATTTATTGGCGTTGACACAAACAATAGCGGCAGCTTTGAAATGACGGCCGTGCGCGCCTTTCAGCAAAACAAGGACGCCGTTCAGATCACCCTAGCCCAGCCAAAAGCCGACCTGATGACAAAGAATGGTCATTGGTTGGCGTTGAGCGCTGACGATGGCGTCTATCATAAAAATGCCCAAACTATTCGCTTAGATGGCACCGTGACCCTTTTCCGCGATGATGGTTATGTCTTTGAAACCGCGTCACTGGATGTGGACCTGCAGGCCGGCAGCGCCAAAACCAACCAGCAGGTCACCGCGAATGGCCCCGCCGGATCGGCCCGCGCCGAGGGCATTGAGGTTTTCAATCGCGGCCAGCGGATTGTTTTAAAAGGTCAGTCAAGGCTGACACTCACACGCACACAAAAACCATGATCCACGCCCTTCGCCAAACATTCATCATTGCCGCTTTGTCGCTGAACATGGTCAGCCTAGCAGGCGCACAAACGCTGTCTTTAGATGGCAATAACGGCGATCAACCAGTCACCATTGAAGCGCAAAACGGCATTGAGTGGCTTCGCGATGAGCAAACCTACGTGGCCCGCGGCAATGCGCAGGTAAATCGGGGCGACGTCTCGATCAAGGCCGATGTGTTGACAGCTTACTACCGTGCAACGGCAGGTACCGAGACAGAGATTTATCAAATCGAGGCTGTCGGCAACGTTGTGCTGACCTCTCCAAATCAACAGGCCCGGGGCAAACAACTTCTCTACGATATGGATAAGGCTGTTATTAGCCTAACGGGCGGTCCAGTCGAATTCAAAACCAAGGACCAGGTACTGACCGCCAATGACAGCCTGTCTTATTGGCCCCGCAAGCAAACCGCCATTGCCAAAGGCCGCGCCCGCGTCACCCAATCTGGGCGATTGTTAACCGCCGATATACTCACAGCATATTTCCAAGAGGACGCTGACGGTAACGTCACCATTCACCAAGTGTTTGCCGATGGCGATGTTCAGATCGAGACTAAAGGGGAAACGGCCACAGGCAATAAAGGGGCCTATGACGCCCGGACCGATACCGCCACATTAACAGGCGATGTGCGGCTGATTCGCGGCAATGATCAACTCCAGGGCTCGCATGCTGAAGTAGATTTCACGACCGGCATCAGCCGTCTTCTGGCCCGTAAAAATACTGACCGCGTGCGCGGCGTTTTCACACCCAAACCAAAAACGAAAAGAGAGTAGCGTTGGATACGGAAACGACTGCGCCGATAGAGCCGCCCCGGATTGTCGCCGAAACCTCAGGTTTGCAGGCCCATAACATCGGCAAGCAGATCAACCGCCGTTCGGTTCTCAGAAATGTTAGCTTGCAGGTTAAACGCGGCGAAGTTGTTGGTTTACTGGGCCCTAATGGTGCCGGAAAAACCACCTTTTTTTATATTTTAACCGGCTTGGTATCGGCTGATTATGGCACGGTGAAAATCAATGGTGTCAATGTCACAAGCTTGCCAATGTATCGCCGTGCCAGACTTGGCCTGGGGTATTTGCCACAAGAAACCTCGATTTTCCGTGGACTTTCGGTTCAACAGAACATTATGGCCGTACTCGAAGTTGTTGAAGCATCACCTGAACGCCGGTCGGTTATCCTCGAAGATTTGCTGGTGGAGTTTTCGATCAGCCATCTCCGTCAAGCGCCCGCTCTCGGCCTATCCGGCGGCGAACGGCGACGCGTCGAAATTGCCCGTGCACTGGCCTCACAACCCCACTATATCTTACTTGACGAGCCGCTGGCAGGCATTGACCCGATAGCTGTTGCTGATATCCGTGATTTGATCGCCCATTTAAAAAACCGCGGGATTGGGGTGTTAATCACAGACCACAATGTGCGCGACACCTTACAAATTGTTGATCGTGCCTACATCCTTCACGATGGTGAGGTGTTAATGGAAGGCGGACCATCTGAAATCGTCACCCATAACGACGTCCGGCGAGTTTATCTCGGCGAACGCTTTAACCTATAAAGCCGGACGAGGGGCAAAGTTCATGGCGCTGACAGCTCGGCTGGATATCCGCCAATCACAAGGTTTGGTGATGACGCCGCAATTGCAGCAGGCGATAAAGCTGCTGCAATTGAACAATCAAGAATTGGCCACCTATGTCGAGGGTGAGCTTGAACAAAACCCATTTTTAGATAAAGACGAAGGCGATGGCTCGGCGATTGCTGACGCTGTGGCGGCGGATAATTTGCTGGCCCATGATGCCGCAGCACCTGCCGATACACCATCCGCCCCAGAAGATAGCAGTGGCTGGGAAACCGATGTTGATGCGAGCAATCGCGACACTTTTGACGATACATCCGCCGTGACCATGCCCAGCCAAAGCGATGACCCCGGCGACAGCGATTATGATAACAATTGGAGCAGCGCCGAAGCCCCCGGGATGACAGACCCTGGCGGCAACAGTGGGCTTTCTGATTGGCGTGAAAACAGCGGCGGCGGCCAGTTCAGTGATGATGCGTTTTCTCTGGAGCAAACCCTTGAGGCGAAAACCAGCCTACGCGATCACCTGCTGGCGCAGCTGAGCCTTGACACCGATGATGCCGCCGAACGTTTGATTGGCCTGCATCTCATCGAAATGGTGGACGATTCAGGCTATTTAACAGGCGATATTGAGCAGGTCGCACATCTACTGGGGTGCGAGATTGAGGCCGTTGAAGCTCGCCTCAAGCGGTTGCAGTCTTTTGATCCACCAGGGATTATGGCACGCAGTTTATCTGAATGCTTGGCAGCACAATTGCGCGACAAAAACCGTCTTGACCCCGCCATCCAAACGCTGCTCGATAATCTTGATCTTCTGGCCAAACGGGATTTAGCAACAATCCGTAAATTATGCCAGGTCGATCAAGAGGATCTGGTTGAAATGATTGCTGAAATACGCGCCCTTAACCCAAAGCCAGGGGAAGGATTTATGCGCAATGACAATGATGTTGTGGCCCCGGATGTGATCATGCGCGCACGTCCTGATGGCGGTTGGCTGGTTGAGCTTAACGCCGATAATCTGCCCCGTGTTTTGGTCAACAACTCCTATCTCGCTGAAGTCAACGTCAAGAATGCCAGCAAGGAAGACCGCAGCTATATCAACCAGTATCAGCAATCGGCGAATTGGCTGGTGAAAGCCCTCAACCAACGGGCCACAACAATTTTGAAAGTCGCCACGGAAATCATCCGTCAGCAAGAAGGCTTTTTTCTCTATGGCATCCAATATCTGAAACCATTGGTGCTGCGCGATATTGCTGAGGCGATTGAAATGCATGAAAGCACGGTCAGCCGGGTGACCTCGAATAAATTTATCGCCTCGCCGCGCGGTATTTTTGAATTAAAATATTTCTTTACTGCGTCGATTGCGACGGCCGATGGTGGCGCAAATTTGTCTGCTGAATCTGTACGCGCGCGGATTAAGGCGCTGATTGATGCGGAATCACCGAAAAAAATTCTGTCTGACGATAAATTGGTTGAAATCTTGCGCGCCGAGGGCATCGATATTGCCCGCCGAACGGTGGCCAAATATCGCGAGGCTTTGCGTCTGCCCTCCTCTGTTCAGCGGCGGCGGGAAAAAGCCATGAGCCTTTAATCCGTCGCTAGCCAAACCGCGCCCGAACCACTTTTTGAAAACGTCGGCTCACTGGCACCTCAATGCCGTTTTTCAGCAGCAGAAACTTTCGACCAGCGCGGTTGATGGCTTTGTCAACATGCCCCCAGGCAATCCAATGCGAGCGATGCACTTGGCCTCCCAGCTGTTCCGGCAGCGCCGCCACAGCATCACTCATCCGCATCAAGACCAAGCATTGTCCCGCGTCTGTCACCACCTCAAGATAATGATCCTGCATCTTCAGGTGAACCAGGTCGCGTCCCAACCGCAGCGGTATTTTTTCAAAGAAAAGGTCTTCTAAGGCAGAGTCGATCGGCGGCGGTGCCCCCTCGTCTGCATATTTTGTCGGGGCAGCTAAGTGACGCGTATACCGCAACATAGTTGCGATCACTGTCAGGATCAAACCAATCATAAAACCATATAAATACAGACTGATCAGCGAAACGTCGTCAAAGCGATGCGGCAGCAGCAGGGACTCAAGACCGACGACGACCCCCATGATGATGACCGCAACCAGCGCATTGGTCGCCAAAATAACCACCGCTAAACGCCACCAAACCTGGCCTTGTCGCTGCATCAATATTTCCAGAGATACCGCCAGCAACAACCACGGCACGCCCATCGCGATGGCCCAGTAAAGAAGTCGCCCCCCCAAAGACAACGCGTTGAAGGTGCCAAACGGCCCAGAGACGACCATCGCCATTAAGGCCATGAAATAGCCGAGCAGATGCCACATCAGCTTGCTAGATCGCAAGCGTCCGGTCATTTCACGTAGCGTGAATGACATTTGCCCCCGCATTCACGCATTCTTTTGTCAACATACGTGCCAATTCTTGTTGGTCATCAACAGACAGTATTTGCTGGTACGCATCACTCTTTTTTAGAAGGCGAAGGAACATGAAAAACCGCACCACGACCTCATTCATCTTTTTGCTTCTTGCCAGTTTGTTACTACCCAATACCCTACAAGCGGGTCAAGGGAAGCTTACAGTTCGCAATATAGTTGATGACCGCGGCACAATTATGGTCGCCGTCACCCCGGAGGCAGCAACCAGCGACTTTCCAGGGAAAAAAAACGCCAGCCTGTTGTTACAGATCCCCGCCAGGCCCGGCGACGTCAGTCAGGTTTTTGAGTTGCCAACCGGCCGCTATGCGATTGCCGTTTTCCACGATATCGATGGCGATGGCGAACTCTGGACAGGCTTGTTTGGCATTCCTTTAGAGCCTGTCGGGTTTTCAAATGATCCCTCATGGTTTTTTGGCCCCGCCTCGTTTGCAGAATCGGCTTTCAATGTGACAGATGCTAACTTTGAGGTCACCGTCACCTTGAATAGCGTCAGCGAATAGCCATCGCCGTAGGTCTTTAAATCGACTCCAAAAAGGTTGCTGACAATGGATCATCTGAGGGCCTTTAAGCGTCGGCACTTTCTGACATATGGTGCTGCCAGTGTCATGGCCCGCCCCGGGCGGGCGGCCCCTCAGGATAAGTGGGCAGCAGCGTTTGCCCATCAGCGACCACAGCAGCCTTGGCTTGAGGGTTACAAAAGCGCCCCACTCGCTGGTTATCCTCCGCTCACCCTCGATCTGCCAGACAGCTGGCCAACAGAGGTGAGCGGCACCCTCTACCGCAACGGTCCTGCTTTGCATCAATTCAACGGCCAACGATACCATCATTGGTTTGATGGTGATGGCATGGTGCATCGCTATAACATTGCCAATGGTCGGCTGCACTACCATGGCGGTTTTGTGGAAACAGCGAAACTCGTCGCAGAACGCGCCGCAGGCAAGCGGCTACGCCCTGCCTTTGGGAGCCATTTCCAAGGCCCACCTATTCAGCACCCCGATGAGATGAACAGCGCCAATATCGCCATGCTATGGCATCACGGAAAGCTATTCGCTCTGTGGGAAGGCGGCAGTCCCTATGAAATTGACCCTCTCAGCCTTGCAACCCGTGGCCCGCATAGCCTGCATGCACAGCATTTTTTGCCCTTTACAGCGCATCCCAAAGTTGATGAAGCAGGCCATTTATGGGCGATTGGTTATGCCAATATTGGCAACGACCGCCTATTTCTTTATCAGATTGGATCAGACGGGGCCTTACGCCAATTCAAAGCGCTCCGCATCGCCAACTTGCCGCCCGTGCATGACTTTGTACTGACCAAGGATTTCCTGGTGATCCCGCTACCGCCTTTGATTTTCAATCCCTGGGCGACAGCGGCGCGCACTTTCATCGACAGCCATAATTGGCGACCTGATCTCGGCACCCGAATTTTGCTCGTCAAGCGGGCTGATTTCAGTCAAACACGC
>JBELLC010000089.1:1554-3316 GCA_042088965.1 Nisaea sp. | reverse complement strand
GGACACGGTCAGCGTTGAAGAGCATTTATGGCGACCCGCTGACAACAATCGTGCTGGTTGGCTGATCGGAACCATCCTTGATCACCAGCATCAAAAAACCGCTTTATGCCTGTTTGACGCTGGCAATCTCAGCGCTGGGCCACGGTCTCGCATTAATCTGCCACACCCTATCCCTTTGGGGCTCCACGGTTGTTTTGTGTGAACCACGGATGACTTGACTCTTAACCTCTGGATGCCTAAGTTCCCGCGCCTATCCATTGGCACACAAAACAACAACGCCATTTGCCATTGGAGAGATGAAGCCGACAACCCTGTGATAACGGCGAGGTCTCGCGTATGGACATTGATATCAAAGGTAAGCAGTTAGACATCGGTGAAGCGCTGCGTCTTCACATCGAAGACCGCGTTCGGCACATTGCTGAAAAATATTTCAGCGAACCGCTTGACGCATCGATCACCATGTCGCGAGACGGAAATGACTTTCGCTCTGATGTGGTGGTGCATATTGGACGGGGAATTACCGTGCATGGGCATTTTCAAGCTGCCGAGGCTTATGGTGCCTTTGATGGCTCTGCGGAGCATGTGGATAAACGCTTGCGGCGCTACAAACGTCGGCTGCGCGATCATCACCGTAATCTGCCCAGTGAAAAATTATTGGCACAACAATATGTCCTGGCGGCTGAAAACCAGAGCGACCCAGAACCTGAAGTTGATGATAGTCCGGTGGTCATCGCCGAAATGGCAACAGAAATCGAAACCATGACAGTCAGCGACGCGGTAATGCGGATGGACATTGAGAACGTCTCAGCGTACATGTTCCGAAATGCTGCCCACGGACGGATGAATGTCGTCTACCACCGCAACGATGGTCATATCGGTTGGATAGACCCAACCTCACCTCAGTAATGCTGTAACTGTTGGCGACCCGCCAATCGACAAGAGTTTTGATATGGAACTTATTGACTTAATTAAACCTGATTGTGTCATTCCACGGATGCGCGCCACCAGCAAAAAACAAGCCTTGCAAGAATTGGCGCGCAAAGGTGCTGATCTCAGTGGGCTTGCGCATCGGGAGATTTTGGATGTCCTGCTTGAGCGCGAGCGCTTAGGGACCACAGGTGTCGGCAGCGGCATTGCGATCCCCCATGGCAAACATGATGGCTTGAACCGCCTGATCGGGGTCTTTGCACGTGCTGAAAAGCCCATAGATTTTGATTCTGTTGATGGGGCGCCCGTGGATTTAATGTTTTTACTGCTGGCACCGCGCACTGCCGGTGCTGACCACCTGAAGGCCCTCGCCCGCATTTCACGCGCGCTGCGCGATCCCAACATCTGCAATAAATTACGCGGCTGCAATGACGCCGATGCTATTTTCGCCGTATTATCAGCGAGTACATCAACCTCAAATGCCGCTTAAACGCCGCCGACACGGCATTTTTAAGGGGCGTTAATGGATACTAACCGGTTCCAGGTCATTATCCCGTACCGCCATTTCAGCGGTGAGACGATCCGGCAAAATAGTTGCTTCCTCGCCATCTGCTGTATAGACCGCAAAATGTTGCTCATTTTCCACGACCACAGGCTTGATATAAGCAAAATCATCCAATCCAAGAGCGATAAAATCTCGAATTTCCATTAAACGGGCCTTTTCAAAACTGTTCACTCGCGTCACTCCTTGGCCGTGCGACCAACATCAAACCGCAACTCACGGTTCCTTTTTTAGGGGCTATTTTTGCACATCAATGGTCGGCAATTTGGGCGC
>JBELLC010000089.1:0-1454 GCA_042088965.1 Nisaea sp. | reverse complement strand
CTTGGTGATACGATCAATCGCCCGCTCAAAATGGTCAAAACCGACTAAAAAAGGTGAGTTAAATACCGAAATACGCGCCATCATTGGCACCCCTTTCACGGCCAGCAAGCTAATCGGGCGCAACTGCTAAGGTCATCTTTTCGACAGAATGCAAACTGCGAGCACCATAATTTCTTAGATGGTGCGTTTCGAAACCTGTTTCAAGCCCCCCTAAATATATGATTTTTCGTATTTTATTTATTTTTGGCATTTGTTTCTATTATTTGTTGTATGAATGCTTTATAATTCATAAGTCGTAAGCCTTATCGACCGATACTATTTTTGAGTTAAGCCATGGTTCCTCACGACCTGTTTCATTTTTCTGACCCGCGTCTTGCAAAATTAGGACAGACACTCCAAAAAACAGAGGCGATAGACCCTCTTGTCTGCATGGGTGATTTGGTCAAAGGCCTTGCCATCCTTTTGAAAGCTGACACGGTCTTCATCAGTCAGGCGATTGATTTTCCAACAACGCGCGTTCGTGGCATCACCGGATTTAAAAAAGGCGCCGCCATGCAGCAATGGGACTACAGCTTACAAGATAATCCCTGCCAACTCACCTATTTGGGGCAGCCGACGTTCATTCCTTGTGACGTTGCGCTCCGCTTCCTTGGTAAAAAAAATAGCGGATATGAAAGCTATATCGGTGTGCCACTCTTCGATGGCGAGAAAAATGTAATTGGCCATTTAGCGGTCTTCTCGTCTAAAGTCATAGTGCCTGATGACACAGCACAATTATTGTTACAGATGAGCGCAGCTTGCGCGACCATGGGGTTACGGCAAATCTTTCAAAAGACCCGGCTAGGGGCAGAAATTGAAAATCTACAGTCCCGTCTCGACATTACAGATGAGGCGGTTTTAACGCTCACCCATGATCTAAGATCGCCCCTGTCGGCGCTGGTCAATTATCTGTCCAGCGTATCATCGACAACTTTGCCGGAGGATACAGCAAATGGGTTGAACAAGGCGAAAGCCAGCGCTGAACAATTGCTTGGCTTGGCAAATGATTACCTTGATTTTGCCCGCCTGGACTCCGCCGCACAGCAGTTAGACCAAGCGCCTGTCGATATTCATCAGATCGCCTTGGGAGCCGCAGAGGACGCCATGATCCTGGGCGCCAGCCGCAATGTAAAAATCACTGTTCCTAAAATCCCGGAGACTTTATTTGTTTTCGCGGATGCGGTTGAGATTAAGCGGGCGTTTGCCAATCTGCTCTCAAATGCTGTGTCATTTTCCCCAGAGGGCGATCAGGTCACCATATCCATCGAACAACAGGGCGATTTTGTGCGTGTGTCGATCAATGACAATGGCAGCGGCCTCTCAGAGATTAGGGTTGACGAAATTTTTGAGCCCTTCGTGACAGGCGACCGCAATTTTAAGCGTCCGCAAACAATTGGTATGGGGCTTGCCATCGC
>JBELLC010000002.1:0-56578 GCA_042088965.1 Nisaea sp. | reverse complement strand
TGGTGCCCAGGAGAGGACTCGAACCTCCACGGCCTTGCGGCCACTGGCACCTGAAGCCAGCGCGTCTACCAATTCCGCCACCTGGGCACTCGCGACGTTCGTGGAACGACCGCAGCAAGTCGGCGGTAGATAAGGTCTGTCGGCTGTCTGTGTCAATGCAATTCGGTGATGGGAGCGATTTTTGCGCCGACTTGTGCGCCGACAACTGCCCTGACATGACCGCAGGTGCGTTGACAAGACTTTTTAAGTTGGCGGCGAAGTGCCGCGACGGTGTGAATTTCAATTTCAGCTTCGGGTGAGCTGGTATATAAGCATCATGATATATTTTAGGACGGAGCAGGTCGATGCGAGGTGAGCGAGTCACAGTTTTTGGTGGGTCAGGGTTTATCGGCCGCGCAATTGTGCGGCTATTGACCCAACAGGGCGCAATGGTGACTGTCGGCTGTACCGATGTTGAAGCGGCGAAATCTCTCAAAACCATGGGGATGCCGGGACAGGTTGCTGTCGTTAAAGCCGATGTGCTGAATAAAGATGCCGTCTCACGGGCGCTGACAGGTGCTGATCATGTGGTCAATTTGGTCGGCCTGCTGGCCCCCCATGGCCGCCATAGCTTTTCAAAAGTGCATGCTGATGCGCCGGGGATGATTGCGGCTGGGGCAGCTGCGGCGGGGGTACGCTCGTTGGTGCAGGTGTCGGCGATTGGGGCTGATGCGGACTCAAAATCTGCCTATGCGCGCACCAAGGCCGCTGGCGAGGAAAATGCCCGCAAGGCCTTTCCTGATACAGTTGTTTTGCGTCCAAGTGTGGTTTTTGGCCCTGACGATGGGTTTTTCAACCGTTTTGCTGATTTGGCCGCGAAAGCCCCTGCTATGCCGTTGATCGGCGGTGCACGGACGCTGTTCCAGCCTGTTTATGTCGATGATGTCGCTGCCGCCGTGCTGGCGGTGCTTGGGCAATCAAAGGCGGCGGGCAAAACCTATGAGCTGGGCGGCCCAGACGTGGTGTCTTTGCGCAAGGTGATGACCATTGTGATGGAACAAACCCAGCGCCAGCGGCCATTTGTGCCGCTGCCGTTTTGGCTGGCACGTGTGCAGGCCCGGTTCTTAGAACTTCTGCCTAATCCGCCGCTGACACGCGATCAAGTCACACTGTTGCAATCCGATAATGTGGTTGCTGAAGACGCATTGACGCTGGCGGATCTGGGGATTGAGGCGACGTCGTTTTGGTCTGTGCTGCCAACCTATCTGCGGCGTTATCGCCCTGGTGGCATGTACAACGCTGCCCGGATCTGATGCCGTGATGCCGGGTCTGTCGGCTCGGCTCTATGGCCAATAAATCCAACTCAGTAGTCCGACGCCCAAGACGACCCTGTACATAACAAACGGCGCAAAGCTCGCGCGTTTCAGCCAGGCCATCATCAAGGCGACGGCGATTAAGGCTGTGACAAAGGCAAGACCTGCAGCAATCGCAGCGTCCTTGGTCAGCGCAAGATTGCCGCTGCTATATAGGGTCTGGCCTTCTAACAGGCCTGCGCCAAGGATGGCCGGGATGGCCAACAGCAAGGAAAATTCGGCCGCTGCCGCGCGCTCCATGCCTAATAAGCGGCCCGCGGTCATGGTGATGCCCGCCCGACTGGTCCCGGGGATCAGCGCCAGAACCTGTGCCAGGCCAATAATCAGCGCGTCGCGAAAGGTCAAATGCGCAATCTGGCGAACGGTCATGGCGGTCCGATCAACCACCCAAAGCAAAATCCCAAAGCCCAGCGTGGCCCAGGCCACGACCTCAACACCGCGCAAGGGGGTATTGAGGTATTTTGCCATCCCATAGCCAGCAATCACAACGGGCAGGGTGGCGACGATCAGCAGGCTAAATTGCCGGAAGCCGTCATTTGAACGTCCGCGAAGGATCAACACCACCCCCGCCAACATGCGGAACAGGGACCGCCAACAGTAAATTAAAATTGCCGCGAGTGTGCCAACGTGAACCGCCACATCCATCAACCGGCCTTGGTCGGGCCAGCTGGTTAAGTGTGGGATCAAAACCAAATGTCCAGACGAGCTTATGGGCAAAAACTCTGTCACACCTTGGATGATCGCGATGACCAAAATATGCAAAAACGACAATACGGCGGTCCTTGTTTTATCTCGTGGTCGTCCGGCAGCGCCGATCCATCGAGGCACCAGACTAGCATTTTCTAACCAAGGATACTGCGGAAGAAATGGTCCCGTTTCGGACCTAAAATATTTTTTTGGTCTCTTTTGTGACTTCTTTCGTAATAACTAAAAACGCATGAAGGCAAAAAAGGTAACGATTGTTGACCTATTTGAGGGTTTTCGCTGGATTCTTTCATGATTGTCGATTATAGAAGCCGTCCATTATGCGGTCAGCATCCAGCGCGGGCCGCAGAAGAGAGGGAGAGTGCATAATGACCACCGATCGCATGCTACAATTTGTCGACAAGGCGCAACAAACGCCAGGCAAACGCGATACCGACAAACGGGTTGAAGATTTTCGTGAGATCTATGACGAGTTTTCAGTGGATGGTGCGCGCAATCAAGCCAGCCGGTGTTCGCAATGCGGCGTGCCGTTTTGTCAAATTCACTGCCCCTTACACAATAACATTCCTGATTGGTTGATGCTGGCGGCGGAAGGCCGTTTAGAAGAAGCTTATGAAGTGTCCAGCGCGACCAATAATTTCCCGGAAATATGTGGCCGAATTTGCCCGCAAGATCGCTTATGTGAAGGCAATTGTGTGATCGAAAAAGGCTTTAAATCAGTCACCATTGGCGCGGTTGAGCGGTTTGTCACCGAGACAGCATTTGAAAATGGTTGGGTGCGGCCGATCTCGGTCGGCCCAGAGCGCGGCCAATCCGTCGGCATTATCGGCGGCGGACCGGGCGGCTTGGCGGCCGCCGAACAGCTGCGGCGGGCCGGCTATGGGGTCACCGTCTATGACCGCTATGACCGGATGGGGGGATTGCTGATATATGGCATCCCGGGCTTTAAGTTGGAAAAAGAGGTTGTCGAGCGGCGAATCACCCGGCTTGTTGAAGCGGGTATTGAGATGCGGGTTAACTTCGAAATTGGCCGCGACGCCAGCTTGGCCGATTTACGCCGTCGTCATGATGCTGTTTTGATTGCCACAGGGGTCTACAAAGCCCGTCAAATCCAAGCGCTTGGCATTGGCCAGGAAGGCATTTATCCAGCACTTGATTTTCTGATCACCAGCAACCGCCAAGGTCTCGGCGATGACGTCCCTGCCTATGACGATGGCAGCTTGAATGCGGCGGGTAAAAACGTTGTCGTTATTGGCGGCGGTGATACGGCCATGGATTGTGTGCGGACAGCCGTGCGACAAGGCGCAAAATCGGTGAAATGCCTTTACCGGCGGGACCGGGCCAATATGCCAGGTTCCCTGCGGGAAGTGGCGAATGCAGAAGAAGAAGGTGTAGAATTTGTCTGGCTGACGGCACCTGAAGCGTTTTTAGATGGTGAAAATGGCCATGTGCGGGCTGTCCGCTGTAGCGCCATTCATCTCGGTGTGGCCGACGCGACCGGTCGGCAAACGCCGCGTAAAGTGCCGGGGTCAGAACAAGATATTGAGGCGGATATGGTGATCATGGCGCTAGGCTTTGATCCAGAAGAACTGCCGGTTTTGTTTGATGCGCCAGAGTTAAAGGTATCGCGGTGGGGGACGGTTTTGGCTGATCCACGCACATCCATGTCAAACCTTGATGGGGTTTTTGCCGCAGGCGACATTGTCCGCGGGGCCTCACTGGTGGTTTGGGCCATTCAAGATGGCCGTAACGCGGCCGAGCACATTCATAAATATATTCAACAGCAAGTCGCCGCGAATGCGCCGCTGGCTGCTGCGTCGTAAGGAATACATGAGATGACGGATCAAACCAAAGGGGCGGCTGAAAATGCTGCTTGGCAGGCAAATGCAGCTCTTCTAGAGGCGGCCCATGCCTATAACCCTGATGATGAACACGCCGCCTGTGGGGTTGGCTTTGTTGCGGCCATTGATGGGGTGCCCCGCCGTGAGGTCGTGTTGGCAGGCGTTCAAGCCTTGCAATCAATTTGGCACCGGGGCGCTGTTGACGCCGATGGTAAGACAGGCGACGGCGCCGGTATCCATCTGCAAATCCCCCAAGATTTCTTCCGTGAGCATGTGGAGCGCACGGGCCATTCGATGGATGACAACGCTTATATGGCGGTTGGCCAAGTGTTTTTACCACGGACCGATTTCATGGCCCAGGAACGCTGCCGAACGATTGTTGAGCAAGAGATTCTCAACTACGGCTTTACCATCTATGGCTGGCGCCAAGTGCCTGTCGATATCTCGGTGATTGGCGAAAAAGGCAATGCCAGCCGCCCTGAAATTGAGCAAATCATGATTTCCTCACCGCCAGAGCATGATGAGAGTGATTTTGAGCGCGATCTTTTCGTGATCCGGCGGCGGATCGAAAAGGCTGTCCTCGCAGAACATATCAATGACTTTTATATCTGCTCGCTGTCGTGCCGGTCGATCATCTATAAAGGCATGTTTTTGGCTGAACAGGTCACCTCGTTCTATCCTGACTTGATGGATGAGCGGTTCATCTCAAATTTTGCTATCTACCATCAACGCTATTCCACCAACACCTTTCCAACCTGGCAATTGGCGCAGCCGTTTCGGGTGTTGGCGCATAATGGTGAAATCAATACGGTCAAAGGTAATACGAATTGGATGGCCTGCCATGAGCCGCGGATGGCGCATCCGTCCTTTGGTGATCGGATTGAAGAGATTAAGCCGATTATTCAGGCCCATAGTTCCGATTCTGCTGCTTTAGATGCGGTTCTTGAGTTACTGGTGCGGACCAGTCGGCAATTGCCAATGGCAAAGACCATGTTGATCCCAGAAGCATGGGATGAAAATGCGGATATGCCAGACGATTTACGCGATCTTTATGGCTATTGTAATGCTGTGATGGAGCCATGGGATGGCCCGGCAGCAATCGCTGCCTATGGCGGTAAATGGGTGCTTGGCGGCATGGACCGAAATGGTCTGCGGCCGATGCGCTATACCATCACCCGCGATAATTTGATCATTGTCGGCTCGGAAACAGGCATGGTGCGTGTTGACCAGGCCAATGTGCTGGAAAAAGGCCGTCTTGATCCGGGGCAAATGATCGTCGTCAATTTAAAAGACGGCAAGCTGTACCATGACAATGAGATCAAAGAACATTTGGCCAGCCGGGAAAACTATGGCGCGTGGATTAAAACGTCGACCAAAATCGATGACATTATCCGCGCCGATCATGAGGAAACGGCCCGCTTGACCCGGCCAGAGCTGCGCCGCCGTCAGGTGCTGGCAGGCTGGACCATGGAAGACATGGAATTGATCCTGCACCCGATGGCCGATGGGGCCAAGGAGGCTGTTGGCTCAATGGGGGATGATACGCCCTTGGCAGTGCTCTCGGACCAGTACCGCGGCTTGCATCATTTCTTCCGGCAGAACTTTAGCCAGGTAACCAATCCGCCCATTGATTCCTTGCGCGAACGCCATGTGATGACCTTGCGGACACGGCTTGGTAATCTTGGCAATATTCTCGATGAAAGCCAGGAACAGTGCGAACATTTGCGCTTGGAATCGCCGGTGTTAACCAATGCTGAATTTGAGGCGATGCGCGATTATATGGGCGCAACAGCCGCGGTGGTTGATTGCACCTTTGCTGTTAACAAAGGGGCTTCGGCCTTGTCGGATGCTCTTGATCGCATTTGCCAGGACGCTGAAGATGCGGTGCGCGGCGGTCATACCCATGTGATCTTAACGGATGAAGCTGTATCTGCTGAGCGTGCCGCCGTGCCAATGATTTTGGCCACAGGTGCTGTTCACGCCCATTTGGTGCGCCAGCAATTGCGCACATTCACGTCTTTAAATGTGCGCTGCGGCGAATGCCTCGACGTTCAGTATTTTGCAGTCTTGATCGGTGTTGGTGGCACCACTGTCAATGCCTATATCGCCCAAGAAGCTATTGCAGATCGTCACGGTCGTGGCTTGCTGGGTAGTCGGTCGCTGACGGATTGCGTCTCGTCTTTTAAAAAAGCGATTGAGGATGGCTTGCTCAAAATTATGTCGAAGATGGGCATTTCAGTTCTGTCATCCTATCGCGGTGGCTATAATTTTGAAGCCGTAGGTCTGTCGCGTGCGTTGGTGGCCAAGCATTTCCCGGGCATGACCTCCCGAATTTCTGGCCTTGGTTTGCAGGGGTTGGAGCAGCGGATCATTGGGATGCATACACGCGCCTTTGATGGCGACGTTGTGACCTTGCCTGTGGGCGGTCAATACCGCCTGCGCCATGGCGGTGAGCGGCATGCTTTTGAAGGTAGCATGATTCACACATTGCAAAGTGCCTGTGCCACAGACAGCTATCACATGTACCGTCAGTATAGTGATACGATTGGCCGCCAAGGGCCCATTAATTTGCGTGATTTGATGTCATTCAAGGCGCATGGATCGGCCAAACCAATTGAAGAAGTTGAAAGCATCACAGCGATCCGTAAACGCTTGGTCGCCCCGGGAATTTCCCTTGGCGCGTTGAGCCCGGAAGCGCACGAAACCTTATCAATAGCCATGAACCGGATCGGCGCAAAATCTGATTCTGGTGAGGGCGGCGAGGACCCTGCACGCTTCAAGCCACGTCCAAATGGCGATAACGCCAGCTCTGCGATTAAGCAGATTGCCTCTGGCCGTTTTGGGGTAACGGCAGAATATCTGAATAACTGCCGGGAGATTGAAATCAAAGTGGCGCAAGGTGCCAAGCCTGGCGAAGGTGGCCAGTTGCCGGGCATCAAGGTCAACGAAATGATTGCCCGGCTGCGCCATTCAACCCCCGGGGTAACGCTTATTTCACCGCCGCCCCATCACGACATTTACTCAATCGAGGATTTGGCGCAGCTGATTTACGATCTGAAGCAGATCAATCCAAAGGCGCGAGTCTGTGTCAAATTGGTGGCATCGTCTGGCATTGGGACCATTGCCGCCGGCGTTGCCAAGGCGATGGCAGATACGATTTTGATTTCGGGCCACGGCGGTGGCACCGGTGCCAGCCCGCAATCAAGCATCAAATACGTTGGTATTCCGTGGGAAATGGGCTTATCTGAAGTACATCAAGTTCTCACCCTCAACCGTTTGCGTCACCGGGTAACTTTGCGCACTGATGGCGGCATTAAAACCGGCCGTGATGTGGTCATCGCTGCCATGCTTGGTGCCGAGGAATTTGGTCTTGGAACTGCCGCTTTGGTGGCGATGGGCTGCATCATGGTGCGGCAATGCCATTCCAATACCTGTCCAGTTGGGGTCTGTACCCAGGACGAGGATCTGCGCGCTAAATTCGATGGGACACCGGAGAAGGTGATGAACCTGTTCTCTTTTGTTGCCGAAGAAGTTCGCGAGATTCTGGCCGAGCTTGGGGTCGGATCCATTGAGGAAATTATTGGTCGCACCGATTTGCTGGCGCAGGTTAGTCGGGGTGATCCTTCGCTGGACGATCTGGATCTTAATCCGTTATTGGTGCAGCCAGATTCTGGCGGCTTGCCGATCCACAATACCCTCCAGGGCCGAAACGAAGTGCCGGATACGCTTGACGCGCAAATGCTTGTTGATGCCAGCGCCTTTTTAGATGAAGGCGAAAAAATGCAGCTGACCTACAATATCCGAAATACCCAGCGCACCATTGGTGCCCGATTGTCGTCTCATATCGTGCGCCGCTATGGTATGGAAGGCTTGCAGCCAGACCATTTGACGGTGCGCTTGCGGGGCTCAGCAGGGCAGTCTTTTGGGGCATTTGCCGTTCAAGGATTGAAACTTAAAGTCTATGGCGATGCCAATGACTATGTTGGCAAGGGGCTCTCGGGTGGCACCATTGTGGTGCGCCCCTCGACGGTCGTTACTTTTGCCAGCGAGGAAAACACCATTATTGGCAATACCGTGCTATATGGCGCAACCAAGGGTAAACTGTTTGCTGCCGGACAAGCGGGCGAGCGTTTTGCGGTGCGCAATAGTGGCGCTGATGCGGTGGTCGAGGGCTGTGGCTCTAACGGCTGTGAATATATGACGGGCGGCACCGTTGTCATTCTGGGCGAAGTTGGAAACAACTTTGGGGCTGGTATGACCGGCGGGATTGCCTTTATCTATGATCCCACCGGGACTTTTTCAGCGCGGGTAAATGATGACACCGTCATTCATCAACGGATCGAAACGCCGTATTGGGAAGATCGTCTAAAACAAATGTTGCGTGAACATGCCGCTGAGACACAATCAAGCTTGGTTGAACGCTTGCTTATTGATTGGGTGCAAGAAGAAGGGCATTTCTGGCAAGTCGTGCCAAAGGAAATGCTGGGCCGTTTGGAACATCCTGTCAGCAACGAGGTGCAGGCCGCTGGCTAATTACCAACGGCACTGGACACTTCATATTAAGCTTGCGGCACTGTCTCTGCAAAGGCAGGCAAGGCGCTGCAACGTGCTGACAATGCAGCGAGGGCTGGATATCGGTCATTGGCCACTAAATCAGGGTAGCCGATGGCCGTAAATTCATAGCTCACGGCGGCGTAAATATCTGCCAAGCTATAGCGATCGCCATGCAGGAATTGGCGGCCCTCGGCGGCGCTGTTCAGATGGGCGAGGCCATTACTGGCTTGCAAGGTGAGCCGCTCTAGCCAAGGCTGATGGCGTTTATCTTCTGGTCGGCGTTTGGTCTCATAAATGGCCGCAACAACTTTTTCAGCGGTGCCGTCGGCAATGCCCGCCAAGGCCAGGACGGCGTGCCGGTCAGGGCCGCGGGCGGCAATTAAGTGATGCTCCGGATCGGCAGTTTCCAGCACATAATCAACGATGATCTTGCTATCAACCAATGTCAGGTTGTCATCAATGATCAACGCCGGTACGCGGCCGAGCGGGTTAATCGCGACAAGCTCTTGAGAGGCCGGGTCGGCGGCCATGATTTTGGTATCAAACGCCACACCAAGGGTTTTCATAACGATGGCGGTGCGGCGCGTAAAAGGCGACAGATATCGGCCGATTAACAGCATAGGTAAACTCCTGAAGGTAGAGGGTATCCGTTATAATTGGCTGGCGCGGGCGGCCAGGGCGGTGATGGCGGGCCAATCCCGCGCCGTCATGGCCGCCGCTGGGGTGACGAAACTGCCGCCAATACAGGCAACATTCGGCAAGGTCAAAAAGTGACCGGCATTGTCAAAGCTCAGACCACCGGTTGGGCAAAATACGACCTCGGGGTAGAGGGGCCGTAATTGCGTCAGATGGTCAGTGCCGCCGCTGCTCAGCGCCGGGAAAAACTTTAATTCGGTCACGCCAAGGCGGACAGCTTGCAGGGCTTCACTGGCGGTTTGAATGCCCGGCAAATACGGCAGATCTAGGCTTTGGGCATGGTTAATCAAGGTGCTGGCCAGTCCTGGTGAAACAGCAAATTGCGCGCCTGCCCGATGGGCTGCATCAAGGTCATGCTCATGGATGATGGTGCCAACACCGACGGTCATCGCGGGGTGTTGGCGGCGAATTTCAGCGACAGCTGGCAACGCCTCAGGCGTGCGCATGGTCACCTCAATAACATTGATCCCACCGTCGAGTAAGGCGGCGGCCAGGTCGCCAGCCATCCCTGCATCATCAATGGTCACAACGGGGACCATTGGTCCTTGGTGCATGATGTCGCGCATTTGTTTCATTGGCTTTTATATCTCTTTTAGGGCAGGGGTTAAACGCGCCGCCAGCGCATATCAGCAATGATTTCAGCGGCGGCGTTATGGCCAGGAAGGCCGCTAACACCGCCGCCAGGATGCGCCCCAGAGCCGCACAGGTAAAGGTTCTTCACCGGCATACGATAATCGCCATGACCTAAAATGGGGCGGGCGGAAAAGAGCTGGTCGGGGGTTAATTGGCCATGAAAGATATCGCCGCCAAGCAAGCCAAGCTCGGTTTCCAGATCTAAAGGCGTTAGCACCCGGCGGGCGATCACGCTGGCTTTGAAATTTGGGGCGAACTGATGAACGGTGTCGATAATGAGATCAGCGACAGTGTCGCGGTGGTCATGCCAACTGGCCCCGGCACCGAGGGCCTTTAAGTCCGGGTCAAAGGCCTGGGTAAACAAGCTTGCAACGTGCTGGCCCGGTGGTGCCAAGCTATCATCAAGGGTCGACGGGATCAGCATTTCGATAATCGGCTGCTGTGCCCATCCGTGCTGGCGCGCATCGCGATAGGCGCGGTCCATGTAATCCAAACTCGGGGCGATGACGATGCCAGAGGTATGATGATCACCGATCGCAGGTTTTGCGGTGAAGCGCGGTAATTCTGACAGCGCCACATTCATCCGCACCACGCCAGAGCCGGAACGATAACCGGCAATATGCCGTTGGGTGTCGCTGTCGATGAGCGCCGGATCAACCATTTTTTGCAATAAAATCTTGGGGTGAATATTGGCGGCAACCACCCGTGCGGTAATTTTTCGGCCATCGGCCAAAACCACCCCTTGGGCGCGGCCTTGGGTCGTGGTCACTTCGCTCACCTCGGCATCGGTTTCGATTACCGTGCCGGCGGCCATCGCCGATTTTGCCATCGCCTGGGTGATCGCCCCCATGCCGCCAATGGCATGCCCCCAGGCACCTTGCTTGCCGTTTACGTCACCGAATACGTGATGCAACAAGACATAGGCCGTGCCGGGGGTATAGGGGCTGGCGTAGCTGCCAACAATTCCATCAAAGCCCAACAGTGCTTTTAAGGCTGTGCCCTCAAACCAGTTATCCAGCATATCACCTGCACTTTTAGCGAACAGATCAAGCAAATCGCGTTGCCGGGATAACCCTAGATGTCGCAGGCGGTTGCCAAGGCTTAAGGCTTTCAATAGCTCACCCCAACCGCCCCCAAGATTAGGCGGGGTTTTACCCACCAATTGCCGCAACTCGGCGACCACGCCATCCAGCATGGCTTGATAAGCGGTGTATTGCGCACCATCGGTTGCTGAAAACTTGGCAAACTCCTGCTGATTTGCAGCGTCATCACTGCCGAGGGATAGGGAGCGGCCATCTGGCAGGGGCAGGAAATTTGTAAGCCGTCGCTCAACCACCTTCAGGCCATATTTTGCCAATTCTAGCTCGCGGATAACTTTGGGGTTCAGCAAGCTGACGGTGTATGAGGCCAGCGAGTTTCGAAAGCCGGGGTGAAATTCTTCGGTGACCGCTGCGCCGCCGACAATCCCGCGGCGCTCCAGCACAATCACGGATAATCCGCTGCGGGCCAGATACCCTGCTGCCACAAGGCCGTTATGACCACCGCCAATAATGGCGACATCATAGTGATCTTTTCCAGCCATGGTTTCAGTCCTCCTTGCGCAAATTTACCACGTGACATCAAAAGACGTCGCGTCGCTGCCCAGGGTTTGATATCACCATAGCAAAGATGTTTCGATGGCGTTGTGTCACCAATCAGGGAGAAAATGATATGAATGTGAATGGACAAGCAGCCTTGGTCACCGGTGGGGCCAGTGGATTGGGTGAGGGAACCGCCCGGGCATTAGCGGCGCGCGGCGCAAAAGTTGCCATCCTTGATTTAAATATGGATCGTGCCCGCATGGTGGCCGAGGATATTGGCGGTGTTGCTGTGGAATGTGATGTTTCCAGCGCCGATATGGCAGAAGCCGCCGTGGCAACTGCGCGCGATGCCCATGGCGGCGCACGCGTGTTGGTCAATTGTGCCGGTATTGCGCCGCCGCAACGGATTGTTGGTAAGAATGGCCCGATGCCGCTGGAAAACTTTGCGCGCGTTATTGAGATCAATTTGATTGGCTCTTTTAACATGATCCGCTTGGCTGCAAACGATATGACCACGCTGGAGCCGATGGCTGATAATGAGCGGGGAATCGTTATTTCGACAGCGTCTGTTGCGGCTTTTGAAGGTCAGATTGGGCAAGCAGCCTATGCGGCGTCAAAGGGCGGCATACATTCTTTGACGATTGTCTGTGCGCGCGAATTTGCCCGCAATGGTATCCGCTTCAACACCATTGCCCCTGGGATGTTTTCAACGCCGCTGATGGAAACACTGCCTGACGACGTGCAAACAGCCTTAGCGGCGGCAGTCCCGTTTCCTAGCCGTCTTGGAACGGCCGAAGAATACGCCGGCCTGGCCATGACCATGGTTGAAAATGTGATGCTGAACGGCGAGACAATCCGTCTTGACGGTGCCATTCGCATGCAAGCACGGTAAAATCAGAGGATCTCAATAAGGAGGGTGAAATGGCTGTTCCACAACAGTGGCAGGGGCGTTTACGCTTGCCGATGCTTGCTGCGCCAATGTTTCTCGTTTCATACCCAGAAATGGTAATTGCGACCTGTAAGGCAGGGGTGGTTGGCAGCTTGCCGTCGCTGAACCAACGCAGCAGCGAGGGCTTTGATGACTGGTTGTTTGAAATTGATGCAGGCATCGATGCCGCCCACGATGCGCCCTATGGGGTTAATTTAATCGTTAATCGCAATAACCCACGTGTCGATGAAGATTTGATGGTTTGCAAAAAGCATAAGGTGCCGTTGGTCATTACCTCTCTTGGGGCAATTTCTGAACTGGTGGATGAGGTCCACGCCTGGGGGGGGCTGGTCTTTCATGACGTGACCACGCGGCGGCATGCGGAAAAAGCCATTGCCGCCGGTGTGGATGGCTTAATTTTGGTCTCCGCAGGTGCAGGCGGTCACGCGGGACGCATCAACCCCTTCGCCTTTGTGCCGGAAATCCGCTCAATTTTTGATGGTACGATCTTGTTGGGGGGCTGTATCGGTGATGGCCGGGGCCTGGCCGCGGCCCTGACCTTAGGCGTTGATATGGGCTATATCGGCACCCGGTTTATCAATACCCAAGAAGCCGCAGCGCCTGATGCGTTTAAGCAAATGATTTTGGAGAGTGGTTCAACAGACATTATTTATACCGATGCTATCTCAGGGGTTCATGGTAACTTTTTGAAACCCTCAATTGAGCAAGCGGGCCTGGATCCAGCTAACTTGCCGCCTGGTGGTGGACAATACCGGGCAGGCCATGAGCGTAACGACGGCAGTGACGAGCGCAAAGCCTGGAAAAATATTTGGTCCGCAGGTCAAGGTGTGGCCAATATCAGCGATACCCCGTCCATTGCTGATCTTGTTGCGCGGTTTGATGCCGAATACCAAATGGCGCATTCAGGGACGTAGATCAGTATTTTTACCATGAAGACCGCGCGGTGTTTGAAACAAAGTTAACCGCGCGGCTTTGAAATCTTGCCAGTCTGACACCGCTGCATCGAGGACAGCCAGGGCGCAGGTTGGGAACTTCTCAGCGAGGTTTTCCATTTCTTGCCCCTCGCCCTCTGCTGCCAATTGACAGGCATATGCGCCGATTGTCGGATTATGCCCGATGATCATCATGCTGGCGTCATGTGGGGCTGTCCCCGCAACCATCGCTTGATAGTGATTGAGATCGGCGTGATATAATTTCTGGTCAATCTCGATCCGCGTATCAAATTCAAAAAAGGGTAACATAAGGGCCAAGGTTTCACGGGTCCGCTGGGCCGATGAACACCGAATGAGGCTTGGCTGTAACCTATTTTCTCGCAGGAATTGTCCCATACGTGTCGCTGCTGACTGGCCCCGCTTGTTCAAGGGGCGATCAAAGTCATCATGACTTGGCGCGTGCCAATCTGATTTCGCATGTCGCAGTAACATCAGTCGCATGAAATATTATGTCCCAAAGCTTAGGCTCCGCATCGTCCTCGACGATAGGCCCTACACGCGGTTTCGAAAACCATCATTTCATTAAAATCAATAAACTACTTAGTTTCGTTTGATGCCAAATAGGCGACAGTATGATGCAGTTTCAGCAGTTTTGCCGTGTCAAATTGGCTTGCTTTTGTAAAACAGGCAACTATAACTTATGTTATAGTAACAATGGTAACTATCTTCCTGTGATGGATCGCGAAAATTTAGATCGAAATTTCGGCTTTCTGGCCCATGACGTCGCACGTTTGATGCGCGTGGCATTTGATCGCCGGGGCCGTGAATTGGGATTAACCCGCTCTCAATGGTGGGTTTTAACGGCGCTATATGCGTTGGATGGTGCGCCGCAGTCTACGCTGGCTGATTTTATGGATGTCGAAAAAGCAACCTTGGGACGGCTTATTGACCAGCTGGAAGACAAAGGCTGGGTTGAGCGTCGCCCCGATTTAGAGGATCGGCGTGTCAAGCGGGTTTATCTGACAGCGAAGGTGCAGTCGGTGATGCGCAGCTTGCGGACAATTGCGTCTGAATTGCGGAAGGATGCGCTGGCAGGCTTGTCTGACAGTGAACATGAGGCGTTTTTAAACGCCTTGATGAAGGTAAAAATGAACTTATTACGGATGACGGATACTCAGGACGAAATTGCCAGCGATAGCGCAAAGGTCGTGGCCGATGACTAACGCGGCTGAGAACACAGCGAGCAATACCGCTGCCGGTCAATCTGAAACAGCGGCGCTGGCAACAATACCATTCCGCTGGAAACGGCTGATAGCGCGCACTGTTCTGTTGATTGTTATCCCGCTTGTGGCGATTTATGCCATTTCAAATTGGTATACCCAGTCAGGACGCTATGTCACCACCGAGAATGCCTATGTGAAAGCGCCCGTAATCGCGGTCAGTCCCAGCATTGATGGCCGTGTTATTGAGGTCGCGGTGCGGGAAAACCAGGTTGTTGAAAAAGGTGATCTGCTGTTTCGGCTGGATCCCAAACCGCATCAAATTCAAGTGCAGCTGTCGGACTCGCGATTGGCAGCGGTGCGCTATGACATTGAAACCATGCGCGCTGACTACCAACAAACCTTGTCTGAAATCGCCGAAGCGCGCGTCAACGTAGAGTTTTATAAACGTCAGTTTGACCGACAAAACAAATTACAGCGTGCGGGTGTGACCACCTCGGCGCGGGTTGAACAAGCGGAATTCGATCATAACGCTGCGAGCCAACGTTTGGCGGCACTTCAGCAAAAAATTCGTAAAGTTTTGGCTGGGCTTGGCGGCGATCCCGACCAGGCGATTGAAGTCCATCCGCTGTATTTGCAAGCGCAAGCTGCCCATGATGCCGCACTTTTGAATTTAGCCTTCAGTCAGATTCGCGCCGCAGACCAGGGGACCGTTACCCGTCTGCGGATGGAATCAGGGGAATGGGTTGAAGAAGGTAAACCCGTTTTTGGACTAATCTCAGGCGGTAATATCTGGATCGAAGCGAATTTGAAGGAAACACAGCTTACGCATGTGCGGGTTGGACAAAAAGTAAGTTTTGAGGTTGATGCCTACCCGGACCGGGAATGGCGGGCAAAAATCCATTCTATCAGCCCGGCGACAGGCGCCGAATTTGCTGTCTTGCCGCCCCAAAATGCCAGTGGGAATTGGGTCAAAGTCGTGCAACGGATCCCGGTGCGTTTGGTAATTGAACAAAATGCTGATGCGCCTCCTCTGCGAGCAGGAATGACGGCATCGATCTCCATTGATACAGAACGCGACCGACAATTGATTAATGTTGTGCATGAATCCTTGGCCAAAATACGGGCGGCATTTGCCGGGGATAATTGACTTTGAATGACAGCTGAAGAGGGGAAGCTCAAATTATATAAATCTTCTGTGGATTAACAGGTGAGTATTCACATAAGATTAATATATCATGGTTATATTTACGTCGGTTGAGTGGTATCGGGGCGCGGGATGACGGCAGCTAAATCAAAGTTTCTTTTGGTGGTCTTTGATGGTTTGCGCCGTGAATTAATCACCCCAGAACGGATGCCAAACTTAGATCGGTTTCGCCGCCAGGGGGTTGACTGTCCTGAGAGCCGTTCGGCCATGCCCAGCGAGACGCGGGTCCAAGTCTCTAGCTTTGTCAGTGGCTGCTATGCCGGCGGGCATGGAATCATGGGCAATAGCTTTTATGATCCTGTCCTGGGTCTGAAGGGGCCGATGGATACGTCTGATCTTGTCACCATGCAGATCGCTGAAAAAATGTATCCTGATGGGGTTTTTGCCGCCGATGACTTGGGCGGCTTGCTGCATCATGCGGGTTTAAAACTCGTGACAGCGTCAACCGGCAAAATTGGTAATGCCCGGTTGTTGAATTACAATGCCGCCCAACGCGACCAAGTGGCCTACTCAATTCACGGCGCTGGCGTGTCCAGCCCTGCTGCCAATCATGCTGAGATTGAGGCGCAATTTGGCCCGGTGCCAAGCAGTGATCTGCCGCATGTGGGGCTTTCTGACTATTTAACCACGTTAATTTTAGAGCATTTCCTGCCAAGGCATAATCCAGACGTGCTCATTGCGTGGTATTCAGAACCTGACATGAGCTATCACTACCGGGGCATTGGATCGGCAGAGGCCGACGCCGCCATGTCTGGCGTTGATGAAGCTTTTGGGCGACTTCTGGACTGGTGGGAAGCCGAAGGAAAAGCGGATGGCTGGCAAATCATAGCCGCCTCAGACCATGCGCATATTACTGTTACAGGTTGTTTTGATATTGCCGAAGAGATGCAGGCAGCAGGTTTTAAGGTTGGCAGTGCCATTGGACCTGACGTCGATGTTGCGGTCACAACAGGTTACGCGGGGACAGTGTTCGTGCGGGAACGTCAAGCTGATTTGGTCGACTCGGTGCTGACTTGGATGCAAGAGCAACCCCATCTTGGCATGTTATTGGCCCGGGATGGCCATGGCCTGGAAAGTGGTGCATTTGATTTAGGGTCGATCGGCATGACGGGGCCGCGTGCGCCCGATATCTTTTATATCGGCCGGACAAGTGATGAGATGGATATGCATGGGTTGTATGGGAGCTGCCTGAATGGCAACAGCAGCTTGCCGATTGGCGGCAGTACCCATGGCGGCCTGCATCCCAAAGAATTAAATAATTTCCTGTCTTTCGGCGGTGATCGGTTTCAATCTGGGCAGCGTTATACGGGTGCCTGCGGGGTTGTTGACGTGGCACCAACAATCCTTGACGGCCTCGGTATTAAGGCGCCGTATAGCATGCATGGTCGCTCGCTGATGTCAGCGCTGACCTGTGGGGCTGTTGAGCAAGCAGAGAAGCGCTGGGAAATTGGCCGTGGTCAATACCAACAAGAATTGTCCATTACCACTGTTCCCGGCGGCCACATGTATATTAATGGTGGCCGCCGGCTTCAGTGAGTGACACTTCACGATCTTAGGGTTTTGGCAAACCGACCACGCCAGCATTGACCAAGCTGTCAATTTCATCGCTGGTGATGCCAAATTCTGTCAGAATATCAATACTATGCTCGGCCAAATAGGGTGGTGGACCACTGGCGGAGGGGCCATCACTATCGGCCATGAAAGCGCTGCCGACCAAGGTTAGCTCGTCTTTAAATCCAGCCGGTAAGGGGACTTTTTGTAACACGCCGCGATGTTGTAATTGTGGGGTTTTGCTGGCTTCTGCAACAGAGCGGACCTTGGCAATCGGTACACCGTGGGCAGCCAATCGGGTCTCCCAGTTTTCCGCGCTATCCTTTGCAAATGCCTCAAGGATGAGGGTTTGCAATGCGGTCCGATTTTCAATGCGGGCAGGGATCGTTGAAAAGCGTACATCTTCAATAAGGGCGGCGTGGCCAATTTCTTTAAAAATACTGGCCACATGATTTTGCTGTGTTGCCGCCATCAGGACTTCACCGTCGCCGGTTGCAAAGCAATCTGCGGTTGGCATCAACGTGGCAGAGCTATTGCCAAATAGACCGCCAGGGTTGCCATCAACCAAATACTGACCAAAGCCAGAGGCTTGCAGGGTCAGCGCTGCATCGAGCATGGCAACATCTAAAAACTGTCCTTCGCCGGTCCGCTCGCGGCGGAATAAGGCACCGGCAATGGCATAGGCAGCGGTCATGCCCGTCATCATATCAACGGGGAAATAGCCTGTACGTGTTGGACCACTTTCAGCCGAACCATTATTCGCCATCATGCCAGCAGCAGCTTGAACAGCGCCGTCATAAGCTGCATCTTTAGCTTTGGGTCCGTCGTTGCCAAAGCCTGTCACCGCGCAGTAGATGATGGTCGGATTGACAGCTTTAACAGCATCAAAGTCAAGGCCCAAACGGTCGACGACGCCGCCGCGAAAATTATGCAAAACCACATCGGCTTGGGCGATGAGTTTAAAGGCTATTTCTTTGCCACGTGGATCTTTTAAATCCAAGGCCAAGCTGCGTTTCCCGATATTCATTGCTAAAAATGAGGACGCCATATCAATGTCGGCCAATTTGCTTGGCAACATCCGATTGCGCATTTGGTCGCCCACTTTTGGGGGCTCAATTTTAATAACATCGGCTCCCAGTAAGGCCAGCTGTGTAGCCGCAAATGGTGCTGCTAGAACTTGACTAAAGTCGATAATTTTTATGCCGTCGAAAGCTTTTGCCATTGTATTTCTCCCATCCCTATGACGAGAGACTAACCAGCTTCAGGCGCGCTCGCAATGGCCGTCCTGTTTGTTGTGGTTAAATGCCAAAACCGCCAGGTAAGGGCCACCGCTGCAAAGCTTAAACCGATGACGAGACCTGCCCATATCCCGGCCCCTTGGAAACCAAATGGGAAAGCCAGAGCGATCATTGACAGCCCCCCCACCAGCCAATAACTGATCATCTGTATAACCATCGGCGCGGCGGTATCCTTCATGCCGCGAAGGGCGCCAGCACTGACCGCTTGAATACCATCAACAAGCTGGAAAAAGGCGGCGACCGTCAGATAAATGACAGCGAGGTCAATCGCCACCAGGTCACTGGCACGATCACTGTCTAAAAACAGTTCGGTAATTTGCGGGGCAAAAACTATTAAACAGAACGCAGATGTCATAGCGACGCCAATGGAGAGCACAATCCCTATTGATCCCGCTTGCCGCGCATCTGCCAATCGTGATTGCCCCATGGCCAGACCCACGCGCACCGTTATAGCTTGTGATAGTCCCATTGGTATCATGAAGATCATGGCGGTTGCTTGCATCGCCACAGCATGCCCTGCCAAGGCATCCGCACTGACCAATCCCATGAGGAATGTCGCCAGCGAGAACATACCAATCTCGGCAATCATGCCCGCGCCTATCGGGGTGCCAAGTTTAAAAATCGCTTTAAAACGGCGCCAATCAAACCGCCAAATTCCAGCCAGCAGGCGATATTTTTGATAAGCTTGATCGCGTAAGCAGTAGCAGAGCAAAGCCAGGAACATTAGCCAACTGACCAATGTCGTGGACAGCCCCAGTCCAACCAATTCTAGTCGTGGGAAACCGAAGGTCCCAAACATGAAAACATAATTTGTTAGGGCATTCAGTCCGATGGCAGCAATCATGACCACTAAGGCTGATTTTGGCCGCCCATGGGCAGAGATGAAATTACGCAGAACCATGAACCCCTGACTTGGCAGAAGCGACCATAGCACTGCGTCCACATACCCGTCGGCAAGTTTGGCAATATCGGGGTCTTGCCCAATGCCCACCAAGACCCATTGAATTTGCGATAGCAACAGCATGCTGGGGATGGAAATTGCCAGCATAGCCCAAAAGCCCTGCTGCACACTCAGGCGAATTCCAGATGTGTTTGATTTACCCATGTCCTGGGCAATCATCGGCGTCAGGGCAGCGGCAACCCCGATCCCAAAAAACACAAAGGGCACAACAGCCGATCCAGCGAGCGATTCTGCGGCCAAGTGGCGTGGGCCTAACCAGCCGGACATGATGACATCTGTTGTTGTCATGGCAATTGTTGCAAGCTGCGTCAGTGCCAGCATCAAACCAAGATTAAAGCTTGCCCGCATTTCCGCTGACCAGGATGTTACTGTCTGCGAAAGGGGATTTGGCGGCGGCGCCATCTGCTACACTCCGATTTTGCAGCGGCGATAATGCTGGCACTTTGACGACAACGCAAGGGCATTAAAAATGGTTGGTCATTCAATTAAAGCAAGCACTTACCAGCGCGTATATTTGGTCACGGGTGCCGCGTCGGGGATTGGAGCAGCGTTTTGTCAAAGCATCGCTGGACCTGATGTGGCGGTGATGGTGCACAGCCGCCAGAATCGTGCCGGCGCAGAGGCGAGTGCAGATGTGATCCGCACCGCAGGGGGTGCAGCAGAGGTTTTTCTCGGTGATTTTGCATCCGCCCAGATGGGCACAAAGCTTGTTGCAGCGACCCTCGCGCGTTTCGGCACGTTAGATGTGCTTGTTGCCAACGCGGGTTACGCAGATGGCCGTCCCTATGGTGTCATTACCAGCGCGGATATGGGCGCGGCGATGAACATTGTCAGTCGCAGTTTTTTTGAGATGAGCGCCGCAGCAGAACCCGCGCTACGGCAATCCTCGGCAGCGGCGATTGTCGCGGTAAGCGCCTTTGGCCCGCATGTCTGGCGCAATGATGTGCCCATATTCCCAGCAACAGCCCCGGCCAAAGCAGCGCTTGAGGCGCAGGTGCGTGCCCTTGCCTTGGAACTGGCACCGGCAGGTATTCCGGTGAATGCCGTGGCCCCTGGCTTCATTGAAAAGCAGGCTGGCACGGAACGGGCCATTAGCGCGGATCGACAAGCGATGCTGCGCCAAACAATCCCCATGGCGCGTTATGGCCGCGCGGATGAAGTTGCCGCCGTTATGGCGTTCTTAACATCACCGGCAGCAAGCTATATCACCGGACAAGTGATCCATGTGAATGGCGGTTTGGTTTGATGTAAACTCTAAACAGCGTCGCTGCTCACGGACACGGCAGCTAATGCGGCGCGTACATCATCTTTTAAGCGTTCAAGTCCAGCCTCATCGCTGGCCTCGCAGCGGGCGACCAGAACGTTTTGGGTATTTGAGGCGCGCAACAGCCACCAGCCATCAGGTGTATTAACCCGCACCCCGTCAATATCATTCACCGCATGATCACGGTTTTCTGCCAACCAGGATTTAATCGCCTCAATACTGCTGAATTTGACAGCTTCATCGATATCGATACGAATTTCAGGGGTATTGACCATGTCTGCGATCCTGTCACGCATGGCGGATATCTTCTCCTCGCTCTGGGTCAGGCGGGCGACCAAACGCATGGCCACATACAGCGCATCATCAAAACCGTAATAGCGGTCTTTCATAAAGATATGGCCGCTCATTTCACCGGCCAGCGGCGCGCCGCTCTCCAGCATTTTACTTTTGATCAGGGAATGCCCTGTGCGCCACATGAGCGGCTGGCCGCCAAGCTCACTGATACGGTCAAACAACGCTTGGCTGGCTTTGACGTCCGCGATCACAGTGGCGCCTGGAAAATCAACCAGAACTTCTTCGGCCAAAATGGCCAGCAATTGATCACCCCAAATGATCCGCCCTTGATCATCGACGACGCCGATGCGATCACCATCGCCATCAAAGCCAATGCCAATATCGGCTTTTTGTGCTTTCACCTCAGCAATCAAATCAACAAGGTTTTCCGCCACAGTTGGGTCGGGGTGGTGATTGGGAAAGCTACCGTCAACATCGCCATATAAAACCGTATGGTCGGCGTCAACATGCTGGCATAGATCGGCCAAAACCTCACCCGCAGCGCCATTACCGCAATCCCAGACAATCTTTAAACGTCGCTTAGGGGTAAAATCTTCGCAGATCCGTTGGCGATATTCTGTGCGAATATCAATACGATTGAACGCACCAGCACCGCTGCTAACGTCGCCGCGCGCAAGGCGGGCACCAAGTTCCTGGATATCGTCACCGTAAAATGACGCCTTTAGCATCATCATTTTAAAGCCATTGTAATTCGCCGGGTTATGGGATCCGGTAATCATGATCCCGCCGTCAACCTCAAGCGTGTAGGTGGCGTAATACAACATCGGCGTTGGCCCCATGCCAATCGATGTGGCCGATACGCCACTTGCCTGCAGCCCTTCAATAACGGCGTCATGCAGCATCGGAGAGCTGTGCCGACCGTCATAGCCGACGGCGGCGCGGCTGCCGCCGCGCTCCTGCAAGATGCTGCCAAAACCTAAGCCAATGGCATAAGCGTCTGCGCGGCTTAAGGTCTCGTCCATGATCCCGCGGATATCGTATTCGCGGAGAATCGTTGGGTCAAAGTGATGAACTGCCGTCATGGCCTGATCCTTCTGGGTGACATTGGCATTTTATCTATGAGGTGGGGCGGCCGATACAGCTGTAATTGAAATTCAGACGGGCCATCTCATCAGGATTGTAAACATTTCTCAGGTCAATCATCAGCGGCGCTTTCAGCACTTTTTTGGCGCGCTCGAAGTTGAGCGCCCGGAACTGGTTCCATTCCGTCACCAGGGCGACGGCATCTGCGCCGGTCATTGCATCATAGGCATCGTCACACCAGTGAACATCTTCGAGCAATTGTTGCGCCTCTGGCATGCCTTCGGGATCAAAGGCCCGAAGAGTTGCACCTGCGGCCTGTAGGGCAGGGATAATCGTCAGACTGGGGGAATCGCGCATATCATCGGTATTGGGTTTGAACGTTAGCCCTAAAACAGCGATGGTCTTGCCGACCACACTGCCGCCGCAGGCAGTGATGATCTTTTCGGCCATTTCTGCTTTACGCTTCTCGTTAACGTCAACCACCGTTTCCACAATGCGCAAGGGCGTGCCGGCGTCTTGGGCGGTTTTCACCAAGGCGAGTGTGTCTTTTGGAAAACACGAGCCGCCGTAACCAGGCCCCGGATGCAAGAACTTGCGGCCAATGCGGCCATCCAAGCCAATGCCTTTGGCAACATCATGCACGTCTGCGCCAACCTGTTCACACAGATTGGCGATTTCATTGATGAAGGTGATCTTGGTCGCCAAAAACGTATTGCCAGCATATTTAATCAGCTCCGAGGTTTCTAAGCTGGTGAAAACAATTGGCGTTTCAATCAGAAACAGGGGCCGATAAAGCGCTTTCATCACCTCGCGTGCGGGCTCTGCATCAGCGCCGATCACCACCCGGTCGGGTCGCATGAAATCATCAATTGCCGAGCCTTCGCGCAGAAATTCTGGGTTTGAACAAATATCAAACGCCGCATCAGGGCGGACTTTAGAAATAATATCGGCAACCTCACGGCCCGTGCCAACCGGCACCGTTGATTTCGTGACAACGACCGTATAGCCGACCAACGCGGCGGCAATTTCCTCAGCCGCGCCATAAACATAGGACAGGTCCGCATGGCCATCACCGCGCCGACTGGGGGTGCCAACAGCGATGAAAACCGCGTCAGCACTGGCAACGGCTGCTGAAAGGTCTTGGGTAAAAGATAGCCGCCCTGCTTTCACGTTATTGCCGACAAGGGTTTCCAATCCAGGCTCATAAATGGGAATTTCACCCCGACGCAAACGCTCAATTTTACCAGCATCTTTGTCGACGCAAACCACCTCAACGCCAAATTCAGAGAAACAAGCACCAGAAACGAGGCCGACATAGCCCGTGCCGATCATCGCAATCCGCATTGTGGTTTATCCTTTGACGAAGGTGTTAATGATATCTTGCACTTGCGGTGCCATATCGACCCGGTTCATGGCATAGGCGATATTGGCTTCCAAAAAGCCAACCTTACTGCCGCAATCAAAGCGTTTACCCTCAAATCGAAACCCATGAAAGGGGGTTTTGCCAACTTGTCGTGCCAAGGCATCGGTCAGTTGGATTTCACCACCAGCCCCTTGTTCCATCCGCGCCAGATCGTTAAAGATATTTGGTTGGATGATGTAGCGTCCGATGACAGCCAGATTAGACGGAGCGTCGGCTGGTTTTGGCTTTTCAACCAGGCCGCGCACCTCAATTAATTGCCCGGATGACTTACCTGCATCGATGACGCCATAGCTGGCGGTTTGTTCTGGTGCGACCTCCATAGTTGCGATCATGTTGCCGCCAACCTGTGCATAAGCATCAACCATTTGGCGAAGGCACCCTGGAGTGTTTAAAATAAGATCGTCTGCCAGCAGCACCGCGACAGGCTCTTCGCCTGCGAAATGACGGGCGCACCAAACCGCATGACCGAGGCCCAAAGGCTCTTGCTGGCGAATAAACGCAAGCTGCCCTGGCGTCGGAATGGTTTCTTTAACAAGTTCCAAAGCGGAAGTTTTTTTGAGCCTTGTCAGTATGTCCTGTAATTCATAAGCATGATCAAAATGGTCTTCAATCGCGGTTTTGCCGCGTCCGGTGACAAAAATCAGCTGTTCGATCCCTGCTTCCCGCGCCTCATCAACAGCGTATTGAATCAGCGGTTTATCGACAACGGGCAGCATTTCCTTTGGCATCGATTTGGTTGCTGGAAGAAATCGCGTTCCCATGCCGCCAACCGGCAAAATCGCCTTTCGAACTGGCTGCGCCATTCCGAATTACTCCTCCATCAAGCTGTTGCGAAGGCAACATTGTTAACCGTCTGCAAGTTCTTTTGCCATAGGCTCACGGGCGACGCAAGCATCGCTCACCGGCCCAAGAGGCTATCTTTGGCGCGGTTTATTTGCGTTGCCAGAAAGTCTGAACCCCCTTGGTCGGGATGGGCGATTTTCATCAACCGGCGGTGGGCGCTGCGGATTTCTTGGGCACTGGCGTTTACGCTGACACCAAGGATTTCTGCGGCCCGCTGCGGGGTCATAACATCGTCGGTTTGTCGGGGGTGACCCTGACGCGACGCATTTTCGCCGCCCGTCCCTTGGCCGGTGCCGCTGGCAGTGTTGGCGCGCCAATCGGGACCATGCACGCGGTCGATAAAGGTTTCTAAGGCTTGGGCACCATTGGGGTCGTTTTGGCGGCACTGCGCCAGTAACACAAGCGCTTCTTCCAGCGTGAGGGATTGCAGCGTTCGCCCTTGGTAGGGGCCAGCGATAATGTCACCGCTGAGCTGGCCGCTATCATGTTCTAAGCGCATGATGAAATAATGCGTGCGGATTTCTGAAAACTGCCCAGGCGATGGCCCTGCGGCGGCCCGGCGCATGGTTTTCAAATGCCGGAATAAACTGCTAAAGCGCAGCATAAATGGCAGTGCGACAGCAAATAGCCAACCGATTACATCGAAGCGTCGGAGCAAGAGCATGAAGATGATCACTGCCGCGCCAAGGGCAAGGGCAACCCATTTTGCCCCTGAAACAATCTGCTGTGGCTGCGCAGTAGCAAACCAGCGCACCAGCAAAATACCGCCGATTAAAACCCCAATACCAAGGATCAAATAGGCCATCAGCGTCCCAGTTTGTGGGTAAGTTGCAGGGCCGCGCCGCCGGTTTTTTCTGCATGTGCCAGTAAGGCGTGATGACCGCCACTGGCATAAACGGCGACAGCAGCCAGAAGCTGGCGCAACTGCTCTGCGCTTTGGCTGTCAAAGGCGCAATAGGCACCGCCGCTCAGTTTCGCGATCTGTGAAAACGCCCGGGCTGCGATCGGCTCGCCGCCCTCGTGGAACATGAACACAGGCACACCTTTTAAACCCAGTTCTCCGGCGCTATGGCAAACGCTGTCGATATCTTCTTCAAAAGCATCGCCAACAAATACCAAGGCATCAACCGGCGATCGGGTGTTTTCTTTCAAAGCATGGCCCAAAACCCGACCAATCTGGGTGCGCCCACCCAGACAGCGCACCGCCGTCATCGCCCGCAGCAAGCCCGCTGGCTGGTCATGCCATTTGGATGACTTGCATTCACCAAAGCCACGATAAAACACCAGTTGAATACTTAACTGGCCAATGGCTGCGGTTGCTTGGAACATGCTCCCTTGAATTTGGCAGGCACGATCCCAGCTTGGCTCGCGGGATGCTGTGGCATCCATGGCAAAAATCAACCGACCTTGTCGGCCTGCTGGTTGCTGGCGTGGCGTTGCCTGTACCTTATTCAGAAACGCGGCCACATCATTATTGGCCGATACCTGTTGGTGTGGCGGCTTTTTGGTCAGCGATTTGTCACGTTCATCGGTCATTTGCTTTGCCTACTGCCTGTCCTCATTATGTTGTCAATTTGTCGGTAGTTTCTAGGGGGGGCGATGCAATGAATGTTTCGGTACGGAAAATTTCCTTGTCTGACGCGCAAACCGTGGTCAGCTTAGCAGCGACGTTAGCGGCATTTGATGGCAAAAACGCAGCGGCTTTTTCCGTTGCTGATTTTCAGCGTTATGGCTTTGGTGAAAACCGTTTGTTTGATGGCGTGATCGCAGAGCGAGGCGGCGTCGCCGTCGGTTATGCCCTCTACCGTGATATGTATGATATTGATTCTGCACACCCTGGTCTGCATCTGATGGATTTATGTGTCCTCGAAAAGGTCCGCCGCCAAGGCGTTGGGCGGGCTTTGATGCACGCCCTAGCCAATGCCTGCACCGCCCTTGGCGGGACCTGGATGACATGGCAATGTTTGCAAGACAATCATTCCGCCATGGCGTTCTATCAAGCGCTTGGGGGGCGACAGTTTGACTGTGCGGATTTTGAACTTTCGGGGCCTGCCTTTAAGGCGTTAACTGCCCAGCGTGTCTAGTCTCGCGGCGGCTCAATAGGTCCGCCAGCATCACGCCAGGCATTAAAGCCGCCATCAATATGGGCAACAGGTGCAAGCCCCATTTCTTGCGCTGTCCTGGCAGATAACGCCGACCGCCAACTCGCCGCGCAATAGAAAACAAAGGTTTTGTCTTCGCCAAAAAAGTCTTTGTAATACGGGCTTTCAGGGTCAATCCAGAATTCTAACATACCGCGCGGAACGTGCCGCGCGCCTGCTATTCTGCCGGTCTTGGCGATTTCGCGCACATCACGGATGTCAATGAACACGACATCATCGCGCTGATGCATGTCAAGCGCATCAGCCAGGGAGATTTGCCGGGTGACAGCGTTGGCTTCTGCGACCAAGTCTAACATGGATTTGGTAATATTTTGTGCCATTTGGACACCTCATCATTGGCGCGTTAAAGACGTTAGCCTATCGAGGCACGGCAGGTTTGACAAACGGCAAAGCGTTTAACCGCGATGACGGCGGCGGCGGCGCCCACGCTGTCCATCGGTTGCGGCAGGTGCCACTGAGGGCAGGCTGACGACTTGGGCAAGTTCAGGAAAGGCTTCATCGCGGTGTGGGATGGCCATGGCGGCGACGAAATGCTCTTGGAATTGTGGCTCAATCGCGGTTTCGATCTTTTCAATCTGGCGGACCAATTGCTCGATCTCTCGGCGGGCATGACGATTCAATAACGCAATACGCGCGCCGGTGCCGGCGGCATTGCCCGCCGACCAAACTTGCGTCAAATCACAATCGGGGATCATCCCCAGCAGCATCGCATATTTGGTGTCAATATGACTGCCAAAGGCACCCGCTAACACAACGCGGTCAACGGCTGTAACATTCAGCTTTTCCATCAACAACCGCGCGCCCGCATAGAGCGCTGCTTTGGCAAGCTGAACGGCCCGCACGTCTGTCTGGGTGACAGCAATATCGCCGTGTAATTGATAGCCAAATGTCCGGCCATAAGCGATCAGACGTGGTGACTTGTCCGCCAAATGGCCATTTATCACGCCATCCTTGCTGATAATCCCTGCCAGCAACATTTCGCCAATGGCTTCAATAATACCGCTGCCACAAATGCCGGTGATGCCAACCTGGCGGCTTAAGTCAGCGAATTCATCGCTGTCAGACCAACTCTCACAGCCGATGATTTTAAACCGTGGCTCTAGGGTCTGCGGGTCAATGCGGACCCGCTCAATCGCCCCTGGCGCTGCCCGCTGGCCAGAATATATCTGCGCCCCTTCAAAGGCGGGGCCGGTTGGGCTGGAGGCGGCAACCAGGCGGTGACGGTTGCCAAGGACCAATTCGGCATTGGTGCCAACGTCGACAATCAGGGTCATGGCATCTTGTTGCTGGGGGGCTTCGGACAGCACCACAGCAGCGGTATCCGCGCCCACATGCCCGGCGATACAGGGCAAGGCGTAAACCCGCGCGCCAGGATTAAGACGCAGGTCCAGTTCGCTCGCCTGGCGTTCAACCGCTGAATCAATTGCCAAAGCAAACGGCGCGCCGCCAAGTTCTGTGGGATCTAAGCCGAGCATCAAGTGATGCATGACCGGATTGCCGACAAAAACCAGATCAAGAATATCTTCAGGCCCAGTCCCGATTTCAGCTGTTGCTTGGGTGGCCATGTGATTAATCGCCTCGCGGACGACCCGAGTCATCTCGACATCGCCGCCAGGGTTCATCATGACATAGGAAACCCGGCTCATCAGGTCTTCACCAAAGCGGATCTGCGGGTTCATCACACCGACAGAACTCAGCACCTCGCCGGTTGCCAAATCACAAAGGTGACCGGACATAGTGGTGGAGCCGATATCCACCGCGAGGCCAAGCAAGCGATTTCGAAAGCCGGGCCAGATGGCGACAACATGATGGCCTTCGCGGACCGCAACGGTGACCTTCCACTCTCCCTCTCGGAGGGATTTTTGAAGATTTTGAAGCACCGAATGATCACATGTCAGATCATCCTGTATGTCCCAGTCTGGCCATTGCTCGCGGAGGTTTTCGCATAATCGCCGGAAATCTCCTGTTGGTTCATGCAAATTAGGCTGGCTGACCTCGACATAATGTAATCGGGTCAGCGGCTGAATTTCAATGTCACGCACTTCGGGGCGTTTTCGGACGATCTGCTTGTGAACTTGGCTATCTGCGGGCACATCGATGACCACATCGCCGACCAGTAAGGTCGAGCAGGCGAGGCGGCGGTCGGCAGCGAGGCTGTTGCGTTGATCGTAAGCTTTTTCAACCTTGCTGAGCGGAGACAGATTAACGCCTTGGGAATGCACGGCGAATTTCGCAAAATGACCCTCGCTGACGGTAATTTGACAGCGCCCGCATAAACCCCGCCCACCGCAAACAGAATCGATATCCACCCCGAGCTGACGGGCGGCCTGCAGTAACGGTGTTCCAAGCGGGAACTGGCCCCGCCGACCAGAGGGCAAAAACACCGCCCAAGCCTGCTTTTCAACTGCGTTGTCCTGAGTTTTTGGTGATCGCCCATCGCTCATGATTTTGTCCGTTACGAGGCGCGTCGGCGGCGACTTTCCCGGCGGCCGCGGCGTTCTGTGCCATCTGCTGATTGCGGTGGCGGCTCACGGAAGCGCTTGATCCATGTGCGGCACTCAGGGTCATTTCCCATCATCACATTTGCGCCCATGACGCCGGTCATTTCCTCGGCGTGGAGCGGGTTCATAATGGCCGATGTCATACCCGCACCGATGGCCATGCTTAAAAATGCGGCGTTTAAGCCATGTCGGTTGGGCAAGCCAAACGAGATATTCGATGCCCCGCAGGTTGTATTGACCTTGAGCTCATCACGTAACCGTCGGATCAGGGCTAAAGCCCCGGCACCCGCGCCATTCAGCGCCCCGACAGGCATGATCAGCGGGTCAACCACCACATCACAGGCGGCGATTCCAAAATCGGCGGCGCGTTCAACAATTTTGCGGGCCACCTCAAAGCGCACATCTGGGTCTTCAGAAATGCCTGTTTCGTCATTAGAGATGGCGACCACCGCAGCACCATATTTCTTGATCAGCGGCAAGACTTCTTCCAAGCGCTCATCTTCGCCCGTTACCGAGTTGACCAAGGCTTTGCCCTGATAAACCGCCAATCCAGCCTCAAGGGCAGCAACGATTGAGCTGTCGATGGACAAGGGCAGATCGGTTAGTGACTGCACCAATTGGATGCTTTCCGCCAGAATGCGGGGCTCATCCGCCAACGGGATTCCGGCGTTGACATCCAGCATGGTGGCACCTGCGGCCACCTGTGCCAAAGCATCGCTTTCGACGCGGCTATAATCGCCTGTGGCCATTTCGGCTGCCAGCAGTTTTCGGCCCGTGGGATTAATCCGTTCCCCAATGACACAGAAGGGACGATCAAAGCCGATCACGACTTCCCGAGAGGCAGAGCTAACGATGGTATTCGTCATATGGTCTTCTCCTCGTTGACGTGCTTATAAAGCAGCTTTCAGGGGCTCAGTCACAGTGAAGCTGTGGTTTTTATGGATGTCAAAATGCCCTTCAGCGACAGCATTTATCCAGGCTGAAGTCTTGGCCATGCCGCCAAACGGATACATATGGAGGCCGGTAATAAGGCAATCCTCATCATTGGCCATGGCATCCGCCAAATGGGTTATCAGCCGATCAGGTGCCTGCACCATGACCAGCTTAGTGAGATTGCGTGCCTGGCGTGTCAGCACCCGCATAGAGGGCCCCACACCTGACATTTGGGCGAATTTTAAAAGTGTTTTCAAGGTTGCAGGCCCGGGCACGCCAATGTGAATTGGCAGCTGATTGCCGGCGTCGCGAATGCGCTGTTCCCAGGCTAAGACAACATCTGCTTCGAAACAAAATTGTGTCTCGATATACATATCGATGGCGTTTTCGGTGGCCCATTGGTTTTTATCTGCCAGCGCGGCGGCAAGAGCTTGATCGTTGATGTCAGGGCTGCCCTCGGGGTGCCCTGCAACTGCGATCCGGCGAATACCATGTTTTTGAAACAAGCCGCTGTTCAGAACTTGCATGGTGCAGTCATAGGGCCCGGCGGGTCGGTCCAAACCGCCGGCGATCACCAAGGCCTCATCAACGCCTGCGATGGTTGTCAGCGCCCCAAGGTAATCGTCTAATTGGCCTGCACTTTCAATATTGCGCGCGGCAACATGCGGTACTGGCTTCATCCCCTCATCACGCAACCGCCGACAAACGTTGATCGTGTCAGCCGCATCGGAGCCTGCAAGGTAGGTAACATTGACCGCTGTCCCAGGGGCCAGGTGATCGCCAAAATGCGCCACCTTTGCCGCTGAAGCCGGGGTTGTCTCAATCGAAAAGCCGCTGGCTGCGGACATAATCTGCTGACGCATACTGGTCATCGCGCATCACCCTCTCTCACACACTTGAGTTACGAGATTTAATGCGCATATTTCGACAAGATTAGCAAAGCGGCGTCGTTGACAGGCTTAAAACCGACATCAACGCCGAATTGCTTAACTGTCGCCAAAAACCCGGGCGAAAATCGTTTCAACATGTTTGGTGTGATAGCCGAGGTCAAAAAGGGCTGCTAAGGCGTCATCCGACAGAAACGCCCCGACCCCCTCATCGGCCCGCAGATTGCTCAAGAAATCTTTGCCTTCAAGCCATACGGGCATGGCGCAGCGTTGCACTGCCCGATAGGCGTCCTCGCGGCTCATCCCGGCCTGGGTGAGCGCCAAAAGCACCCGTTGGGAATGGATCAGGCCGCCCAATTGGTCAAGGTTAGCCTGCATGTTTTCCGGATAAACCGTTAGCTTCTCGATCACTCCCGTGAGTCTGCCAAGGGCGAAATCAAGGGTAACGGTCGCATCGGGGCCAATCATTCTTTCAACCGAGGAATGGGAAATATCGCGTTCATGCCAACTGGTGACGTTTTCCATGGCCGGGACCACAGTCATCCGCACCAGCCGTGCCAAGCCGGTAAGATTCTCGGTCAGCACAGGGTTGCGTTTATGGGGCATGGCCGACGAGCCTTTTTGACCGGCGGCAAAAAACTCCTCTGCCTCGCGGACCTCACTGCGTTGCAAATGGCGAATTTCAGTTGCCAGACGCTCAACCGAGCTGGCAATCACGCCAAGGGTTGCGAAAAACATCGCATGGCGGTCGCGCGGGATGATCTGGGTTGAAACAGGCTCAATTTCCAGGCCGAGTTTGGCCGCCACATGGGCTTCAACATGCGGGTCAATATTGGCGAATGTGCCGACAGCGCCCGAAATGGCACATGTCGCAATCTCTTTCCGGGCGGCCAATAAGCGTTCGCGATTGCGGCTAAACTCGGCGTAATAGCCCGCCAATTTCAGGCCAAAGGTGATGGGTTCAGCATGAATCGCATGGCTGCGCCCAACGGTGGGGGTCATTTTATGCTCAATGGCGCGGGTTTTAATGGCTGCCAGCAAGGCATCAATGTCTGCCAATAGAATATCGCTTGCTTGCGCCAGTTGCACAGACAGGCAGGTGTCCAGCACATCAGATGAGGTCATGCCTTGGTGAACAAAGCGCGCCTCGTCGCCCACGTATTCAGCAAGGTTCGTTAAAAAGGCGATAACATCGTGTTTCACCTCACGCTCGATAGCGTCAATACGGTCAACTTCAAAGGCGCCGCGTTCCCAGACAGCCGCCGCAGCTGATTTTGGGATCACCCCGAGGTCAGCTTGGGCATCGCAGGCATGGGCTTCTATCTCAAACCAGATTCGAAACTTATTCTGAGGATCCCAAATCGCCGCCATGTCTGGTCGGCTATAACGCGGTATCATGTCACTTCCTTTATTTTCGCTTTTGGTCCGGGCCTTTTCGGCACGGTGGATTATCCACCCAGCATGGCTTCGATATGTTTTTGCACGCTGAGCGCATCACGGAAACTTGGCATGCGATGCGATTTGCCTTCAAGCATGGCGGCCACATTGCTGAGCTGGCGGTGAGCACCTTCGCGGCGCGGATCGGTAATATCTGGCAGGCTTGGCGTCCAGGTGCCACCATCGGTTTCAAACAGATTAACCCAATCCTGAATGCGCAGGCTTTGACGGTCGCCCCAAACCGTCGCTTCCACGCGTTCCGCGCCAGCACCGCCAACTGTCCCAAGGAAATTAACAGCCAAGCCATTGCAGTCAAAACGTGCAGACATACTGCTCTCACATAGTGCTGGGTCGGCTGGATAATGGGCATCGGCGGCTTTCAATTCAGCCGCTCCAAAAAGGCGCTCCATCAAAAACACATAATGTGAGAACACTTCACGGGTGAAGCCGCCCTGTTCCCGGAAGCGCAGCCAATCAGCGTCCACTTGCCAGTCGCGGGGCCATTGGTTGAAATGCACAATAATATCTGCCCCTAACACTGCTCCCATCTTGCCACTGGCCATGCGCTCTTGCAGCGTTGTCAAGGCAGGTGAGCAGGCCTGGGTGAAATTAACGGCATTTGCCAGATTGGCGCCGTCGACAGCGGCGACCAATGCCTGACTTTCTTTCAGGTCAACACCAAGGGGTTTTTCACAGAGAATCGGTTTACCCGCCGCAATTGCCGCATGGGCATATTCAGCATGGAATTTCGGCGGGCAGGCAATATACACAAGATCCACATCTGGGGCGGCAATCAAGGCCGCAGCACTGTCCATCAAGGCCCCGTCGGAAAACTGTTGGGTTGCCTGTGCCGCTTGCTCAGCGCTGGGGTCCCAAATGCCGGCTACATGAAACTGTGGATGCGCTGTGACCGTGCCAAGCATGCGGGTGCCCATAATCCCCAATCCAATAATCCCGACGCCATAGCTCTGCATTCACTTTCTCCTGAAATGTATTTAACAATATTTTGCCTTAGTACCCAATCGCAGCGCCATCTTTGCGCGGATCTGAACCGCCAATCAGCATGCCGTTTTGGTGGTCAAAAATAACAGCTTGGCCGCCGCCAAGTCCAATATTCAAGCGGTCAATATTATGGCCGCGATGGGCCAGGGCAACATAGCTTTGTGAGCTGAAAGTTTCTTCCATTTGCAGCACCCCATTAAAGGCAAAACTGCGCGGTGCGTCGAGAGCCTCTTGAGGATCCATGCCAAGGCGCAACAGATTGCTTAAAAATGCAGACTGACCCACCGATTGATACTGTCCGCCCATCACACCGAAAGGCCCAATTGGCAGGCCGTCTTTCATCGCGAAGGCGGGAATGATGGTGTGCATTGGCCGCTTGTTTGGGGCAATACAGTTCACATGACCGGGGGTCAGGTTAAAGGACTCGCCGCGGTTATGCAGGATAATCCCTGATTTTGGTGTCTGGATGCCAGATCCAAAGCTCGAAAAGATTGAGTTGATGAAAGAAATCGCATTGCCGTCTTCATCGGTGACCGCCAGGTAAACTGTATCGCGATGCTTTGGGAAATCGCTTTCATGGAAGTCGCCTGCTTTGGCGGGATCGATCATGGCCTGCAATTTTTCGCCATAAGCATCGGACAATAGGGCGTCCACCGGCACATCGACTTGCGCCGGGTCACCAATGAAGCGGTCGCGCTCGTGATAAGCGATCTTTGCAGCTTCTGCCAAGACATGGATCCGATCAACCTCATTCATCGCAGGCCAGTCATAGCGGTCAATGATGTTCATGATCATCAGCGCGCACAGGCCTTGGCCATTCGGCGGGCATTGAAAAATATCATGTCCGGCAAAGCGGCCTTGGATGGGATCAACATATTCGGCGCTGGCGTTGGCGAAATCATCCAGGCTGTGCAGGCCACCGAGCCCGCGCAAGGTGTCAACAATATCTTCGGCAATCTCACCGCTGTAAAAGCCGTCATGTCCGTGTGTGGCAATTGTTGCCAGGCTTGCCGCTAGCTTTGGTTGGCGAAAACGTGAACCAAGGGCAGGTGCGGTATTATTGACCAGCATATTCGCGGCGGCAACGGGGTGACGGCGCAGCACCCCGCTGTTCAATAGCCAATCAGAATAGACTCGCGGATACACCGCAAAGCCATTTTCAGCGTAATCAATGGCGGGTGCGAGCAAATCGGCAAAATCCAATTTGCCATGATCCCGGTTTAATAGGCTCCAGGCAGCGACAGCCCCAGGGATTGTGACGGAATGCGGGCCAAACCGTTCAATCTTGGTAATGCCTTGCTCAGCATACCAGCTTGGGTCAGCGGCGGCGGGTGCCCGCCCTGAACCGTTTAATGCGATTGGGCGGGGCGCACCTTTGGGCAGGTACAGGGCGAAACAATCGCCGCCAATCCCTGTCATTGCGGGCTCTACCACGCAAAGTGTTGCACAGGCTGCGATGGCCGCATCAACAGCATTGCCGCCTGCTTTCAGAATGGATAGGCCAACCTGTGAAGCAAGTGGATGCGATGTGGCGATAACAGCTTTTTCAGCGTAAAGGGCAGAACGGCCAGGGCGTTGGAAATTGCGCATGTGTGAATTCATTCTCCGTGAGGGACATTTTGGGGACATTACCCCGTTCTTTACCCCAGGGCTTCAATTAATCTCCTCTTTTTTCTTTTTCGTGATTTCCATGGGTTGCATAATCTTGTTGGATAATGCAAAAATTTAAGGTGAACGGGTAATTAACATCCGAACAAGTGATTTAACAGGGAGCTAATAATGAAAAATTTTAAAGCTGCAGTAATTGCTGCGGTCACTGGAACCTCGCTTCTGTTAGCGGGAACTGTGGCTGCCGATATGCCGAAAAAAACGACTTGGACAGCATATGGGACAACCTCGTCGGGCTACGCGCAGTCTGTTGCCATTGGTAACATGCTGAATAAACGTTATGGTACTAATATGCGTGTGATCCCTGGCAAAAACGATATTTCTCGGATGGCGCCATTGCGTGATAATAAGGCGGATTTCTGCGCCTGTGGTATCGCCGCCTACTTTGGTCAGGAAGGTGTGTTCATTTTCGCTGATAAAAATTGGGGGCCACAGCCAATTCGCTTGCTCATGGCAGCGCTTGGCTCAAATGGATTGTCAATGGCCACCGCCAAAGACGCCAATATTAAGACAATTGCCGATTTTAAAGGTAAGCGAATTTCCTGGGTGCGCGGTGGGCCGGCATTGAACTGGAACGTGTCAGCTTACTTGGCTTTCGCTGGTTTAACTTGGGACGATGTTCAAAAGATTGAGGTTTCCGGAAACAAAGCCGGTTTTGACGCCATAATTAATGGCCAGTCAGACGCGATGTTCACAACGACTGTGTCAGCGAATACCAAAAAAGTTGAGGCTTCACCAAGAGGGCTTCATTGGCCGGAGATGCCACATAACGACGTGGAAGGCTGGAAGCGGGTTATGGCTGTTGCTCCCGTATACAATAAGGTTAAAGCAACTCTCGGCTCTGCTATTGATAAGAACAATCCGTTAGAATTGTCGAACTACCCCTATCCAATTTTGGTGACAAATGTAACCAAAAGTGATGACGAGATTTATTCCATGGTCAAAGCTATGGTTGAGAATTATGACGACTACAAAGACGCAGCTAAAGGTGCTAATGGTTGGAAACTTAGCTCGCAAAACATGACTTGGGCGATTCCATACCATGACGGTGCTATTCGATACTGGAAGGAAGCTGGGACGTGGTCAAGTGAAGCGCAAGCTCACAATGACAAGCTAATCGAGCGCCAGCGGGTGATTAAAACAGCTTGGGACGGCATGACAGGTAAGAGCGATATGGCCAAAGAAGATCTCAAAGCCGCTTGGGCCAAGGCACGTGTCGCTGCCTTGAGCAAAGCTGGTTTTGATCCGGTCTTCAAGTAGCAGAATTAGGAGAGCGCTGTGGCTGCCCACCGTGGCCACAGCGGATCCTGATGTCAGATAATCAAGCTATTCAAGAGCCAGCAAATACTGAGCATCGGTATCGGCGGCTTAATTCATTTTGGAAATGGTTGCTGATCATAGCGTCGGTCTTGGCTGTTTTCATGTCGGCCTATCAGGTCTTTAATCTCGGACGCTTTACCGGCTTTGTGCCAATTGAAAACCAGTACTACTATGCGATTGTTGCGTTGCTACTGCCGATGGCTTTTGTAGCGTTCCCCGCTTTTGCGGGGCGCGGCACTGATGGCATGACTTGGTATGATTTGATTCTACTGACTGCGATGGTTGGGGTAACAGGTATACTGGTTTTCTACTCAATAGAAATTGTGGACGAGGGTTGGGAGTTTTCGGCTCCAGACTTTATGCAGTATCTCTCTTTAGCTTTTGTGCTTTTGGCGATTGAGGCAACGCGGCGAACTGGCGGCGGCATTGTGACGGCGATTATTGCTATTTTTGCGGTTTATCCATTGTTTGCGGGCAGCATGCCAGGGATCCTTGAAGGAACGTCAGAATCAATTTGGGATACAGCGGCCTATTATGCGCTCTCAACTGAAGCCTTGATCGGCATTCCTACCCGTGCTTTTGCAGGTTTGGTGATTGGTTTTTTGTTATTTGGTGTGGCGTTGCAATATACGGGTGGCGGGCAATTCTTTTTGAATTTGGCCTTTGCCCTGCTGGGCCATGTCCGAGGTGGGCCGGCCAAGGTAGCAATTTTTGCGTCTGGTCTGATGGGCTCCATGAGTGGGAGTGTTATTACTAATGTGTTGACCACTGGGTCATTGTCGATCCCGGCGATGAAGCGTATCGGTTTTGCGCCGCATGTCGCCGGCGGGGTTGAGGCCTGTGCGTCCACTGGTGGCGTTTTGATGCCGCCAATTATGGGTGCTACAGCTTTTATTCTGGCAATTAATCTTGAAGTTCCTTACCGCGAAGTTGTGATTGCTGCAGTGATACCCTCGATCCTGTATTTCTTCGCGTTATTCATGCAAATTGATGGCTACGCGGCGCGTCACAAGTTGCAGGGGCTCCCAAAGGTGGAATTGCCATCGGTGCGGCAAACGCTAAAGGACGGGTGGTATTACGTAGCCGTCTTCGCGCTGCTTATTTATTTGCTGGTATTCCTTCAAAGGGAGGCCCAGGCTCCGTTTTATGCCACAGCTTTGTTGATCCTGATTAATCAAATTATGCCAAATAACCGTTGGAGTTGGTCAAGATTTGCAGATTTTTTAGTAGCTGTTGGTCGTCTATTTGCAGAACTGGCGGCCATTTTGGCCGGTATTGGCCTAATCGTTGGTGCTTTATCATATTCAGGCAAGATTGGCACGCTAGCTTTTGAATTGCTTCAACTGGCGGGTGACTCGGTATTGTTACTCCTGCTGCTGGGCGCCGTTGCTAGTTTCATAATGGGCATCGGTGTCACTGTCACTGTTGCCTACATTATTTTGGCACTCACTTTGGCACCAGCCCTAACAGACAGTGGACTGAGCCCAATGGGCGTTCACATGTTCATGCTTTATTGGGGAATGTTATCTTACATTACGCCGCCGGTAGCGCTTGGTGCTTTTGCTGCATCAAGTCTAGCCCAGGCTTCGCCAATGCGGACGGGTTTAGAGGCCATGAAATTGGGCACAATCATCTATTTTGTGCCGTTTTTCTTTGTGCTTGATCCAGGCTTAATTATGCAGGGTGAGCCGCTTCACATTATGTACGTTTTCGGTTGTGCTTTGCTTGGCGTAATCGTTTTATCCCAAGGCCTTCAGGGCTACGTTTATGGGATAGGCGATATTACCCAAATTGGCGCATTGGAGTGGCCTTCACGAATTTTGCTGACGCTAGGGGCTGGCGCTTTTGCGATGCCTGGTAACGAGGTTGTCGGCATGACGAATAACGAACTATTCGTGATCGGCACGGTGCTGACTGCGACTGGTTTCGTTCTCGCCTGGTTTGGCCGACGCATGGCGGTACCTGTTTAGGATCAAAAAATAGGCCTGTCGGTGCCGGTCGTTTTGACCGGCTGGCACCCATGGGCAAAACGACTGAATGCAAATTTTTGACGGGTGATGGCGGTGCTGTTGCTAACCTGGGAGATATTGGAAAATGACTGAAGCTTATATTTGTGATGCGGTCCGGACCCCGTTTGGCCGATTTGCGGGCGCGCTTTCGGCGGTCCGCGCCGATGATTTGGCAGCCCACCCAATTAAGGCCTTGAAAGAACGTAATCCAGGTGTCGATTGGCAGGCCGTTGATGACATTGTCTATGGCTGTGTTAATCAGGCAGGTGAAGATAACCGTAATGTGGCGCGCTTTGCCGGGCTGCTGGCGGGGCTTTCCCATTCGGTCCCGGGCACCACGGTGAACAGGCTATGCGCGTCATCGCTCGAGGCCGCGGACCATGCCGCCCGCGCGGTGCGCCTTGGGGAAGGTGATCTGATGATTGCGGGCGGTGTCGAAAGCATGTCGCGGGCGCCGTTCGTGATGCCAAAAGCGTCCTCACCTTTTTCCCGTAACGCAGAAATCTATGACACCACCATTGGCTGGCGGTTTGTGCATCCGGAAATTGAAAAAGAATTTGGCATCGACGCCATGCCGGTGACAGGTGAAAATGTTGCGGAACAATTCCAGGTCAGCCGCGAAGATCAAGATTTGTTCGCTTATCGCAGTCAGCAAAAGGCTGGTGCCGCGATGGCCAATGGCCGCTTAGATGCTGAAATTGCAGCTGTTGAAATTAAGGGCCGCAAGGGCAAGGTGACGGTTGTCGACACCGATGAGCATCCACGTCCTCAGACGACTTTGGAAGACCTCGGCAAACTGCCGACACCTTTCCGCAAAGAAGGCGGCACGGTGACGGCAGGGAATGCCAGTGGCGTCAATGATGGTGCTGCTGCCATGATCATCGCCAGCGACGCGGCGGTGAAGAAATATGGCCTAACCCCCCGGGCGCGGGTTGTTACCTCTGGTGTGGCAGGGGTTGAACCGCGGATTATGGGGATCGGTCCTGCACCTGCATCAGAGATTGCCATGAAACGGGCCGGCCTGAAGATCGACGATATCGATGTGATTGAACTTAACGAAGCGTTTGCAGCACAGGCATTGGCGACCATGCGGATGTTGGGGATGACCGATGATGATCCACGGGTAAACCCAAACGGCGGCGCTATTGCGTTAGGCCATCCTTTGGGCGCCAGCGGCGCGCGTTTGTTGATGACAGCGGTAGAAGAATTACAGCGAACCCAAGGGCGGTATGCGCTTTGCACCATGTGTATTGGCGTTGGTCAGGGTAAAGCGATCATCCTAGAGCGGGTTTGACCTAAGAGGGCAGGAAAATGATTTCGGCAGCAGATGTAGAACGCTATCACCAAGACGGTTTTGTCGTTGTGGAAAACGTTTTCTCAGCTGCTGAAATTGCTGCCATGCGGCAGGTCCTTGATGATTTGGTGGCGGGGGCCTGTCAGGTTGACAGCCATGATGATATCTATGACCTTGAACCAGACCATCGCCCCGATGCGCCGCGTGTCCGGCGCATTAAATCGCCGACAAATGTCGACCCTCTATTTGATCAGATGGCCCGCCAAGAAAAGCTATTGAGCATTCTGCAAGCGTTGATCGGCCCTGATCTACGCTTATATGGCAGCAAGATTAACATCAAGGCGGCGGCCTATGGATCGCCAGTTGAATGGCACCAAGACTGGGCATTCTACCCGCATACCAATGACGATATTCTGGCGGTGGGTGTGATGCTGGATGATATGACCGAAGAAAACGGCCCAATGCTGATGCTGCCAGGCAGTCATTTGGGGCCAACCTATGACCATCATCACGACGGCCATTTTGCGGGTGCTATTGCGCCAGATCAGCTCGATGTCAGTGCCGCTGAATTGGTTCTTGGCCGGGCTGGAGCTTGCAGTTTTCATCATGTGCGTGCGGTTCACGGCTCGGCACAAAATCGCTCAACCGCTGCGCGCCGATTGTTGCTGCTGGAAGTGGCGGCGGCAGATGCCTGGCCGCTGGCAGGTTTGCGCGACGGGTTCGATGACTTTGAAGCAAAAATGCTGCGTGGCGTCTCCCATAATCAGCCGCGGATCGCCGATTGCCCTGTGCGTATGCCGTTCCCGCCAGCGAAACGCCAAGGGTCCATTTACGAAAGCCAAACGATTGTCGAAAACCGCTATTTTGACATAGCGTCATCGGCAAATTCATAAACCACGAACATAAAGTTGTAATTTCATGCTGACTGTAAATGCCGCTTTTGATGGCGGCAATATCGTCGTCGATACGATCGACCAAGCGAGTGGTAAAATTGACCTGCAGGTGCGGGCGGATGGCCAAGCTGACTTTCGGCAATGGTTTTATTTCCGTCTCGCGGGGTGCCGCGATCAGGCTTGCACCGTGTCGCTTGTAAATGCTGGGGCATGCAGTTACCCCAAGGGCTGGGACGATTATCATGTGGTTGCCAGTCATGACCGTCAAACTTGGTTTCGGGTGCCAACCGACTACCAAAACGGTATTTTGCGCTTTCGCTATCAAGCGCCTGTTGATGCCGTTTATTTTGCGTATTTCGCCCCCTACACGATGGAACGCCATAGCGATTTAATTGCGGGGGCCGTTGCCCAACCCCATGTCCATCTTGAGGTGCCAGGCCAAACTCTTGATGGCCGTGATATTGAGATTTTGCGCTTTGGCGAACCGGCGGTGGGCCGCAAAAACCTCTGGTTCATTGCCCGTCAACATCCAGGTGAGACAATGGCCGAGTGGTTCATGGAGGGGCTTATCAAGCAACTTGCCAATCGTCAGAACGCGGTGGCCGCAGCCCTCTTAGAACAGGCCGTCTGCTATGTGGTGCCAAATATGAACCCCGATGGCAGTGCTCGGGGTCATTTGCGCACCAATGCGGCGGGTGCAAACCTGAACCGTGAGTGGCGGGATGCCGATTTGCTGACCGCGCCAGAGGTTTTTCATGTCCGTGAGCGGATGGTAGAAACAGGGGTCGATTTCTGCCTTGATGTGCATGGTGATGAAGGTTTGCCGGTGAATTTCATTGCTGGCTATGAGGGGATTCCAGATTTGGGCCCAGCACATTTGGCAGTTTTGGATGATTACCGGTCTTTGTTGGCAGGTATTAGCCCCGATTTTCAAACGGCAATTGGGTATCCTAAAACCTCGCCAGGACGGGCGGATTTGCGGATTTGCACCAGCTATCTGGCGGACCGCTTTCGCTGCTTGTCAATGACCCTTGAAATGCCGTTCAAGGACCATCAACCTCGACCTGATGCGCAACAGGGTTGGTCGCCAGAAAGGGCGCAGCAATTAGCCGGCGCTGTTTTGGATGCCACCTACCAGATGCGCGAACGTTTTCAAACATATGATCGGGCCACATCATGAGCATGACAGTTTATGGCATTCCCAATTGTGACACGGTTAAAAAAGCCCGTGCCTGGCTTGTTGATAAAGAGATTGATTATCGCTTTCATGATTTTCGCAAAGACGGGATAGATGCAGCCCTTGTGGGCCAAATGCTTGCCGCTTTAGGGGCTGAGAAACTGGTCAACAAGCGCGGCACAACCTGGCGAAAATTAGATTCTGCCGGACAGCAGGCTGCCCTTGCGATGGACACAGCGGCGGGGTTTCTGGCCGAAAACCCCACGCTGATTAAGCGCCCGGTGATTGCCATCGCGGACCGATGGTTCATTGGCTTTTCCAAACAAGACATACAAGCACTGAGTGACCACCTGATGCTTTGAAGCAACCAAAAATTGGTCTATCCTTTGAAAAAAAAAGGAGCAGGCATGCAGGATCATCAATTCAAAAAGACCACCATTAACGGTGAACAACATCTGAGTTTTGCCAATAATTTCAACGTTGCGGTTCCCTTTATCGACCGCCATGTGGACGTCGGCCATGGCGCCCGGACAGCAATCTTAACGGTAGATGGCAGGCGCGAAAGTTATGCCGCGTTGCAGCAATCGGTGAACCGTGCGGGCAATGCATTGATCGCAATGGGCTTGTCCCAAGGCGACCGGGTGCTGATGGTCGTGAAAGACTGCCCGGCATTTTTCCATGTTTTTTGGGGGGCCATTAAGGCAGGTTTCGTTCCTGTGCCGATCAATACCTTGCTGCGGGCCAAAGATTACGCCTTCATTATCGCAGATTCTGGCTGTGCGGCACTGATTTACGCGCCTGAATACAGCGCTGAAATAGAGCCTGCATTAGCTGCGGCGGATGTGCGGCCAGCGCATGCGGTTCTGACAGAAGGGGCCGTGGACAGTTTTGAGACGCAAATGGCAGATGCCAGCGCGCAGCTTGATGCGGTCCCAGCGCAGGCCGAAGACGATTGTTTTTGGCTTTACTCATCAGGCACAACAGGGACGCCTAAAGGTGCTGTGCATGCCCATCGTGACATGGTCGTCACAAGTGAAAACTATGCTGTTGAAGTGTTGGATATCAGCGCTGATGATGTCTGCTTTTCCGCTGCCAAACTGTTTTTTGCCTATGGACTGGGCAATGCGATGAGCTTTCCGCTATGGGTTGGTGCAAGCGTTGTGTTGCTGCCAGATCCGCCCACTCCAGAGGGCGTTTTTAAGGTCATTGAACAATTTAAACCAAGTTTGTTTTTTGGCGTGCCAACGCTTTATGCCGCGCAACTAAGGGCGCTAGAAACAAGCAATTGGGATGTCAGCTCGCTGCGCCTGTGTGTGTCCGCGGGCGAGGCTTTGCCTGGGGATATTCTGCGCCGCTGGCAGGATAAAACCGGTACCAGTATTTTAGACGGTATCGGCTCCACCGAGGCGTTGCATATTTTCATTTCTAACCGCGTGGATGATATAAAACCCGGTGCCAGCGGCAAGTTGGTGCCAGGTTATAATGCCAAGATTGTTGCAGAAGATGGTCATTTATGCGGCGATGACGAGATTGGCCGGTTATTCATTCAAGGCCAGTCAACAGCGCGCTACTATTGGAATAACCCAGAGAAAACAGCTCAGACCATGGTTGATGGATGGCTCGATACCGGTGACAGCTATTGCCGTGATCAGGATGGTTATTATCAGTATTGTGGCCGTAGTGACGACATGATGAAGGTTGGTGGGATTTGGTGCTCGCCTTTTGAGATTGAAGCAAAACTGATTGAGCATGCGGCGGTTTTGGAAGCCGCCGTTATTGGTGCAGTTGACGATGATGATCTGGTCAAGCCGAAAGCTTTTGTGGTTCTGAATGATGCGACACTGGCAGAGCCATCAGACGTGGTTGCGGCCTTAACAGCGCACTGCAAAAATGGCTTGGCGCGCTATAAATACCCGCGCTGGTATGAATTTGTGGAGACCTTACCGAAAACAGCAACAGGCAAAATTCAACGCTTTAAGCTGCGTTAGTTGATCATTGTTGCGCCGTGACATTCCTTGAAAGGTGACCAGATGGATTTCAGTGATCAGCGGCGCTGGCAGTCGACCCACGCGCAAAGCAAATACCAAAACCCGTGGATAGAGGTGGTTGAGCATCAGGTGCTCGATCCCAATGGCAACCCTGGGCTATATGGGGTGGTCAAAATTGCCCATTGGGCGGTTGGGATTTTGCCCCTTGATTCTGAAGGCCGGGTCGGTTTGGTCGGACAGCATCGCTTTCCCCGAGACTATTATAGCTGGGAGCTGCCAGAGGGCGGCGGCAAGATGGATCAGGACCCACAGCACGCCGCCGAACGGGAATTAAAAGAAGAAATGGGGGTCACAGCGGCGGGCTGGGCCCCTCTGCTGTGCATGGACCTGTCGAATGCCATTACCGATGAACGGGCGTATGGGTTTTTAGCCTGGAATTTGAGCCATGGCGCGCCAGAACCGGAAGCGAGCGAGGCGATCAGCCTGCAATGGCTGCCCTTTGGCGAGGTTCACCGCCTGGCCTATCAAGGAGAGATCAAAGACGCCTTTGCACAGACAATGATTTTTAAGGCAGAAATTGCTTTTCGGCAGGGGGATTTACCCGCCGATGCTGCCGCCGCAGTGGCCCTTGGACTGGCCGTTTGATGTGCATTTATCTGGAGTTGGCATGTCTCTTGCTTTGATTTTATGGCGCGGCAATACCGCGTCTTAGATGACCAGCAAGGGAGACGAATATGTCACTGTCAGAGTATTCACCGAAACAAGGTAAGCAACCGGACTGGTCGCCTTATCCCGAGGAAATTGTGCCGGCATCCCCAAAAGTTGTCGTCTCCACCAACGCTGTCGCTGATATGTTGCGGATGCCTGTTAGCGATCGACAAAGCCGCCGGGCAGGGCAGCCAGATGCGGGATTTATGGCACAATCGGCGCAGAAAAAGCGGCAACCTTCTGGGCCGGTCGCAGGCAGTGCGCGCAATCGGCGGCCGGTGTGGGTTACTGATCAAGGCCCAAGCGATGCCTTGAATGCGAAGCAATACGTGCGTGAATTGGATCGTTTTGCGGAAAGTGAAGGCCGGAAGATCGCGCAAGACACACTCGTTGACGTACAGGGTGCCGAAATTGAAGGTCTTGCCCGTTTAGCGGCAGCTGTCCGGGGGCGCTATCTGGCCAAACTACTGGATCTGGGTGGTGCGGGTCGGCCGTCAATGCGGGTTGCAGAAATGCAGGAACTTAAGCACTATCGCGAGATGTATGAGGAAATTAGTCTTGGTTTGGACGCCTTAAAAGCAGCAATCGAAGTGGGCGATGTGAAGCTGGGCTAAAGCAATCACAGCGTCGGCGTTTGCGGCGGCTTCAAACCACGGTAAAGACTTGCTAGCATTGCCAATCGTGAAACATGCGGTTGAGGTTGGTTATGATTGTGGTTGTTGGCTCGATTAATGCTGATCTTTTCTTTATTGTAGAGAGCCTTCCGCAGGCAGGCGAAACAGTGCTTTGTCCGCACTATCAGTTGTATATTGGTGGTAAGGGAGCCAACCAAGCTGTGGCGGCGGCCCGTGCGGGCGCGGAAACGCGTATGGTGGGTGCCGTTGGCAGTGATGTTTTTGCCGGTGCAGCACGCGATTGTTTAGCGGCGGCAGATGTGGATATTTCTGCCATCTATGCCCGGCCGGGGGCGACCGGCACAGCGATGGTGGCGGTTGACCGAAAATCGGAAAACCAAATCATCGTGGCAAGTGGGGCGAATAATCACGTTACCGCTGACCAACTCCCGGCAGGTTGGCTCGGGCCGGATACCATTGTGGTCCTGCAAATGGAAATCCCCACCCCGACCAATCAAGCGGTGATTGCGGCGGCGCGGGATGCGGGTTGCAAGGTCATCCTCAACCTGGCACCAGCAGCGCCCCTTGATGCGCAAAGTCTGGTTAAAACGGATGTTTTGATCGCTAATCGTGGCGAAGCGTCTGTCCTATTGCCGGATTCCGAAAATCCAGAATTACAGGTGATACGCCTCGCAGCACAATATGACCTGACAGCCATTATCACCCTTGGCAGCGATGGTTTAATTGCGGCAACCCCTGACGGCAGTGTTTGGCAGGTACCTGCTTTGGATATTTGTGCTGTCGATAGTGTTGGTGCCGGCGATGCTTTTGTGGGGGCTTTTGCCGCGGCGCTGGATGACGCAGCAAGCTTGGGGGATGCATTGGTTCGTGGTAGCGTTGCCGGAGGGTTAGCCTGCACCACCGCGGGCCCGCAAAGCAGCCCAAACAAAACATGGATCGATCAGCACATATCGGCACTTGCCGCCTTTCAAACCCCGCGTGAGCGGCCTATTTCAGGAGAATAACCATGACAGTTCTTTATGCAGGTGGCCGGATCTTTGATGGCCGTGGACAAATGCGCGATGATCACGGCGTGATGGTTGACGGTCGACAAATTCAGTCGGTCGCGCCGTTGGCAGAATTTGAGGGCTATCAGGGTGCGCGCGTGGATACCTCGGGCGCAACCTTGTTGCCAGGGCTGATCGATTGTCACGTGCATCTGGTCTATGAAGGCGAGGCCAATCCCTCAGCCAGTATGGCCCAACTTGCCCCCGGGCAATTGGTCATGCGGGCGCTGAAAAACGCTCAAAACACATTGGCTGGCGGGATTACCGGGTTGCGCGATTGCGGCGGCAAAGACTTTTTGGAATTTGCTGTCCGTGATGCCTGTAATTCGGGGGCACAGCTGGGCCCAACCATCATGGCGTCAGGTAAGGTTATTTGTATGACGGGCGGTCATGGCAATCAAAATGGCCGTGTCGCAGACGGCGTTGATGACGTTATCAAGGCGGTTCGGGAGCAAATTCACGCAGGTTCTGATCTGATCAAGATTATGGCGACAGGCGGTGTTATGACACGCGGCGTTAATCCAGAAGACGCCCATTATTCAGCTGAAGAAATGGCCGCAGGCATTCATGAAGGCCATCGTTTTCACCGGACATGTGCCAGCCATGCCCAGGGCGCTGAAGGTATCTTGAACGCCGTGCGTGGCGGGGTTGATTCCATTGAGCACGGGATTTTCATGGATCAGGAATGCATCGATGAAATGCTTGCCAAGGGCACATTCCTGGTACCGACCTTGGCGGCGGTGAAAAATATCGTCGCTTTTAAAGATCAGGGCGTGCCAGATTATGTGGTCGATAAAGCGGTGCGGGTGGAAGATATCCACCGCCAAGCCATCCAAAAGTTCTACCGTGCCGGCGGCAAGATCGCGATGGGCACGGATGCGGGCACACCGTTTAACTTCCACGGTGAAAACGCGCTTGAACTGGCATATATGGTCGATATTGGTATCAGCGCCATCGACGCCCTAACCATCTCGACCGGCAATGGTGCTGATTTGATGGGCAAAGCAGATCTGGGGGAAATCGCCGCAGGTAAAATCGCTGACATGTTGATTGTTGAGGGCGACCCCTCTGCTGACATTAATCAAGTGGCCAAGCGGGAGAACCATCGCTTGGTGGTTAAAAACGGTCGTGCTGTGCCCGCTGTAATGTAAAGGCGGCCAAACCGAAGCGATCAAGACCTTAGGGATTCAGTCCATTGAGGAAATGAAGCAGGTGGTGGGTGACGGCAGCGGGCTGTTCTTGCTGCACCCAATGGCCCGCGCCGTCGATAAGATGGCAACCGCGCATATCCGGGCAGATTGTGTCTTGCATGCGTTCAAAGTCACCAGGTTTCTGGAAGACGCCCCAATCAGATTGACCGGCAATAAACAGGCTTGGCACATCCAGGGTGCGGCCAGCAAAAACCCGCATTTCTGCTGATAGCTGTGGATTGGTGGCACAGCGATACCATTGCAACCCGCCTTGAAAAGTGGTTGCGGCATAGGCCCTGCTATAAACTGTTAAATCAGCCTCAGATAACCATTTACAGGCGGCGATATGGGGCGCAGGTGGCATATGGGGGGCAACGGTTTGGGCCATGTTTTCGCCATGGTCCATAATGTAATACGTTGGCATTTTTGCCAGTTCATCAGCCTGCCACCCGGCCAGCTGAAACGGTTTGTTTTCGGCCCAATCGGCGCTTTTGACATGATAATAGGCGCGTAAAAAAGCATGCAAACCTTGCGGTGCAGCACACATATCGGCATCTGCCTCTGGCGTTGAATAGTACCATTGGTAATGCTTTCGTGGCCGCGCCAGATTGGCCATCTGGTGATGAATATTGGCTCCGGCACCCGCCAGGCCCGGGCTTTGTTTTTGGCTGTTGGCGAGGGCGGGCGGGCCGCCAAACGGCGCGCTCATCAGAACCGCTGATTGGAAAATATCAGGGCGGATCATGGCGGCATTGGCTGCCACCGGGGCGCCAAAATCATGGCCAATGACAGCTGCCACATGATCGCGGCCCAAGGCCGCCAGCAAGCCAAGCTGATCCTGCACCAAGTTCAACAATTTAGACGCTGTAATATCGCTCTCATAGGTAACCTTTGGGCCTGAGGTCCAGCCATAGCCGCGTTGATCAGGGGCAATAACATAATAACCAGCCTCCGCCAGGGCGGGCATGATATATCGCCAACTGAACGCCAATTCAGGAAAGCCGTGCAGTAACAGCAGGCATGGTCGGTCCGGGTGATCCGCGCCTGCTTCTAAAAAATGCATGTTTAGGCCATTGCCATTATCAATATGGCGGGCGCGGATTGTTTTGGGCAAGTGATCGGTAATCGAAAAGTCAGGATAGGTCATGAGGGCTCCACCGGGGCGTTTCAGCTGACATAGAAACATGACGCTGATGGCGAGGGAAGAGATCAATTATCGCCATATTTTACGAACCTGCCTCTTTCGGATGCCCCGTTATCTATGGTACACCCCGACAGGAAAAAGTTGGTGTTTGCGAAGGAGAAAAAGTGTGGAAGCGCAAGATGTCGGTCGACTGCAACATTATTTGCGTGGTGTCTTTGGGAACAACTTGCTCTCTGTGAAACCACCCGCGAAGCCAACGGCCCCGGTTGAAGTTTACGTGGGTGAGGAATTTCTCGGGGTGTTACACCGCGATGATGATGAAGGCGAGGTTTCATACGCCTTTCACATGGTCATCCTGGACGAAGATTTACCACTTTAAATCACCCGTTGGAAAAGGGGCCGTCTGAGCGGGCCATGCTGGGACGTTTCTCAAGCTGCCATAAGTCAGCCAATAGGGCATCGCTGGCGGCGTTGTCGAGGATTGTACTGGCCAGTTCTGTGAATTTTGCTTCTAACTGCCGGTCGTCTAACGGCAGGTCCGGATCGCCGACTCGGTGCGGCTGAAAATGTGTCAGCTGGCGGCCATCTGTCAGGGTGATTTTCACATTGGCGGCCCGTTGGCGCGGAAATAATGTATCGATTTCAGGGTCTAAATGGAATGTCACCCGCTGCATCAAGCTACGGACGACCGGGTCTGTCAGACGCGCCGGTTCATAGGCGTCCAGCCGGATGCTGCCATGCACCAAGCCACTCGCGACAATAAAGGGCAGGCAGAACTTTGCTGCGGGCGGGCTATCGGCGATGTAATTGCCTGTGACGTCAACAGTTGCTGAATAGCCGCCAACCTCAATCGTTGCGACGTCTTTTGCGTCAAAGCCATGGCTGGCTTGCAGGGCAAGTGCGCCGTCTAATGCTGGAAAGATATGCCCGCAGCAGCCGTGATTTTTCACCGTCATGCGGGTAATGTTTTTCTGGCTATGGAGATCGGCGAGGGCGGCGGCCCAATCGACGTTCTCGCTCATCGCGGCCCCCAGACCTGCTGGTGCTTCCAGCATATCTAGCGCCCCTTTAACGCCGCCCGCAGCTTGAGCGACAGCAACCATCCCAGCATCGGCTGCATGACCGGCATGCAAAGGCTTGGTTTGGGTGTCGCCGCGAAAGGCTTGCTGAAGGCCGGCAGCCATGGTTGCGGCAATCGCCAGTGCATGGGCAAGCTGGCTTGACGTTAGCCCCGCGAGCAGGCCTGCGGCCGTCGCCGCGCCAAAGGTGCCAACAGTGCCAGTATTGTGCCAAAAGCGGTAATGGGGGCGACCAAGGGCAACGCCAATCCGGGTGGAGATTTCATAGCCTGCGATAATCGCTTGCAGAAAGGCCAATCCAGAGGCCCCTCGGCTTTCGGCCATTGCCAAGGCCGCAGCGATGGTGGGGCTGCCAGGATGGTAAATTGCCGGCGCGAAAATATCGTCAAATTCAACCGTGTGTGAGGCGGTGGCATTGATCAGGGCAACGGTTCGCGCCGCGCCGCGCTGGCCGCTTAGGGTCCAGGCGCGGCCCTGTCCCAACTCATCGCTCAGGCCTGTTTGCAAGGACATCGCCGGGCGGTCAGTGGTGCCAGGCAGGGTGGTCGCATACCAGTCAATGACGCAGCGTTTGGCAGCATGGATCACATGGTCTGCTGGACGTGCTGTCATGATGTCACTGGCAGCGGCCGCCAGTTGGGTGATGGCTGTTTGGGTCGTGGCGATGTTCATTTGAGGCTCCTCAAGGACGTCTTCGCTGATGGTAAAGCAGCTGGCAAACGGGTCAATGCTTGGTTTTTACGGCATAACCTCAGGTGATGATAAATTGAAAAGTACTTGCATCAACCTGTGCAGCGGCGCAAAAACGGCAAAACCTTTTGACGGATTGTGATGCAAGATTCTGCCAAAGAAATGACGCCGCTGGCGGCAAGCGATGTTTTGGTCAGCGCTGACAGCGTGCGTAAAGTATATCAGAAGCAGGCGACCTTGGGTTTTGCCAACAGTCTGCGATTGATCTTTGGCGGCAGTCTGCCGGTGCCAGATGATGGTTTTGTGGCACTGGATCATGTTGGTATCACGGTCCATCGTGGTGAAACAGTTGGTATTGTGGGCCGCAACGGGTCAGGTAAATCGACCCTATTGCAAATCATTGCCGGCACATTGCAAGCCAGTGCAGGATCCGTTCAAGTGCATGGCCGTCTGGCAGCGCTTTTGGAACTTGGTGCAGGCTTTAACCCAGAATTTACCGGCCGGGAGAATATTTTTGTGGCCGCTGCGGTTGCCGGCCTGAAACGTGACGAAATTTTGGCGCGCTATGATGATATCGTCAATTTTGCAGAGATTGGGGCTTATATCGACCAGCCGGTTAAAACCTATTCCAGCGGCATGTTTGTGCGCTTGGCATTTTCACTGGCGATCAATGTCGATCCCGATGTGCTGATCGTGGACGAAGCCCTCTCTGTCGGAGATGAAGCCTTTCAACGTAAATGCTTTGCCCGGTTAGAACGATTTCGCGGCAATGGCGGGACCCTTTTATTCGTTACCCATCATCCTGGCACCATTTTGCAGCTCTGTGATCGGGCGCTTTTGCTGGACCAGGGCAGGCAATTGTATTTTGGCAACCCGCGCGATGCGCTGACCTTATATCAACGGGTCTTATACGCCCCAGAGGCTGAGCGGGATGCGCTTAGGGCGCGCATTGTTGACGATCCAGACGCTGTTCTTAAGCGGCAAAAACCGGCAGCGGTCTCGCCTGACCCGAGCGACAGAAGCGATGTCGGCGATGCTGGTGCGGTTGGCGATGTGGCTGAGGCCGATCGGGGGCTGGCAGGGTTTTTGCCGGAAATGCAATCAGCCAGCCAGGTTGTCTACGCCGAAAATGGCGCGGTCATTCATAACGTTCGGCTTGTGGACAGTGCTGGAGAGCCCTGCAATGTCTTGGTTCGGGGACGGCGCTACAGTATTTGCTATGATATTGATTTTACGGACGACGCCCATTGGGTATCTTTTCAAGTGGTGATTAAAATGGTCAGTGGTTATGGCTTGGCAGGGATGATCACCGACAGTGTCGAATTTCAAAGCGAGGTTGTCGATCAAGGAACCAAGGGTAGCGCTCGTTTTGGCTTTGAGTGTCGGTTGAATGAAGGCACTTATTTTTTCAATGTTGCGGTGACAGCAGCGCGTAATGATGATCGGGTTTACTTGCACCGGATTGTTGATGCGGATATTTTTCGGGTGGCAGAAGACTCGGCACAAGCTGAAGGAGTTGTTGATTTGGGGCTTACAGCTAACATTGATCTACAGCGCCAAACGACCGGCCCGTGATTGCCCATTCGATGATTCAGCTGGGCCTGATTGGCCACGAGATTGGCCGTTCATCTGCGCCGCGTTTGCATCAGTTAAGCGGCGCCTTCATGGGCCTCTCGGTCAGTTATGAGTTGTTTGATGTTCGGGGTGCAGACGCCTTTATGGCGTGTTTGTATCGCTTGAGAGATGCAGGCTACACCGGCGTGAACGTCACCCACCCTTTTAAGACAGTGGCCCGCCAACAGGTCAGCGCATTTGGTGATGGGGTGGCGATGATTGGTGCGGTCAACACCATTTTATTTTCCCAAGACGGCACCCTGACAGGTCATAATACCGATTGGAGCGGGTTTATGGCCGCTTATCAGGCGCGCTTTGGCCAGGTCAAGCCTGGGCGGGTCGCCATCATTGGGGCGGGCGGTGTTGGTCGCCCGATTGCCGCTGGTCTATGCCAACTTGGGGCCTCTGAGCTGCGGATATATGATCGTGATTTGCCGGTGGCAGAACGCGTTGCGGCTGATTTGGGCGATGCCCCATGCTCTGTGATCGCGTGCCATGATCTTGGGCAGGCAACCCAGGGAGCGGATGGCTTGGTGAATGCCACGCCAGTGGGCATGCACCATCATCCCGGCTGCCCCCTGCCAGCTGAGGTGTTCGGTCAGCCGACATGGGCCTTTGACGCTATTTATACGCCTGTTGATACGCTATTTTTAAGCCACGCTGCGGCGGCAGGAGCCGAAATTTTATCGGGATATGAGCTGTTTTTGCATCAAGGTATTGATGCCTTCGAATTGTTTACGGGTCAAAAAATTGCCATAAAGGAAATTCGTCGTCTTCTTACCGCCGCCTAGATTAGGCCGGCTGGCCATTGCCGGGAACAATCAGATTTCAGTCATGGGACGCCGGTCTGGGTCTTACTGTGGTGCTTGTGGTTATGATCTTGCCCTGGTTCTTAAGCGGCTTGCCCGGCGGCGTTAAACGGCATAAGGCGGTTTATCAAAACCAGCAGGCGATAGCGTAAAAATCTCGTTACCATCTTCTGTGATCGCAAGGGAATGCTCAAACTGTGCGGAAAGGGAGCGGTCACGGGTCACCGCCGTCCAGCCGTCATCGAGCATTTTCACTGGGAATTTCCCAGCATTGACCATCGGCTCAATGGTGAAAAACATTCCCGGGCGCAATCTGACCCCGCTGTTGGGCGTGCCATAGTGCAGCACGCTTGGGGCCGTGTGGAAAATCTGCCCCAGGCCATGGCCGCAAAAATCGCGCACCACAGAAAACCTGTTTTCCTCGACAAAACTCTGGATCGCATAGCCAACATCGCCAAGGGTTGCCCCTGGTTTGGCAGCGGCAATGCCGCGCATCATGGCCTCATAGGTAACGTCGATCAGGCGCCGGGCTTTCACGCCAACATCGCCCACAGCGAACATCCGGCTGCTGTCACCATGCCAACCATTCACCGTTGGGGTAACGTCAATGTTAATGATATCGCCGTCTTTCAGGCGCTTGCCGGCATCGGGAATACCATGGCAGACCACATGGTTTACAGAGGTGCAAATTGATTTCGGAAAACCTTTATAACCTAACGGCGCTGAGATGCCGCCGCGCTCTTCAATGAAGCGTGCGCACAGCCGATCTAAATCATCAGTGCTGACCCCAGGGCGTACATGCGGGGTGATGAAATCCAGCGTTTCAGCCGCCAGCCGACCTGCTTTGCGCATGCCGTCAAAACCTGATTCTGGGTGAATCTCAATTTGTCGTTCTTCTGGTGTGAGGGGCTGTTCCATAAGCGAAGCTACCTTAAGTTTCTGCCATCTTATCGCGCTGTTACGCGCAAGCGTCAATGCAAAGCCGCGCCAACAAGGGGCAAGCGGCCATCGACGGTAATCTCGTCGGTGGTGATTTTGGCTGTGAGGACTAAAGTTTCAACCCCGTGCATGGCCGCGTGCTTAAAGGCCGCAGCATAGGCGGGGTCAATGTCATCTGCGAGGCTGAAGCCATCACAATCCATGCGTTGAACCAGATAAACCGACACAGCGCGGTGACCGGCGGCCACCATCGCCGCCAATTCTGCCAAATGCTTGGCGCCGCGTTTGGTAACGGAATCAGGAAATTCGGCGGCGCCGGGATAAAGCCCGCGCTGACGTTTTAAGTGAACGTTTTTCACCTCCACATAACACAGGCCGCGATCTGGATCCGAGAGCAATAAGTCAATACGCGAATTCTCACCATATTTCACTTCCCGGCGGTGTGCGCCATAGCCACCAAGTTCTGGGATTTGCCCAGCGATGACAGCTTCTGTGACAACGGCGTTTGGGTGATTGGTGTTGACGCCGACCAACTGGCCGTCGACTTCAATCAGTTCAAAGGTGAAGGCAAGCTTGCGTTTTGGGTTATCTGATTTTGATAGCCAAACAATCGACCCAGGTGCTGCAACACCCGTCATTGCCCCAGGGTTGGGGCAATGAGCGGTCAAGGCAGTGCCATCATCTAGAACCACATCGGCTAAAAATCGCTTATAGCGTTTGACCAGGCGGCCGCGGTAAAGGGGGTTTGGCAGTTTCAAAGCGTTCCATCCATCTTAGTCGATCATCACCAGCTATTGGCAGGGGGAAAAAATCACGTCTATAATTAAAGTCTTATATCCCATCGGTGTGGTAAACGCTTAAGGCGTTTCCGCAGCGTTCCATCACCCCTTTTTATAGTGTGTAGCTGATCATGACCGCATCTAAATCCGCCACCCCAGACCAGCCAGAATCGCCACCAAAACTGGTAACAGCAGCCCTGTTGATCATTGGTAATGAGATTTTATCGGGGCGTACCAAGGATGCCAATCTGGCTTTTCTTGGCGAAAATCTCAATGAAATCGGCATTCAAATGAGCGAATGCCGGGTGGTCCGCGATGATGAGACCGATATTATCACCGCCGTGCAAGCGTTAAGCGCCCGGTATAATTATGTTTTCACAACTGGCGGCATTGGCCCAACCCATGATGATATTACCTGTGCCTGTATCGCCAAGGCTTTTGGTGCCGAGGTCATCCGCCATCCCGAAGCCATGCGCCGGCTGACAGCGCATTACCAGAAAACCGGCGTTGAATTTAATGAAATGCGCCAGCGCATGGCCAATATTCCTGTGGGGGCCGAGCTGATTGATAATCCGGTGTCGGTGGCGCCCGGATTCCGTATTGAAAATGTCTATGTCATGGCGGGGGTGCCACGGATCATGCAGGGCATGTTTGATGAATTGCGGCAAACGCTCAGTGGCGGCGCTAAAAAAACCGCTGTATCAATTCTGTGTCCCTTGGGTGAGGGGGTTGTGGCCGCTGGCTTGCAAGCGATACAGGACCGCTACCCAGATATCGACATCGGCAGTTATCCATTCTTTCGGATGGGCCAAATCGGCACGAACCTGGTGTTGCGTGGCTTTGACGTTGCGGCTTTGGCACTGGCCGGTGATGAGGTGCGCGATCTGGTCCGCGCCCATGGGGTGGAGCCAGAAGATGTGATTGAAGCGGCTGCCGCGACGTCCGAGGCAGACGGGTCATGAGTTTGGTAAAAGTTGATATTCGCGGCGAGACGGCACCTGTGGCGCATGTGATCTTAAATCGGGTGGCCAAACTGAATGCCTTGTCAGCGGTGTTTGCGGCCGAAATCCGCGATGTGGCATTGGATCTGAAAACGCACACAGATTTGCGTGCTGTGGTTGTTGAAAGCGCCAGCGATACCGCCTTTATCGGCGGCGCGGATGTGAATGAATTAAGCCATCTGAAATCCCCCGCCGAGGGTGAGGCTTTTATTCGTGGCCTCCATGAGATGATTGCGGCCTATCGGGATTTGCCTGTGCCAGTGATTGCTGTCGTCGATGGCTATTGCATTGGCGCTGGGATGGAGTTTGTCGCCGCCTGTGATATCCGTATCATCAGCTCACGGGCAGTCTTTGGAATGCCTGAAACAAAACTTGGCATTCCATCTGTTATCGAGGCAGCTTTGTTACCGCGGTTGCTGGGCTGGGGGCGGACATCATGGTTGCTGCTGACAGGTGAAAATATTGACGCAGCGACCGCCCAAGCTTGGGGCTTTTCAGAGTTTCTTGTCGCCCCGGATGCCTTGTCTTCGACCGTCGCGAAAACCACCGACGCCCTGCGCCATGCGGCACCCAAAGCGGTGCGGGATCAAAAGGCGTTGATGCGCCGTTGGGAAACCTTGTCCTTAGAGGCCTCGATTGAGGCCGGTGTGGAGGCCTTTGCTGGGGCTTTTGCAACCAATGAACCGGCCCAATATCTAGCTCCCATTTTGGCCCGTATGGCAAAAAAATGATGGGTTGGCGGGCCACAATATGCGGGATTGCTGCTGCCTTTGTGGTGGGGGGCAATGGGGCAATGGCCTTTGATTTGGACGGCACTTGGGGGGTGCAAAATAAGGCGCGTCAGGTGGTGTGTGCAGGAACAGCTGTCATGGTGTTGCGAGAAGGACGGTATTTTAAAGTCCTGCCCGCAATTGGGACATCGGTTGGCCAGCGAAATTTAGTCATTGATCATTCGATCTATTCCCTCGAGGGTGATCGCCTGCACATTGAACCGGGCCGTTCCTTACGGCAATTCACACCGGCGCAAGCATTTTTAATTGATCCAATAGGGGGCCTGCACCTGCGGAGTATTGAGAATACGCCGCTGGTTTATCGGCGCTGTGATGAAGACATTATACCAGACGAAACATGGTAATCGGGAGTTGGGAATGAGCTGGGAAACAGAACTGGAAGAATTAAAGCAACGGCTAACATTGGCCTACGCGATGGGCGGGAAAGAAAAACTCGCGCGTCAGCATAATGCAGGACGCTTGAATGTCCGTGAACGGATTGAACACCTGGTTGATG
>JBELLC010000088.1:0-12962 GCA_042088965.1 Nisaea sp. | reverse complement strand
GCCAAATGCCTCAATCTCGATGACCCGCGTGACCTTAATACTGCCAATTTTCCATTGATGTGCAGTCATTATTCCCTCCCAAACTTGCCCGAATACCTTCTATCACGGTAGCGAAACTTGCCCAGCGGCGCAAACCCAAGAAAGCCGCCGGTAGGGTGCTACCAAAGGTGTCCGCGTGGCGGTTTGACATTACAGTTGATTATTGATTTTCAGCCCCCTATTGATAGGCACCGCGAATTATCGAGATTTTTGATCATGTTTTTTGCCCGCCTGTTGATCGCCTCATGTATCGCGATGAGCAGCCTTTTATCTGCCTCCGCTGCCTTTGCCGGCGAGGACATGATTATGATTGCCAAACCATTTGCGCGCGCAACAGCTGGACGCGCTAAAAACGGCGCAGCGTTCCTGACGGTCATGAACCACGGCAAGCGAGATGATGCACTCATTGCTGTTGAAACAGCGGCGGCCAACCGCCCCGAGTTGCACAGCCATATTCATGATAAGGGCATTATGCGCATGCGCCAGGTAGAGGCCATCAACATCCCGGCTGGCGGCAGTGCGGAGCTGAAGCCTGGCGGCGACCATGTGATGCTGATGGGGCTTACGGGGCCATTGATGACGGGCGAAAAACTATCGTTGATATTGGTTTTCAAAAATGCTGGGAAAATTGCCGTGGAGGTTCCCATTGGCACGGTTGGGGCGGCGGCGCCTGCCAATGCTGGGCACGCGGGGCATGTGATGACGCCTGCGAAGAAAGATTAATGTTGCGCGCTGTAGCAAGCCATCGCATCAATCGTGCAAGCGTGAACGTAAATGTTAATGTTAATGTTAATGTTATTCTGGCAAGTTCGCCTTGCCAGGCGAGCTAAATTTATTGGGCCTTTGGGGAAGTTACTTTATGTCTGCTGATACCACACAAATATTGACAGTGAATAACCGCGAATATCGATTCCCTCAACAAACCGCTGTTGTCATCTGTATCGACGGCTGTGAGCCAGATTATTTTGACGCGGCCATTGCCGCCGGCCATATGCCACATCTGGCGCGGTTTCGCGAAACCGGCACAGCCTTCATCGCCGATTGTGTGATTCCCAGCTTTACCAACCCCAACAATATGTCAATCGCGACGGGGCAGCCGCCTGCGGTCCATGGCATCTGCGGCAATTATTTCTGGGATCCCGCCCGTCAAGCCGAAGTCATGATGAACGATCCAACTTTGTTGCGGGCGCCCACTATCTTTCAATCATTTTACGATGCGGGCGCGCGGATTGCGATTGTGACAGCAAAAGACAAGCTGCGTCGCTTACTTGGCCACGGTCTGGCCTTTGACGCGGGCCGGGCGATCTGTTTTTCATCCGAGAAATCCGCCGATACAAATTTGGCTGAACACGGCATCGATGAGGCCAGCACCTGGCTTAATCGTCCGGTGCCAGATGTTTACTCGGCAGAATTATCAGAGTTCGTATTCGCGGCTGGGGTCAAGTTAATGGCCGAGTTTAAGCCTGATATCATGTACTTAACGACAACTGACTATGTTCAACACAAACACGCCCCTGGCACACCAGAAGCCAATCGCTTTTATGCGATGTTTGACCAGTATCTGGGCCAGCTTGATGCGGCCGGCGCAGCCATTGCGATCACAGCTGACCATGGCATGAGTGCCAAATTTGACAGCACTGGCGCACCTGCGGTGATTTATGTGCAGGACCTGCTTGATGATTGGTTGGGGGCTGATGCGGCGCGAGTCATCCTGCCCATTACCGATCCCTATGTGGTGCATCATGGCGCCCTTGGCTCGTTTGCAACAGCCTATCTATCTGATGACATTGATGGCGCGGCCTTGCAACTCCGCCTGAGCGCAGTTGACGGCATGGACGTTGTTCTGAACAAGGCCGAAGCTGCCGCCCGTTTTGAGTTGCCGGCAGATCGCATTGGCGACCTTGTTATGGTCTCCAGCGAGCATATGACCCTTGGCACCCGGCAAACGGACCATGATTTATCGATGCTGGACGCACCGCTTCGGTCCCATGGGGGCATCAGTGAACAAGCGGTCCCACTGGTATTTAACCGAGTCGTTTCCGACGCCCGCGCCAAGCCGCGGAATTTCGACGCGATTTCCTTGTTACTTGCTGCAAAACCATCAGAAAACATTTCGGCCTGAGACTTAAAACCAGTAGGGTCACATTATTGAGTGGTAACGGAATTGTAACAAAAACGTCACCATTATGCGCTAAACGTGGCGAGCGTGCGCGCAGTTGAAACCCATTGAAACGCACGACTATAGGGGGACACATGATCAATAAAATTTTGCTTAGCGGTGTCGCGGTTATCGCATTAACGGGGTCAGCCTTTGCTGCCTGCCCGGCGGTTACCGTCACTGATATGAAGGGCGTCAAAGCAGGCGCTTACCCGCAACAGTTCGAATTGGCTGAATTTGAAGCCGCTGCCAACTGTAAATTATCGTTTACCACCAACCCAAAGATCGCTGCCTTAAATGGTAAGATCCAGGGCAATGGCGCGTTGCCAGCGCTGAGCGATCGGCTGCCTGAAGAGCCGTTGGTGGTGGCACCTTATGACAAAATTGGCACCTATGGCGGCGTCCTTGACGGCCTGTCAAATGCCCCAGAGGCAGGCACATCTGACTTGTTATCAGTGCGCCATGTGAGCCTGGTGCGGTATGCTGACGACCTGAAAACGATCGTGCCAAACATTGCCAAGTCATGGAAATGGAATGATGATTTTTCACAATTAACCTTCCATCTTCGCAAAGGCCACAAGTGGTCAGACGGTGCGCCGTTCACAGCCGCAGATATCAAGTTTTGGTACGATGACATGGTGTTCGACACCAACATCATCAAAAAGCCGAAAGACTATGTGATGGTCGGTGGTAAGCGGATGGACGTCGAAATCATCGACGCGCAAACAGTCCGCTTTAATATGCCCGCGCCAAAGCCAGGCCTGCTGGCGCATTTTGCGACTCACTACTCGCAACCCTTTATGCCGAAGCATTTCCTCAGCCAATTCCATCCAAAATACAACAAAGATGCGGATAAATTGGCCAAGGACCATGGATTTGAGAGCGGCTATGCTGTGATCTCAGCCTATTATGGCAATTCTGACTGGACCGACACACCAACCATCATGTTGTCGAGCCCAGACAAAGTGGCGAAAATGCCAAAAGCCGTAATGCCCTCCTTGGAAAGCTTTATCACCGTGACGGAAACGACGGAAGGTCGCCATTATGTCGCCAATCCGTATTTCCATATGGTCGACACCCAGGGTAATCAGCTGCCGTACATCAGCGAGATGGACGAAATTCATATCAACGATAATGCTGTGCGGATCCTGAAAGCTGTGAATGCGGAGATCGACTACAAGTCACAGTCGATGCAATTGCCATCAGCACCGCTGCTCTTGGAAAACCAGGAAAAAGGCAATTTCACGATTGATTTGAAGCCAACTGTCGCGATGCCGGTGTTTGCCTTCAACGTCACTTCAGCTGACGCAGAAAAGCGCAAAGTTTTTGGTGATTTGAAGTTCCGCCAGGCGATGTCCGTTGCCATGAACCGCGATGAAATCAACGACGTTGCGTTCTTTGGTCTCGGTGAGCCACGCCAATTCACAGCATTTTCACCACTGCCTGACTTTGTGGATGCAAAATGGGCCAAATTCTTTGCCCAACATGACCCCGCGATGGCGAAGAAGTTGCTCAGCGAAATTGGCATGAGCGACAAAGACGGCGACGGCTTCCTTGAGTTGCCAAATGGCGACAAGCTGGTGCTCAACATGCAGTTTGCAACCCAGGGCCTTCCTGGCCAGGTGGTTGAGCTGGTGGCGCAGCATTGGGCCAATGTCGGCATCAACACGACGGTGAAAGAAGTCACGCCTGATGAATATCGTTCCGCACAATCATCCAATCAGTTGGATGTGCTGATGTGGGCGAAGGGGCAACCATTAGCCATCATCATGGGTAATGCCGAATTCTTCATGCCACCGTTTGAGAACTACTTTGGCATTCGGACCGGCATGCTGTGGGCCGAATATGTCGATTCGAACGGTACCAAAGGCGTTAAGCCACCTGCCTATGTTGACCAAATGATGGCCGACATTAATGCCTTTCAATCGGCCGCTCCGGGTTCAGCTGAGTCGGACAAGTTAGGCAGCCGCCTGGTTGAAAACATGGCAGGTAATCTGCTGTTCTTGGGCACTGTTTCTGGGCCAAACCCGATCTATCATCGGAATGCCTTGGAAAATTTCCCAGAATTTAAGACATGGTCCTATGAGTATTACCGGACCTATCCTTACCGTCCGCAACAGTGGTTCCTGTCGGACGAAAGTTAAAGACTGCAAAAATCGCAGCACGATGCAAAGATGATGTCGTGTTACGATCCCCATTTGGTGCCCGCGTCAGATGACGCGGGCACCGCCGTATAAAGATTCAGGAGCGACAACGCCATATGCTTCAATTTGCACAATTCACCCTCACCCGTGCGGCAATGGCTATTCTAACACTTTTGTTAGTCTCTTTTATCGTCTTCACGCTCATGGAAATGGTGCCCGCAAATTGTGCTGAGCGTTATTTGGCCTGGAAAAATACCCAGGGCGAACAAATTGGCATTGCTGATATTCGCGCCGAAGAACAGCGCCTTGGCCTCGATAAACCTTATGTGCAACGCTGGGCGACGTGGGTTGGCAATGTGTTTCTGCGCGGCGACTTCGGCAATAGCTGTATTTTGCGCGTCAGCATTAACCAATTGCTCGGACAAAAAATCTGGCTGTCTCTTGGCATTTGTATGACAGCCTTATTTTTAGCCTATCTGATCGCTTTACCTGTTGGCATTATTGCCGTGACATCCGCCAACCCGGTTTTGAACAATAGCTTGCGACTCGTCTCCTATCTTGGTCTGGCCCTGCCAAACTTCTTGCTGGCGTTAATGATTATGCTGTTTTCAACAGTGGTCTTTGGCGACACACTGACCGGCCTCTTTTCAAAAGAGTTCCGAGATGCCCCATGGTCCATTGACCGGGTGATTGATTTCCTTTCCCGCGCCTGGCTGCCCGTTTTTATTCTCGGCTGGTCAGCGACAGCCTTTGCCCTGCAAACCGTTCGCGCCCTGATGGCAGATGAATATGGTAAGCTTTACGTCACCGCAGCACGCGCGCGCGGGGTTTTTGGCTGGCGATTATTATGGCGCTATCCAGCCCGCCATGCCCTTGGCCCAATCGTTAACTCACTGGGGTTTGATCTCAACAGAGTTTTCAATGAACTGCCCATTGTTGCTGTGATCCTGACACTGACGGAAGTGGGTGCGCTGTTGCTTGAAAGCTTGGCCCGCTCGAATGATCAACAACTGGCAGGGGCCATTATCTTCATGCTGACGGCGGCGATTGTCAGCATTAACTTCTTAACGGATGTGTTGCTGGCGATCATTGATCCGCGTATCCGCAAAAGCGTGATGGGCGGGTAGAATATGGCAAACGTGAATCCCGATATGACAAGCGCCGCCGAGCAGTCCGCTAAGGAAGCCTATTTCACCGCGAGCCAAGCACAGCTGATCTGGGCGCGATTTAAGCGTAACCGGTCAGCCGTCGTTGCCGGTATTGTGCTTTTGACAATGATTGGCCTTGGCCTTGCTGCACCCTTCTTATCGCCGTATGACCCAACGATCGCAGGACGCAATAAGAATTATCAGAATGGCGCGCCACAGATTCCGATGTTTTGTGATCAAAATGGATGCTCCCTGCGGCCTTTTTTACATACACCTGAGCGCACCCGGTCGATTAAGACCAACTTTCGTTGGGTGACAACTATCAATACCGAAAAGCGCCGTTACGTCACTTTTTTCAGCAGCGGTTGGAAATACACCTATTTTGCCTTCGATGTGGATCTGCCCGGCAAATCAATGGATTTCCGCGTTCCTGGCCTCACCTTTGAGACGCATTTATTTGGCATTGAAAAAGGCGGGATTCATCTTTTTGGGACCGATAAATCAGGCAAAGATATCTTTGGCCGCACTTTAAAAGCGATTTGGACCTCTTTGGCGGTTGGTACGATTGGTGTGCTGATCAGTTTTGTTTTAGCGTTAATGATTGGTGGGGTTTCAGGCTATTTTGGTGGCCGCATTGACAGTGCGTTGCAAATGCTGACGGATGCGGTGCGAACGGTCCCCGCAATCCCGCTTTTTATGGCCCTCGCCGCCTTTGTGCCGGATGAATGGAGCGCCGAGATGCGGTTCTTTTTCATCGCCATCATTCTTGGTTTTATTGGTTGGCCGACCCTCGCCCGGCGGGTACGCACGCATCTGTTAACCGAACGAAATCAGGAATATGTTCTGGCAGCGCAGCTGTCTGGGGCGTCGTCTGGGCATATTATTCGGCGTCATTTATTGCCCAGCTTCACCAGTTATATCATCGTTGATCTGGTTATTTCGTTCCCCTATATGGTGCTCTCCGAAACAGCCCTCAGCTTCATTGGTCTTGGCCTGAAAGACCCTGTTAACTCCCTCGGGGTGATGTTGCAGAATGTCACCGATGTTGATGTGCTGTTAAATTATCAATGGTATTTCATTCCTGTGATCTTTTTCGTCGCCATGGTTTTGGCCTTTGTTTTCGTGGGTGATGGCCTTCGCGACGCCGCCGACCCTTATTCGGATCGTAACACATGACCAGGCCGCTTTTGTCCGTTCACAATCTGACCGTCCAATTTAAAACCGATGAAGGTTTAATCACAGCTGTTGATGATGTGAGCTTTGATATTCAAGCCGGCGAAGTGCTTGGCCTGGTTGGCGAAAGTGGTTCTGGCAAATCGGTAACCGCCAAAGCCTTAATGCAATTGAATGCAGGCAATGCTGTCTATGGTGACAATAGCCGCATGATCTTAAACCTAGATAAAGGTCCAATTGATATTTTAAAGCTACAGTCTGGCCGTGACATGCAAGTCATTCGTGGCGGTGCCATCTCTATGATTTTTCAAGAGCCGATGGCCAGCTTTGCGCCTGCCATTTCGGTTGGTAACCAAATGATTGAGCAGTTGTGTCTGCATACCGACCTGACGGAAAAACAAGCCCGTGAGCTGTCCATTGAAATGTTGGCGCGGGTGGGGATTGCGGATGCCAGTCGCCGGATTGATCAATATGCCTTTGAATTTTCAGGCGGCATGCGACAACGGGCGATGATCGCCATGGCCTTATCAACACAGCCAAAATTATTGATCGCTGATGAGCCGACAACGGCGCTTGATGTGACCATTCAAGCCCAAGTCATCGATTTAATGAAAGACCTTGTTGGCGAATTTGGCATGGCGATTCTGTTTATCACCCATGATTTGGGTGTCATTGCGCAAACCGCTGATCGGGTTGCCGTGATGTATCTGGGACGGGTGATGGAAACCGGCGGTGTGCGGGATGTTATCCGCCAGGCGGCGCACCCTTATACGGCTGGCCTTTTGGCAGCGCTGCCGCAACTCGACAATCTTGACCACCCCCTGACGGCGATCCCCGGCGATATTCCAAGCCCCCTTGATCGTCCACCAGGCTGCGTCTTTCATACCCGTTGCACACGTCGGATTGTCGGTCAGTGTGATCAAACAGCGCCGATCATGGATGATCTTGGCCATGGCCATTCCGCAGCCTGCTTTGCGGCCCATGGCGCCCCCGCGCAAGTGGAGACGGCGTCATGACGACCAAAAACCTTGTCTCAATTCGTGACTTATCAGTGCATTACCCCCTTGGCAAAGGTCTGTTTGGCGCGCGCGCGATGGTGCGTGCCGTCGATGGCGTCTCGCTTGACATTCCAGATGGTGCTTTTGTCGGCTTGGTCGGTGAAAGTGGCTCTGGCAAAACCACGCTTGGCCGCGCTATCCTGCGAGCGGCGCCGATCACAGAGGGCCGAATTCACTATCGTGATGATCAAGTCAACTATGACATTGGCAGATTAAACAAAGCTGAATTAAAAGATTTTCGCAGCCGCGCTCAGTTGATTTTCCAAGACCCTTACGCCGCTCTCAGCCCCCGCATGACCGTGCGAGACATCATCGCTGAACCGTTAGAAGTGATGAAGCTAACCAATTCCCGCGCTGAGACCGATGACAGAGTGCGCGCGATTGCTGCGAAATGCCGCTTGAACCTAGAGCATCTAAGACGTTTTCCGCACGCCTTTTCCGGCGGTCAGCGGCAACGGATTTCCATTGCCCGGGCGCTGGTCTGCAACCCGTCATTTTTAATCGCCGATGAGGCTGTCGCCGCCCTTGATGTCTCCATCCAAGCTGACATTTTGAACCTGCTAAAATCGCTTCAAAAAGACCTTGGTATTACCTTGTTGTTTATTAGCCATGACCTCAGTGTGGTCGCCCACACCTGTGATGTGGTGGCCGTGCTGTATCTGGGGACAATCGTTGAAATGGCTCCTGCCCGCGATCTGTTCCGCAAGCAGTATCATCCCTATACCAAGGCCTTGTTATCGGCGATTCCATCCCTGGACCCAGATGACCGCGGCAATCGCCAACGCTTGGAAGGGGAAATTCCATCACCGACAAATATGCCGTCCGGCTGCCGGTTCCATACCCGTTGCCCGATTGCACAGGACCGCTGCCGGCAAGAGGCACCAGTATGGCGGGAACAGGTAGACGGCCATTTTGCCGCCTGCCATTTCCCTGAGCAGGCAGAGGCGGCAACGCTTTAACCACGCTGCCTGCCAAAACTTTCTGCCGAATGTTAGCAGCCCTTAGACCGACGCGGCTTTCTGCATCACCGCCGATAGACGCCGTGCAAATGCCAATGGGTCAAGCACAGCTTCCCCCTCCACAATGCGGGCCTGATCAAGCAAAAGCAGTGCTGCGTCTTCCAAATCCTGGGCATTTTTGTCAGGCGTGACGCTTGCTGCTAAAGATCTGATCAGGCCATGCTTAGGATTGATCTCCAGCACCCGAGGGGCCGCCTCTTTGACCTGCTGGTGTTGGCGCAACATGCGTTCGAGATGAATATCCATATCACCTTCATCGGCAACCAGGACACAGGCGCTATCCGTTAACCGTTCCGATTCCCGCACATCCTTAACCTTGTCACCAAGGGCAATTTTTAAACTGGCAATAAACGGCGCTAACGCGTCTGAAGCTTTTGTTTCGTCGGCTTTATCTGTGTCGGCGTCTTTATCTGCATCGTTGCTCGCGTCGATTTTTGACAGATCGGTGCCACCACGTGTTGCTGATTTAAACTGCTTGCCCTCAAAGCCCTCAAACATAGCCGAGATCCAAAAGTCATCAATCGGATCTGATAGCAATAACACCTCAACATCTTTGGCTTTAAAACCCTCAAGATGCGGTGAGGCGGCAACGGCCTCGTGGTTTTCACCGGTAATGTAATAAATGGCGTCTTGGCCGGGTTTCATTCGGGCAACATAATCCGCCAAACTGGTCAGACTTTCACCCGCCGTTGATTTAAAGCGCGTTAATGGCAGCAGGGCGCCGCGATGTTCAGCACCATCGCTGTACAAGCCTTCTTTTAAAACAGCGCCAAAATTTTGCCAAAAATTGGCATATTCTTCTGGCGCTTTATCAGCTTTTTTAGCCAATTCAGACAGCACCCGCTTCACCAAACCCGCTTTAATTTTGCCCAGCACAGGATTGTTTTGCAGCATTTCCCGGCTAACATTCAGGGGCAAGTCTTCGCAGTCGACCACCCCTTTGACGAAGCGCAGCCATGACGGCACCAATTCCTCACAGTCATCGGTGATAAACACCCGTTTGACATACAGCTTAATGCGATGCTTGCGCTCTGGATGGAACAGATCAAACGGCGGCTGACTGGGAATAAATAGCAAGGCGGTATATTCAATCACCCCTTCAGCACGCCAATGCGCGGTAAGCCATGGATCATCGAATGCATGGGCGCTGTGATGGTAAAACTCGGTGTATTGCGCATCATCAATTTCTGACTTTTGCCGTGTCCACAATGCTGATGCCTGGTTCAAGGTTTCATCGACCGTCTCGGCGCTGTCATTGTCGCCATCGCTGTCGCCATCTTCTGCCGCAGGGGCTGGCGCGGGGGCTGGCGCGGGCTGTCCAGTGAGCACAATCGGGATCGGAATATGGTCAGAGTAGGTTTTCACAATGTGACGCAGACGTTGGCTGTCTAAAAACTCCAACGCGTCGTCTTTTAGATGCAAGGTGATTGCGGTACCACGGCTGGATTTCTCGGCGGTATCAATTTCATATTCACCCAACCCATCTGAGGACCACCGCCACGCCGCTGCCTCGCCTGCCTTGCGGGTCAGCACCTCGACTTGGCCTGCGACCATAAAGGCGGCATAAAAGCCAACGCCAAATCGACCAATCAAGCCATGCTCTTTGGACGCCTCATCGTTCAACCCAGCGACAAAAGCTTCGGTGCCAGAACGCGCAATCGTGCCAAGGTTGGCTTCGATTTCAGAGGCATCCATGCCCACACCATTATCAGCGATGGTCAAGGTTTTAGCGGCCTCATCGACCGTCAAGGCGATCTTATAGTTGCTGTCGTCCGCCGCCAATTCAGGCGCAGTCAATGCCAGATACCGCAGTTTATCACAGGCATCAGAAGCGTTTGAGATCAACTCGCGGAGGAAAACCTCACGTTCGCTGTAAAGAGAATTGGCAACAATTTGAAGAAGTTTGCTTACTTCCGCCTGAAAGGCACGTTTTTCCGCAGCCATGTTTGACACAGACCCTTGTAATGATGACGCAAATCTTTGTAGGCAAAGATATGGGGCCGGGCGCTAAGCGCGCAAGTCCCCAGCCTTTGCAAAATGAGGAAATCGTTCGATTTATGCTGGCTCTACAATCGCCAGTAATTGGTCTTCGCCAACCATCTCTTCTTCAGCCACCAAAAGACGGCTGACCTTACCGGCAATCGGGCTGACGGCTGGAATTTCCATTTTCATTGATTCTAAGATCATCACAGGCTCATCAGCTGCCACCATGCCTCCCTCTGGCACAATAATCTTCCATACCCGGCCCGCGACGTCGCTATTTACATCCGCCATAATATCCCTCCCTACCCTGTTTTTTGAATTACGCTATGTGTCTTGACAATGTTAAGGCTGACAATGCGGTACCGCTTGGATGGCAGCCCCTGCCTTAAATCGGTAATGCGGTGGTGAATTTAATTGTCTCCATGGAAAACCGTGATGTCACTTTTGTCAGAGCTGTTTGGTCAACCAATTCTTTGTAAAACTGGTCAAAGGCAGCCATATCTGGCACCACAACTTTTAACAAATAATCAACATCGCCAGCCATGCGGTGGAATTCTTGAACTTCGGCTTTCTCAGCCAAAAATGCTGCAAAGGCGCGCAGCCAGTCGCTGGAATGCTCACCTGTTTCAATACTCACAAAAACAGTCAGCCCCAAGCCTAACGTCACCGGGTCCAAAATCGCGACTTGCTTTTGAATAATGCCGTCAGCCTGCAATTTGTTCACACGTTTCCAACAGGGCGATGGCGATAAGCCAACTTGGCGGGCGATTTCACTAATCGCTTGGCCGCTATTTTCCTGCAAAACACGCAAAATCTGACGATCGGTATCATCCATGATGGCTAGGCCGCTAAGGCCTCACCTTCAACGGTAATCCGATGCATCAGGCGCCGTTGGCCATGATAGTCATTAATGGCGTAATGCCAGGTGGCCCGGTTGTCCCAAAAGGCGATTGATCCCGGCTGCCAGCAAAATTTGTGGATATATTCAGGGCGGGTCGCATGGCGCACCAGATAATCTATCAACGGCTGGCTTTCTTCCTTCGTCCAGCCATCAAAATGGGTGGTGAAGTTACTGTTGATATAGAGCGCTCGCCGGCCACTGATCGGATGGCGAATGATCACAGGGTGCACCGCATCTTGCTGCGCCGCGTCAGTATTGCCAAGCCGCCCCCCAAGGTCAGAGTTTTCAGATTTGTAGCGCGATTTATCCCCAAAAACATGGCGACTGGAGTGCACCGCACGCATTCCCATCAATGTTTCCTGAAGCCCTTCTGACAGACTATCAAAGGCGGTAAACATATTTGCAAAGACCGTATCGCCGCCGCGATTTGGTAACTCGCGCGCGACCAGAATAGAGCCCATAGCGGGGATCTCATCATAGCTGTGATCGGTATGCCAACTACCGCCAATATTGCTGCGCTGATCTGGTTCTTTGCGGACCTCAGCAATCTTTGGATGGCCCGTCACATGGCCAAAAAAGCGGTTTATGTTGATGCCGCCAAAGCGTTCCGCCATCATGATGTGACGTTCGGGGCTAATGGTTTGCTCTCGGAAGAACAAAACCCCATAGTCCCCGAGGGTTTGCCGCATTTCGGACAACGCTGCATCACTTATGTCCTGATTTAAATCGATGCCGCCAATATAGGCACCGACCCCATCGGCAGGTTGAATATCCAGCTCGCTCATCCCGTTATTTCCTCTATTGCCTGACCACGACCATGAATCATTTAATCTTCTGCGCATCTCCCAAGCAAGCCTTATCCCTGCCGGGGAACATTTCGTCCATGCACAGGGACGCCAAATTCACGGTGGCAAATCGCCGCCAACTTCTGCACACCATCCACAATCTGTTGACGGCTGGCATTGGCAAAACACAACCGCATCCAGCTTTTATGCGCATCGCCATTCACCGTCCATTCAGCGCCAGGGTTAAGGCTCACACCTTCGCCGTCCGCAACCGCTGCCAGTTTTCCTGTATCGACGCTGTCGGGCAATTTGATCCACAGAAAAATACCCCCCTTGGCAGGCGCAAATTCGGCCGCAGCACCAAACTCCGCACTCACGACCTCAGCCATCAAGTCATGCTTTTCCTTCAGGCTTTTGACTACTTTTTCGACATGCGCGTCAAAATGCGGGCCACAGAACGCCCCCAATGCCATTTGTTCAAGCGCGGACGTCCCAGCGTCGGTTTTCAGGGCCACGATCCGTGACAATGCCGTCCAATCAGCAACCACATAGCC
>JBELLC010000087.1:7923-13208 GCA_042088965.1 Nisaea sp. | reverse complement strand
ACTTGGTGTGCGCTTAGAACTTGATGCGGCTGACCTTGTTTCCATGCGATCATGATCGCGTCGCGATCTTTGAGCGTCTGCGGCTCACGAAAAGGGCTGTCGGGGGGGGGGAGGACTTGCGGGCCGCTGATCACCACCTCATGAAAATAATTTAAACACCCGTTGAGCGTCTTGCGCCTCAGACTGTGAATCCGCGTGACACTGAATTGTTTGCTTTGCGCCCCTCCAGCCGCCGTCCTCTGACCAGATTCCATTCCCCGAAACATCCTGAGAATTTGCCCTTCTGGGAGCCGTGATCCCGTCACTTGGTCTGTCTGCTGGCGTTGGACAGACCAGCCGCATTTCTGGAGGTGGTTTAAGGGCTCAGGTCACCGCCACACGATCGCTCTGCTTTTCGCGGCAGACAATGCGCCAGTGACGCGCGTGAGATCTCCGGAATCTCGTAAAATCATAATTCTGCGCCCCGATGTGATCTCTCACGTCACAGCGCTCGTAAAACTATAAAACATATGGAGCGGTTAAATGGAAAAAGCGTTGGTAAATACCTATGACGCGATAATGAATGCTAATATCAATCCTCTGAGCAAAATTCCTGATAACGGTGTTAGGCATCTTGCGATGCAGGTCCTAGCATGGATGTGGTGTATCGTTTTTTCGTTTTATGTTGGGAGCATAACTGTATTTGGGTATACCGCTATCGCACATGCGTTGCTCATTGCGGCGATCTTCGCAACGGTTGGAACGTTTAGTGTGGCAGGAAGAAATCCAAATATCCTGGTTGATGGGTATCACACCATGTCGCGTGCCCGCAGGTATATGTGGATCGATGGCAAGCGCTATGTTCTGCCTAATAACGATCCAGGCGGCGAGCACAACTAAACGATCCTTTGTCGAGTCAATAAAGCGACTCAATGGATGCTGAATAAATTCGCGGTTTGATGAGACGGATGTTGCTGCGGTGCTGGGAACTCGACAGTTGCTCGAACAGCTGTCGATCCAGGATCGCCGCGCGCCAATACTACGCGCTCTGTTCTCGTTGGCAGTTTAATTGAACAACGCAACGATAACGACCTGTGCCATCTCGCTTGTGCAACTTTGTTCAGTGATTATATGCATGTCATCCGAAATACCAGCGCAGACACGGTGTGCTCCTGACGATGGCGGTGAATGGTGAAGGGCGATCAGGCCACCGATATCGCACCGGCAACGTGTCAGCGCATCGCGTCAGGGGCCCGTCGGCCATTTTATCACCTCACATTGATATCCCGTTTGATCCAGATAGCGCGCTAATCGGGCACAGGTGCGACGCGCGATTGGCGCGTGACGACGGGTGTGTGACGACGGGGGCTTGCCAGGCTATCGGGCAATATGTGAGCTCTCGTCAAAAAGCACTAGATATGAGATACCCGCCGTATGACATGCTAGACCCGTGTTCTATCGTGGAAGTCGGCGCTCAATAACGCGCATGTCTGGAAGATTTTGGTATCCGACGCAATATAAATTCATGGCGTTGGCAAGCTGCGTATTTAAAGATTTTATTTTTTCGTTCAAGGAAACAGATCCCTGCCATGGATTCACTCACACAATTTACCCTTGGCGCAGCGGTTTCTGCTCTTTGCCTTGGTAAGACGCTTGGCCCTCGCAAAGCTGCGATGATTGGCGGGGTGCTTGGCACCCTGCCTGACCTTGATGTTTTTCTGCCCTTTGATGATCCGGTCGACTCGTTTGTTTTTCATCGCGGTTGGACGCATTCTGTGTTGGTCCATGCCCTCGCAGCACCTCTCATCGGCGAGCTATTGGTGCGATCCTTTAAAGCCTTAACGGGGCATCGTTTTCTGGTCTGGTTAAGCGTGTTTTTATGTTTCACGACGCATGCGATGATCGACGCCATGACGGTTTACGGCACGCGTATGTTTTGGCCGCTATATCCTGATCCGATTGGTGTGGGATCAATTTTTATCATCGATCTGGTTTACACCGTGCCGCTGCTTGCGGCGGTGATCTGGGCATTTTTGCGAAAGCATTGGTCAGCTGGCCTGAGAAACGGCTTAGCGACCGCTCTTGTGGCCAGTTCCGCCTATATGGCGCTTGGCCTCGTCTGGCAGGCAAATGCTGAAAGCCGGGCAAAGATTATTTTTGCCAGGGCTGGAATTGATACAAACAGCATTTTTGCCATCGCCAGCCCGTTCAATTCTGTTTGGCGCGTGATTGGTTTACAAGACGACCGTTATCACAATCTCTACCTCTCACTCTTTGACGATGATCTGAAGGCGCGGATTTATGCCCATCCAAGGCACCCAGAATTGGCCGCTTGTTTAGGCGATAATGCGGCTTTTGAAAAACTTCAGTGGTTTAGCCGAGGCTATTATCGCGTCGACATGGAGGGGCAAAATATCATTGTATCGGACCTGCGTATGGGGCTGACACCAAATTATGTTTTCAGGTTTGGTGTTGCGCAATTTGGTAATGGCACGGTCAATGCAATTGCGCCCAAACGCGGTGAAGCGCAAACAAATACCATTGCCGCAGATCTGAGCTGGCTTGCCAACCGCATCCAAGGGCGCCCGGCCATTCGCCAAACAGAGGTGACCGAAGCGGAACTTAAAAGTCAAAAATGTTGACGGCGTTGAGCTCAACCAGCACCACAGGGAGGTGATGGAGAACGGCCCCTAAGGCAAAAAAGTTTTGGTTGCATGGTCTTGTGGCTGCTGCGCAAGATAATGTGCCTGAGTGAAATTATCTGAGAGATTTGAGATGAGCACCGCCGATTTTCAGCCGGGGGGATACCGTTTTGTACCTGGCGTTTTTCAGTATTCCGCCGGGGTCGCAGCACTGCCAGGATATGGCATGCGGCGGATCCAATTCCGCCATCCGCTGCCGCTTGCTGAAGGCTTTGCCAAGGCCGAGGCCATTATCAAAGCGGCAGGACGGCCGCTGACGGCATTTTGTGCCTGTGAGCTGCGCTCCCCCGGTCAGTTCTCCGAGGATGGTTTCAAGCGCTTCAACGAGAGCTATGTGGATACCTTGTCGCGGTGGGATATCTTTGACGGATCGACCAATCCCGTGGCCCGCAGCAATGTCTGCCCAGAGGTGGGCGGCCCGTCTGCGCCGTCGTTCCATGCCTTCACCTTCACTGTCATCAGCGACGAATTACGGCCGTCCTTTGTGGTTGCTGGCGGTGCTGAATGCCCGGAAGGCCGTGGCACTTATCGGGACAATATTGTGCGGCTTGGTGATATCAGCGAAGCGGCGATCCTTGAAAAGGCGCGTTTCGTTCTGACCGAGATGGAACGGCGTCTTCACGCCCTTGGCGCCGGTTGGGCGGACCTGACCGCGACCCAGGTCTACACAGTGCACAATATTCATCCCTTCCTCGCCAGCGAGATTGTCGCCCGTGGGGCGGCCCCGGCTGGCCTTACCTGGTTCTTTGACCGCCCGCCAGTTGTTGATCTTGAGTATGAGATGGATTGCCGTGGTGTGCGCGAGGAGTTGGTCACCTGACCGCGCCGCTAAAGATTGCCGTTGGGGCTTACGACCGGACGTTACCCCTGATGGCAGGATTGGTGGCCGTGGACGGCGTGGCCACAGAATTTGTGACGGCCCCCCTGGAGGAGATTTTTGCCCAGGCGTTTGATGCGCAAGCCTACGACATTACCGAATTATCATTTAGCAACTATCTTTATCTAACGTCGACGGGGGACTGTCCCTATGTGGGCCTGCCGGTGTTCCCGTCGCGGTCATTTCGACATTCAGCCATTTTCATTCGAACAGATCGGGGGATACGCGGGCCCCTTGACCTGAAGGGTCGCAGTGTTGGGGTTCGTGAGTTCTCAATGACGGCAGCGTTGGTGGCACGCGGTGTTATGGAAGATGACTTTGGACTGCGTGCCGCCGACGTGCATTGGCGTTATGGCCCCGCTGACGCCAAGGACAGCAACCCGATTGTGCGGATGAAACCAAACGGCGTCGATCTTGCGCCGCTGACCGGGGCTGCAAATCTGTCGGATGCGTTGGCTGACGGCATCATTGATGCGCTGGTGGCGTATAAACCGCCACCAGCTTTCCTCGATGGGGCCCCAAATATCGATCGCCTGTTCGTCGATTTTGCTGCCATCGAGGCAGATTACGGGCGCCGCACAGGCATTTTTCCGATCATGCATCTGCTTGGCATCCGCCGCGAGATCGCCGCGCGCGACCCGCGGCTTTGCCTACGCATATGTGAGGCGTTTGAGGCATCTCGGCGCTATGCACTTGCGCGCACCAATGAAAGCCAAGCACCATTTACCAGTCTGCCCTGGGCACCGAATGAAGCGGCCCGATCACGGCAGCTTTTAGGGGATGATTTTTGGTCCTATGGGGTTGATGCCAATCGACCAGCGCTTGAAGCTCTTTGCCGATATTCCCATAGTCAGGGCATTACCGCGCGACAGGTCTCCGTCGATGAGTTGTTTGTGCCCGCGACGATGAATTGGACGCCAGCATCTGTCTGACGTGATCGTGACTGGTTGGCTCATTTGCGCCAATTGCCTCGTCGCGATAAAATATGCTTTGCTTTGGGGCATAAAATCTTAACGCTTAAGCGCCATCATAACCTCGTTGCGGCGCATCGGGGGCAATGTCCAGGGTGGGTTATAAAAGGCATATTTAGGGTCGCCCGTGACGGCAATATCATTGGTTTTTATATAGTCCATGAGCTGTTTTTCGTGCTTTTTCACGTTGCCATCCGAATTCATGCCGGTAAATCTAACCACGATGAATGATGTCGCGGGAACCATTTTCAGCGTAACCAGCTTATTCACCGGCTCTGGCAGTGTCTCCAGCGTATATGCTGCGGGCATCACAAAACTGACCTGCCATCGGCCATCAGCGGATTGTTGCTGAACTGGGGCGGTCATTGCAATTTTTGCGCTTTGTTGCTGCTGAACCGGTGCGGTCATCGCAATGTCTTGCTTCACCAGATTATTTCCAAAAATGTAATCAGCGAGCAGACGGAAGCCGGCACCAACCGCATCTTTGCGTGAACCATCTATTTGGACTTCGGCGATGATCATCGGGTCATATCGTCTGATTTCGATATTTCCCTGTGCGTTAACGACGACGTAGTTTGGCGTTTCGACATTACTCATAATCGGCCCCGCAGCAACCGCGCCGATAAGAACAATGGCGATAACGGCTGCAATCATAATCCATTTCTTGCTCATGATCTTTTTCCTCGTAAACAAGTCTGCCCCCCTGAGGCGCCCCAAAGATCAGATGGTGATTTGGCTGTGCGGCTATGGCATTGC
>JBELLC010000087.1:0-7823 GCA_042088965.1 Nisaea sp. | reverse complement strand
CGCGCCTGAGGCCTGGATTAACGCGGCAATACTTTCAGGCTGTAACAGAAAGTTAACGGGCACAGCATAACCTGCTGTTTCCGCGTCCCATAGCGTAACATAGGTTTCGATCTGAGACGCCAACATATAGGTAACGCTGGAGGCAGAGTCTGTTCGATCCGCAGGGGCGGTTTTGACAGCAAAACGATTCTGCGTCGTGGCGTTACGACTGACGATGATCGGCGGCATTGAAATATGGCAGGTTATCGCGTGACGAGCAGCCGAGTATCGCTAATCTCTCGGCAATTTTGACGGCCTTTTGGTATTTCCGGTCGTTTTCCAAGCGGCTGTGAGTCTCGAATACGGGACCACAGAGTGAGATGCCATAATTGGCCTGCAAGCTGCGAATTTTGCGACCGGCCAGCATACCATCAGCGATCAGTGAAAGCTCGAATTCAGGTTGTTTGTTAATCTGGATGCTGTTGTCTACCAAATACCCACGGATGCGAGCCTCTGTGGCCAAGGCAATGTCCCAGTATTCAGACTCCGATTTTGTTGGCGCGGCAGAGACCTCGGCAAAGGCCATGCAAAATGCCAGAAACACATGCTCTTGTGCATTTGCGCCTCGCCATGCGGTACCGCCTAAACTGGGCCAAATTGACGTGTTCATCTCTTCATAGACCTTTGGCACACGCTCGAAAAATAAGCGGTGCAAGCTGTTCTCATTTAACGAACTGTCAAGCTTGCGATCTTTATAGATATCGACGGCGGCATATGTGCCACAGACGGGGCAAGTATCGTCGGCATAGGCATTCTTTTGATAGATATGCGAGCATCGGGTTCTATTCGGCAATTCATTTTTGCACAGCAGATAGACGTCCCCACTGTCCTCACCGTCTTGCTGCTGGCCGATCCAATTGAAGCGGTTCATGTATTTCATATAAGAGCGTGGGTGGCTCCAAAGTCGCCATTCCAGTTTCTCCACAGGGCCAAACGTGCTCCAGTTGGAGCTGACATCGATGACGATGCATTTGTCCTTGCCTGGCGCGGATCGCAATCCACGACCAACCGATTGGCCCCAGAGAACTTTCGATAAAGTCGGTCGAAGGTGCACGATGATATTGCAATATGGGTTGTCCCAGCCCTCTGCCAAAACGCCTACCGATACCATCGCTTCAATCTCCCCCTGGGCGTGCTGGCCGAGCAGCTTCATCCTCTCTTTAATTGGCGTCCCGGCTGTCACAATGGCGGCGTTAATATCGAGCCCCTGGATACGTTTTAGGGTTTCCTCAGCGACACTGATATCAGCACAAAACCATGCGGAGATTGGTTGCTGGTCCAACTTCACGCGCTCTTCGTTATAGCTCCAAATCGCATAGTCGATCATCGATGACTTGATGATCGCGGGGGCAAGTTTTGCAACCGGGTAATCGCCCGAACTGATGTCGATATTATCGAGTTCCAGGTCATGGACGAAATGTGGCCGGTAGACGGGCTGGACTAAAATACCTTCGGCGATTAAGTCTTCGATATTGGCGCAATCGACGATCGCATCGAAGGCAAGATTGAGCTGATCACGTTGATCGCCGGTGCGGCGTTCAGGCGAGGCTGTTAGCCCGACAAGTTGAACCTCGGACTTACCGTGGTCTTTGAGAAAATCAAGGATCCGTTTATAGCCGGTGCCATTGGGTGACACCCTGTGCGCTTCATCAATGATAATCAGATCAGCCTTCGGCAAGGCATCTGCCAACACATCTTTGGCGCGCATATTTGTTGACAGCAAAACGTCATAGCCATCGAATGCGGGGCCAGTGTCGGACGCGGTCAATTTGTGGACAGTGTGTTTTTCGGCAAGCGCTTTTTCCAGCTGTTCAAGTAGGACCAGGCGATGGCACAAGACGATGACTTTTTTACCATTATAGAACCGCTCCACGATCTCGCTGGCGAGTACTGTCTTGCCCGCACCGGTCGGTGCTTTCAGGATAAAGCGGTTATGTTGTTTGATGATCGCCGGGTAACGATCGATCAGTTTTTGCTGCCAATTTCTCAGAAGTCTGGGACGCATTTTGAATTCGCTCAACATGACTTATAAAAATATCAGAGACAGGATACGGATGCTGACGCTGCCGCGATCCTGCCAAATGGACACCTTGTTTAACACGTCTTGACGGCGCTGCTTACTTTAAACAGGCCTCCAATGGCACAGAATTTGATCGCCAAAAGCTGGCAGGCAGAAATACGCTGTGCCCTGAGGGTTTTTGGCGCGGATTTTCCGTATCTGCTGCCGCGGTTTAGCGGCCTTTCCAAACTGGGTCGCGTTTTTCTGTAAAGGCCCGGGCCCCCTCTAATTGGTCTTCGGAATTATACAAAATATCCACGGTTTCAAATTGGCTTTGAGTGATCCGGTTCAATGCATCCTGAAATTTCAGCGCCTCGGCTTCGCGCACGATTTCTTTTATGGCGGCATAGACTAAGGGCGGTCCTGACGCCAGTAAATCGGCTAAGGCGCGCGCCTCCACCATCAATTTTTCGGCAGGATGTATGTGGTTAATTAATCCCCAGCGGGCAGCTTCCTCTGCCTGCATCCAACGCCCGGTCATCAGCATTTCCATGGCGATGTGATAGGGGATCCGCTTGGGCAGTTTCAAACTGGCCGCATCGGCGACCGTGCCTGAGCGAATTTCAGGCAGGGCAAATGTTGCGTGTTCTGCGGCCAAGATCATATCGCATGACAGCGCTAACTCTAAGCCACCACCGCAGCAAATGCCATTAACAGCCGCGATTATTGGCTTGTTCATGCCCCGTAATGCCTGCAACCCACCAAAGCCGCCAACGCCGTAATCGCCGTCCACAGCATCGCCGTCAGCCGCCGCTTTAAGGTCCCAGCCAGGACAGAAAAACCTGTCGCCATGCGCTGTGAGTATGGCCACCCGCAAGGTTGGGTCATCGCGAAACTCTTTAAACACTTGTCCCATGACTCGGCTGGTTTTTAAATCGATGGCATTGGCTTTTGGGCGGTCCAACGTGACCTCAAAAACCGCATCACGACGTGTTGTTTTAATCACTGTATCGGTCATGGCTCACTCTCACTGTGATAAGGGCGTCAACGGCAACCGCCTGATCAGGGCCGCAGATCAGGGGGTTGATTTCAACTTCTTCGAGTATGGCGGCGGTTTCTCGGACGAAATCTTGCACGCTCATAACGGTTTTGATGACAGCGTCGATATTGATACCGGGGCTGCCGCGATATCCACACAATACGGGATAAAGTCGTAATTGCGCCAATGCCGCGCGAATGTCCTGCGGCGTTACTGGTAAAATCCGTGTTGCCACATCTGATAAGATTTCCGTCATGACGCCGCCCGCACCGAGGCTTAACACGAATCCATGTGCTGGATCGCGCAGTACTGAGACCACGATCTCAGCCATCCCATCGGTGACCATTTTTTCAAGGAGAAAGCCGTCACTGTTCATGACGGCGGCGGCCTCTGCGACAGCGTCGGGTGAGCGCAAATTTAACCGCACCGCCCCGGCCTCGGATTTATGCGCATGTCCCAGGCCCTTTAGAACCAGCGGAAAGCCGAGTATTTCGGCGGTTTTCTTGGCTATTTCTACGGTTGCACAGAACCGCCCTTCAGGCACGGGCACACCATGGGCTTGCAGGCGCGCCTTGGCGGCCTGCTCGGTCAATAGGTGATGGCAACCCGCTTGCGTTGCGACGTGCTCGGGTCCAGGCAAAAGGACCGGTTGCGGCGAGGAGGGTGGTGCGACGCCAATATCTGCGGCAATTTCAATCGCCTTCAACGCGCTTTCGATGCCGCAAAGAGGCACGATGCCCGCTGCAATCAAATTTTCCGCAACAGTTTCAGGCATCGTTTCGGGCAGGCTCGAGACCAAGGCCAGCCGCCCGCCCGTTTGCGCCTTGGCGGCAACCGCTGCCGTGATCACGGTTTGCCACGCTGCTGGATCACATCGGTCCGACCGCGGGAAATCCACCACAATGCAGCTTAGTGCCAGATCGCCGCCCATTAACGCTGAAAATGTGGCTGTCATCGCCGCCACATCACCCCAAATATAGGTATGGTAATCAAGCGGGTTGGCCAGCGCCACCATCGGGCCCAATGCTGCGCGTAAAGCGTCTTTTTGAGGGGGCGATAAGGGCGGAAATTCGAGGTTTAACTCCAGCGCACTATCTGCCATCAAGCTGGCTTCACCGCCAGAACATGACAGCGATGCAATTCGCCGTGAGGGCAGGGCACCTGTCACATGCAGCAGCTTCAGGGTTTCCAAAAATGTCTCCAGCCCCGTGACTTCTGCGATGCCGAGCCGCGCGAACAGTGCGCGCGCACCCGCCCCACTGCCTGTCAAAGAGGCCGTATGTGAGATCGCGCCAGCGCGCGCTTGCGGCGAGTGCCCGGTTTTCAGCGCGACAATCGACTTTCCCATGCGCCGCGCATGTACCGCCAGCGCTTCAAAGGCGCGCAGATCGCCGATCCCTTCAATATAAAGCCCAAGGCAAGAAACCCGAGGGTCCACCAGCAGGGCTTGGCCGATCTCGGCAAAACCTGTTTGGGCCTGATTGCCAACTGTGACCACATAGGCGAGCGGCACCGACCGATGCTGCATCGTCAGGTTAATCGCGACATTGGAACTTTGGGTCACGATCGCCGCCCCGCTGTCAACCCGCAGGCCGCCATGTTGATCGGGCCACAGTGCGACGCCATCGAGGTAATTGATAAACCCGTAGCAGTTTGGCCCCAGCACCGACATATCTTTGGCCACGGCCCGCAATTGATCTTGTAAATCTGCGCCGTCTTGGCTTTCAAGCTGGGCCTCGCGGAATCCTGAGGCAAAACAGGTTGCCCCGCCCGCCCCCATCTCGGCCAAGTCTGCCACCATTTGTACCGTCAGGGTGCGATTGACGCCAATAAAGGCCGCATCAGGCGCCGACGGCAGCGCTGAAAGCGACTGAAATACGGGCAAGCCGGCAATTTCCGAACGCTGAGGATGTACCGGCCAAATGCTGCCCCGAAAGCCAATGGCACGGCATTGCTGGACAACATTTTCGCACCACACACCGCCGCCAATGACCGCAATGCTGGCCGGTTGCAGCAGGCGTGACAGATCACGCATCGCTTAGGCTCCGCGTGCTCGGAGCAGGTCACGAGAAATGATATGGCGCTGGATCTCGCTGGTGCCGTCCCAAATCCGCTCAACCCGCGCATCGCGCCAAAACCGTTCAATGGGTAAATCATCCATTAAGCCCATGCCGCCAAACACCTGCAGGCTGGCATCGGTGACCCGCGCCAGCATTTCAGTTGCATAGAGCTTGGCGCTCGCAATTTCGCGGTTTGCGGACAGGTTTTGGTCAAGTCGCCACGCCGCTGACAGGGTCAGCCAATCGGCAGCATCAATTTCGGTAATCATATCGGCAAGTTGAAACGAGACTCCCTGAAATTTGCCAATCGGTTGCCCAAATTGCTGGCGGTCGGCGGCGTGATGCAGCGCATAATCAAAACAGCGCCGGGCCCGCCCGACGCTCATCGCCGCCACCGTAATTCGGGTGGCATAGAGCCACGCATTCATGACCGCAAAACCGCCGTCGACTTCCCCCAGAACTTGCGCATTGGCAAGGCGGCAATCATCAAAGTCCAAGATGCAGTTTTTATAACCACGGTGGCTCACCGAACGGTAGCCGTCGCGGATTTCAAAGCCAGGCGTGCCGCGATCGACCAAAAATGCGGTTAAGCGCTTTTTGGGGCCGTGCGGTGTGTCATCGACGCCTGTTGCGATAAACACAATCACAAAATCAGCGTGATCAGCGCCGGAAATAAAGTGTTTGGTGCCATTGACCACCCAATCACCGCCAGAGCGCACCGCCGTGCATTTCATGCTGCGCACATCCGATCCTGCTTCAGGCTCGGTCATGGCCAGGGCGTCCATCTTCTCGCCGCGCACCGCAGGCAGCAGATAGCGCTCGCGCTGGTCGCCTTGACACGCCATGAGGATGTTTTGCGGGCGCCCAAAAAAATGATTAAGGGCCATTGAGCCGCGACCCAACTCGCGTTCAACCAGCGCAAAATCCAGATGGCTAAGACCTGCACCGCCTACCTCTTCGGGGAAATTACAAGCGTAGAAACCTAATTCCAAGGTCTTGCGTTTGATGTCATGTGCAATTTCGACTGGGACCACACCATGGCGCTCGACCAGATTTTCATGGGGGTAAATCTCGTTTTCGACAAAGCTGCGGACTGTTGAGACAATCATATCTTGTTCTGCGGTCAGTCCAAAATTCATGGCCTTTCTCCTGCTGCAAATGCTGTTGCAAGGGCCGCAACCTTTTTCTGCACGGCATCGGATGGCAGGCTGGCGCGCCGGGTTTCAAGATCGACGTGGATCAGCAGTTGATCGCAGGTTGCCAAAAGTGTGCCGGTGGGGGTCCGCATTTCATGGAAAAGTCCCAGCTTTTTTCCGGCCCCAACGGTCACCTTACTATGGACTTCGATGGCTGTTCCCGCATGGGTTTCGTGTAGATATTTGACGTTTGTCTCGACGGTAAAATAACTTTGTCCGGCCTCGATATAGGCGGCGTCTGCGCCGACATGAACCATGACAGCGTCGGCGGCATCAGAAAATACCTGTCCATAGCGCCCCTCGTTCATATGGCCATTATAGTCGGTCCAATCGACGGGAACATGGCGGCGCACCGTCACCAACGGTCCAGATGCCGCAAGCACCGGCCGCAAGCTTGCCTCATGTGCGTTGAGCAAGGCACCAGCGGCACTGTTTTGTTGTTTTAGCGCGCGCATCATCACGATCAGATTATTATCGCGCAATTGCTCTAGCGCGCGGATTGATTTGTCACCTGATTGCGCATCTGACTGCGCGGCAATTTCGGCCGTTAAGTCTGTTGTTAACTCTGGAACATCCATCAATTTGGTCCACGGCCATTTCAGGCAGGGACCGAACTGCGCGATGAAATGTGCCATGCCCGCTTCGCCGCCAGCGATACGGTAGGTTTCAAACAACCCCATTTGCGCCCATCGCAGGCCAAAGCCATACCGGATAGCGTCGTCAATTTCAGTTGTTGTGGCGATGCCATCTTTGATCAGCCATAGCCCCTCCCGCCACACGGCTTCAAGGAGGCGGTCGGCAATATGCGCGTCGATTTCTTTGCGTACCCGCAGCGGATAAAAGCCGACAGAGCGCAACAATTCCTGTGCGCGGGTGATCAGCGTCTCTGAGTTAACAGGCGATGGTACCACTTCGACCAACGGTAAAAGATAAACAGGGTTGAACGGATGGGTGACGATAATTTGCTGTGGATTTACAGATCCTTGCTGCAATTCAGAGGGTTTAAAGCCCGAGGTTGATGAGCCGATAATGGCGTGATGGTCGCAGTGTGCTTGAATTTCTGTAAAAGTCAGATGTTTGATATCTCGGCGCTCTGGGACACTTTCCTGAATCCACTCGGCACCCATGACGGCCTCGGCGAGCGTCGCGCAAATGGTCAGGCGGCCTTCATCAGGCAAGGCAAAATCATACAACATTGGCAACGCGCGGCGGGCATTGACCAAAACCGCCTCAATCTTTCGGACACACTCAGGGTCTGGGTCAAATAGGCGGACGTCCCACCCATTGAGCAGGAACCGGGCAAGCCAGCCACCGCCAATTACGCCGCCGCCAATGATTGCCGCTGTTTTCATTGTTTATACCCTTCTGCATCAACCCGATACGCTGGCCGGTCGTTTTTGCCGACAGCGCCAGTCCCCTCGCTGGATTGCGATTACGATCGAGGTGGCCGCTTGGTCAGCCCAAGTTTGGCCCGCACTTCCGCCGCGCCG
>JBELLC010000086.1:11699-13222 GCA_042088965.1 Nisaea sp. | reverse complement strand
GTTTCAAGTTGCTGTTGGGCCTGATTCCATTCGTTGCCCAGCATTGGATTGCCTGGCGTGGTGCCAACTTGCAGGCGCGCTTCAATACCACCCAAACGGGCATGATAGCCTGCGGCATGGGTGATTGTTTGCTGGCGCATCGCTTGCAGATCGCTATTATGGCGGGTGATGGATGACTGCAAACGTCCGAGATCGCCCCGCAACTGGACCACTTTTTGGCCGACAAATGTGCCTGTCGGGGCACTTGCGCGCGGTGGGCTAACTTGAAAATTTGTGTTGTTTAATTTTGGCGGTGGGGCTTTCGGTACCGCAGCCTTTGCAACATCTGCAGGCGCTTTCTTATCGCTGACCACAGGCGCAATCACAAATTTTTCAGCCGGTTTTGCCGCACTTGGCATGGGCTGTTCACCAGATAATGTTGGCCACAAGCTTTCCGGTGAAAACGAACAACCTGATAAAGCGAGTGCAAGCGTGGTGATCGCAATGAAAGAGGAGCGACGATGTGTCATGGAGAGTAACATATCTTGGCACTTTCTTTATGCTTTGGCCCCACATCCGAGACGGATATGAAACACATGCTTATTTGGTCTTTGGCGCTCTCTGCTTCAAGATTTACTTTTACGGGTCACTTTGATCATGCCTTCCAAATAGGAAAATCCATTCTCGTCGTATCGCCGCTAAAGCGCATCTCCCTCAAAGCGATCCAGTTACAAAAATTCGAATGCTCCCATACTACTCAATCAGTGGATTCTGGACAAGTCGTTTTACGGCAGAAAGAAATTGTGTTTTCTCCTTGCCTCAGCGCCATGGGTTCAGTAGTGTCCCGGCCTCATCAGCGCCCGTAGCTCAATTGGATAGAGTGCCTGACTACGGATCAGGAGGTTGGGGGTTCGAATCCTCCCGGGCGCGCCATTAAAACCCAAAAAAATCAATGTGTTAGCTGTGCTGCCAGTTGTCAGGATCATCTGATTGGTTGGGCGAGAGGCCGATGATATCGCCATCTGTGTGAACCCCAAGACCGAGAACGGTTCGGTTTGCGTAGCTAAAATACGCCACAACCTGATTAATCTCGAGAATTTGACCATCATCAAAACCTACGCCCCGCAAAGATGAAATATCGTCTTCAGTAATCTCGCTGGCGGCAAGCGTGAGTTTTTCGGCATAGTGCATCGCCGCTGTTTGCGCGCTATCAAAGGCTCGGCTCGGCTGATTTGCCTGCAAGGCATCGCGCATGGCTGTTGCGCGGGCATCATCGTCGAGCAAGCGGCGCATGCCTTGGAAATGGTGCTCAACACAGTAATTGCAGTGGTTTAGGAGACTGACATAAACACCGAGCGCTTCCAGAAACCATTTATCGATTTTATTGCCCGTATGATGCAGCACATTTTTATACAGCTGCATATGACCTTCCATCGAATGTGGGCGCAGCGAGTGCGCCATCATGATGTTGTCGACATTGCCTGAGGCGTGGGCAATACGCTCATAAAGTTGCCGTAGGCGACCCGTTGCGGCGTCAAAGTTGA
>JBELLC010000086.1:0-11599 GCA_042088965.1 Nisaea sp. | reverse complement strand
AACGCTCGACCGTTTCCTCCTGCCGAGGCCCCTGACATGACATCTTCGCTTTCTCCGTCGCCCCGCCCGTCGCGGTTGCTAGTTTGGCTTGCCTACACGGCAGCTTTCCTGGGCGTATGTGGTCATGCATCGAGTGAGTTTGTGGTTAAGTTAACAGCCTTGGCAGGGCCAGAGGTGACGGTTTGGCGATTTATGATCGGCGGTTTAGCTTTGCTCGTGGTGGCGCTGTTGGTGCCGAGCTCGCGGGATCTGTTGACGCCGCTACGCCGGGATTTTCGGCCAATTGCGTTGTTGTCAATTTTTGGCATGACGGTGGGGCAGTTTTTCTTTCACTGGGCACTTGATTTTGCGTCTGTCGTTGAGGTCGCGACCCTGGTGACAACAATGCCGATCCTGGTTGTTTTTGTGGCCAAAATTGTCGATGGTACAGCCATTGGTAAGGCCAAACTTTTCAGTGGTTTCGGGGCCTTTTTGGGGTGTGTGTTCTTACTGTCTGATGGTTTTGCCAGTCAGGCGCGTGACAGCGATAGCACCCTTATTGGTCTGGTGATGGCGCTGGGCTGCGCTGTTATCGGCGCCTTTTATTTGGTTTTGATTAAGCCGTTTACGGGCCGTTACGGTGCCATACGCATGACAACCTATACTTTTGTGTTGGGGTTTTTTGCCCTTTGGCCCGTGGTGGGGCTGGTTTGGGGGGTGTGGGTGAACCCGCTTGATTTGTTCGCCCGAAGCGCCTCTGAAGCCAGCGCCATACTTGCCCTTGGGATTTGGAACACTTGTATTGGTTTCATTCTTTGGCTGTGGGGCTTGGGCAATGTGCCAGATGTGGGGCGCGGTAATTATTTATTTTTCTTGAAGCCAGTGATTGCGACCATCTTGGCTTATTTCATCCTGGGGGATGCAATCACTTTGGCGCAGTTGCTGGCGGTAACAGCGATCACAGGCTTTGTGATGGCGGAAATTATCTATGGCGAGATGCGCAGATCTTCATAGCAAGCAGGCGTTTTGGCCGCTGCAGGCCAGTCCTGATGAGAAAGGAAAGAGATATGGCGGAAGGTTTTGACCTGAGCGGTAAAACAGCGTTGGTGACAGGGGCATCACAGGGCCTGGGTCGGCGGTTTGCAGAAGTGTTAGCAGCCCACGGGGCAGCCGTTGCGGTAGCAGCCCGGCAGACGGAAAAGCTGGCAAGTTTGGCCGCCGAAATTGACGGGCGCGGCGGCAGAGCTTTGGCCGTCGCCATGGATGTGACCGACGTGCCGGCAATCGAACAGGCCGTGATCGAGATTGAAGCGAATTTGGGCAATATCGATATTTTGGTCAATAACGCTGGCGTCGCCATCACCAAGCCGTTTCTAGATCAAGACCCTGAAGATTATGACACCGTGGTCGACACAAACTTACGCGGCTGTTTTTTTGTCGCCCAACGGGTGGCCCGCCGCATGGTCGCGCGCGGCGATGGGAGCATTATCAACATTGCCTCTGTGCTGGGGCAGGATGTGATCGGCCAGGTCACCCCGTATTGCGCGTCAAAGGCAGGCTTGCTGCATCTTACCCGGGCGATGGGGTCTGAACTGGCAAAAACCGGTGTGCGGGTAAATGCAATCGCCCCCGGCTATATTGAAACGCCGATGAATCAGGCGTTTTTTCAATCGCCAGCGGGCGAAAAAATGATTGCCCGCAAGGTGCCGATGGGGCGTCTGGGTGCGCCAACAGATTTGGATGGTGCCCTGCTGCTGTTGGCCTCTGATGCCTCACGCTATATGACCGGCACATCGATCACTGTTGATGGTGGCTTTGTGTTGAGTTAACGCACCTCTCGCGCCGCCGCGATTTTCGGCGTGATGAAGAGATGGTTTGAGGGCTGATTTAAGGGATCTCGCGCAAGGGTAATGTGGCCGCAGCCAGGATGCGGCCATGGTTATCTGCTTGTAGCACAATCGCCAGGTAATCGCTGTCCGCGGGCCAGTGACGGGCGGCAATCTGCCGGCTGGTTTCCGTGCCGTCCCAGGTGCCGAGATTTACGATGGCCCGCACGGCATGGTGATCAATCAGGGTTCTACCAGCGTTTTCACCGCGTGGTATTTGGGTGACGTGTCGGTCGTCATAGGCCAGTAACCAGATGTTTGCAGGCGGGGATTGCATGCTTTCGGACAGTGTTAACGTGACCTCTTTGGCGCCGCGGGTTAACGTAATTTTAGACGCCGGTGGCTGGCCTTCAGAGGTCTTGTGGGCAGCCTTAATGGCGTGTTCAACAGCGTCCCGATCAGATCCAACAACCGAGGTATTGCCTGCAACAATCAATTGTGGCGTGAAAATATGCCGGCATGCATTGATTTGGCGTAGGCCTGCTGGCGTAACCGCGCTGCCGCCAGCGAAAAGCGGTCTTTCCAGCCAATGTAATCCCAATAATCCACATGAAAGGCCAGCGCGATCACATCATCGCGGTCGGCCAATTCGCCCAATAGCCGATCCGCCGGGGGGCAAGAATTACAGCCTTGGCTGGTAAACAGCTCAACCACCACAGGCCGATCGGGGGCCTGGGCTGTTGTTTGCGCAATCGGTGAAAACATCAAAAGCGCAGAAATGAACGTCATCCAGATAAAATGCATGTGGGCAAGATAGCCAAAAGGTTGGACGGGGCGAAATCACGCTTGCTCAAAATCCCGTGAACACTGCGCCTCTCAATGCGATGAGAGCTGTATGAACGGGTTTAGTCGAACCGCCGGATATCATCAATGACCTTGCCATCGTTTGGCAAGGTGCCCGGTGGCACCAGGGTGACCTCACCGCGAAGTTTTGTCACCGCTTGGATGCTGTCGCGGATATCGTTCAAGAGTGCTTCTGCGGCCTCACGAAGCGTGGTCTCACAATCTAATGCCATAATATCACGGCCATCTGCATTATCGACGGTCAACCGCGCTTTCACGATTTCAGGGTGGCGTTTGGCGATATCATTTACTTGATGGGGGTGGACAAACATACCACGGATTTTCGTGGTTTGATCGGCGCGGCCCATCCATCCTTTGATACGGGTATTGGTGCGCCCACAGGGGCTCATCCCCGGCATCACAGCGGACATATCGCCAGTGGCAAACCGAATAAGCGGGTAGGCTGGGTCTAAACTGGTGACCACAATTTCCCCAACCTCGCCATCAGCAACCCGCTCACCGCTGCCCGGACGGACAATTTCAACGATGATATTTTCGTCCAGGATCAGGCCTTCCAGAGCGGGACTTTCATAGGCGATCAAACCCAGGTCGCCGGTGCCATAGTTTTGCAAGGCCTCCACCCCAAAGTCTTTAAGGGCCTGCCGCAAACTTGGCGGAAAAGGCTCTGCGCCGACCACGGCCCGCCGCATGCTGCTGATATCATTGCCGTTTGCAGCGGCGCTCTCCAGGATGATTTTCAAAAAACTGGGGGTGCCTGCATAGCCGCTGGGATTGAGCTCTTCCATGCAATGGATTTGCATTTCCGTTTGGCCGGTGCCGCCAGGCACCACAGCACAACCGAGATGACGGGCTGCCAAATCAAACATCATGCCGGCCGGCACCAGATGGTAGGAAAAACAGTTATGGATCAGATCGCCGGGGCGAAAACCTGCGGCAAAAAGCGCCCGTGTGAACCGCCAAGGGTCAGGACCAACGCCTTCGGGGTCATAGAGCGGGCCGGGCGACGCGTAAATATGCTGTAAGTGGCCTATTGCAACTGCGGTCAGACCGCCGAAGGGCGGCGTGAGGCGCTGCACATGCATTAAATCGCTTTTCCGCAACAGTGGCAGCCGTGCCAGTGCCGCCCGATCGTGAATCTGCCGGGGATCAATGGCGGCCAATGTGTCAGAAAAATACGCCGTGTGGGTCTTTGCATGCGCGATCTGGGCACTTAGGGCGGTCATTAATGACTGCTCACGGTGGTCTGGGTCGCGGGTTTCAAGGGCGTCATAAAAATCACTCATGAGACCTGTCCTTGGTTGCGGTATCCTGTCGTCGTCGGCCCAATCCACCTTTTAACCAAGCCAGCGCTTACGCCGCCGATATTGCTTTACATCGCGGTAGCTTTTGCGTTCGCCAGACGATAAGCCGAGATAGAACTCTTTGACGTCTTCATTGTTCAACAGCGCCGATGCATCGCCTTCCATGACCACCCGGCCACTCTCAAGGATGTAACCGTATTTGGCATAGCGCAGGGCGACCGTTGTGTTTTGTTCCGCCAAAAGGATCGAGACGCCCTCTTTTTCGTTAATCTTTTTAACAATTTCAAAAATCTGTTCGACCAATTGCGGGGCCAATCCCATAGATGGCTCATCCAGCAAGATCGTTTCAGGTCGGCTCATCAAGGCGCGACCAATGGCGCACATTTGCTGCTCCCCCCCCGAAGTATAGCCTGCTTGAGAACGGCGACGTTCTCTGAGGCGGGGAAAATAGTCATAGACCATCTCTAAATCATGGGCGATGCCGCTGCGGTCGCCGCCACGGGTAAAAGCACCGGTGAGCAAATTTTCCTCAATCGTCAAATGTTCAAAGCAATGCCGCCCTTCCATCACTTGTATGATTCCCCGCTTGACCATCTGGTTGGGGGTTAAGGCTTGCACCGGGTCGCCGTTAAACTCGATGCTGCCCTTGGTAACCTCGCCACGTTCCACCCCTAATAGGTTGGAAATGGCCTTCAAGGTTGTGGTTTTGCCGGCGCCATTTCCGCCTAAAAGCGCGACAATCCCGCCTTTTGGTAATTCCAGTGAGACGCCGCGCAACACTAGGATGACGTGGTCGTAAATGACCTCAATATTTTTCACCCGCAGCAGGGGGGGCGGTGGATTGGACTGTTGTTCGGCGGTATCGGCCGTATTCATGGCGTTGGCCTTTCTAAAAGTCGTCGATGAGGGGGCGGCGTTGGCGCGCAACGCCGCCCTTTGGCAATCTCAGGGATCAGTTGCAATCACGCGGCATGATACCTTTTTCAGCGGCATATTGGGCCGCGTCTTTGTCGATCAACGGCTTCACGAAATCGGTCATCGCGGGCACCCAGTCGGTTTTGATGCTCCATTTTTTGCCATCCCATTGCTGGAAATAAGCCCCTGGGTTTTGACCCTCATGATTCTCACAGGTCACCTTCACGGGCGGCATCAGGCCTGTTAGGCCCAGCTCTTTGATGCGGGCATCGGTGATATTGAGATTTTCAAAACCCCAGCGAACTTCAGCACCGGTCATGGCCCGGTTACCATATTTCGCCTGCGCTGTTTTGACCGCTTCAACGATATAGGCCGCATTCAGCAGACCCCGCGAATACAGCACATTGCCGGTATCATCAAAGCTTCCGGCGGTCCCTTTACCTTGTTCATAAAGGTCCTGCAATTGTGTGTAGATCGGGTAATCGGTCCCCACCCCATTGAAGGTGGTAGCCATATAGCCAATTGCCCCATCACCTGCTGGGATCACATCTGGTTCGGCGCCAGCCCACCAATTGCCAATGAAGTTTTCCATTTTAAAGCGGATATTGGCAGCTTCTTTGACCGCGGTGGAGTTCATCGCCCCCCAGCCCCACATAATTGCGTAGTCGGGCCGTGTCCGCCGGATTTGCAGCCAGATTGACTTTTGCTCGGTCATTGAGGCTGCCGGTACAGGATATTTATCAAAGCTGAAGCCGAATTTCTGGCTCATCGCTTCGAAGGTTGGAATTGGCTCTTTGCCATAAGGATGATCAAGATAAATGAAGGCAAAGCGTTTGCCTTTCAGCTTCTCCATACCGCCCTCACGATAGGAGATATAGCGCACGATAGAGGTGGCTTGGCTCCAATAGGTCGCGGGGAAGTTGAACACCCATGGGAAAATATTCCCCTTGGCCGCTGACGTGCGACCATATCCCATCGTGAAGATAGGGATTTCATCCTGGGTGGCTTTTTCCAAGATGGCATAGGTAACGCCTGTGGAAAACGGCGTCATTGCCGCTGTATACTTGGTTTTCAAGCGGTCATAGCATTCCACACCACGGTCAGTCTTATAGCCATAATCGCATTCTGGATGGTTGATCATGACACCATTGATCCCGCCTTGCGAATTGATCAACCGCAGGTAATCAGAGATGCCATTCGCAATATGAATGCCGCCAGGCGCATAGGCACCCGTGCGGTAGACAAGAGCGGGAATGTCTTGCTTGGTTTGCGCCATTGTGACGCTTGTCAACCCAGCCGAAAGGACGGCAGCGCTGAGAATAGAGAGTGTGATCTTGCGCATATTCATTAGGGGTCTCCCTGTTGCTGTTACGCTTTTTATTTTTTGGTCTGTTTCAGACCTGCTTCAGCGTCCCTTCAGGACCACTGAAATTGCTTTCTGACCTCTGCTGGCCGCAGCCGCGACGGCTATCCACCTCGGGTCAATATGGAAATGGCCAAAGCCTAAGTTTTTCTTTGGCGATTTGCCAAAGCCGGGCCAACCCATGGGGCTCGGCAATAAGGAAAAACACGATCAAACCGCCAAAGGTCATAAACTCGATATGGGTGATCACATTGGTTTGCAGCTCAAGGCCAAACCATTGCGGGGCGTTGTTCAGCAAAATCGGCAAGAGAATGATAAAAATGGCGCCAAGATAGGCCCCCAGAATGCTGCCAAGCCCGCCAATGATGACCATGAACAAAATCTGGAATGAGCGATTGATATCGTAGGCTGTTTGCTCAACGGTATTGATATAGGTGAACGCCCACAGCATGCCGGCGACCCCGCAGAAAAACGAACTTACCGCAAAGGCGGTTAATTTCGCGACCAACGGCCGGATACCGATTAACTCGGCAGCGATATCCATGTCTCGGATCGCCATCCATGAGCGGCCAATTCGGCCCCGCACCAAATTGCTGGCAATGACCGTCATCACAACCGTCACCGCCAGGACAAAATAATACCGCTCCAACAGCCCCGCTTCGGCACCTGTGACGGTAAAACCAAAAATGCCGCGCGGCGGCGCTGACGGCACCCCGGAAATCGAATTGTTCACAAACCACGGCACTTTGTTGAACAGCCAAAGTAAAAAGAATTGTGCCGCCAAGGTTGTTACCGCCAGGTAAAAACCCTTAATGCGCAGGCTTGGCAGGCCAAAAATGACACCAACGCCAGCGGTAATCAGGCCCGACAAAAGCAGCACCAGCAGGATATTAAGCTGAAAGCCATCAATGCCAAAATTCGCGGTTGTCAGCTTGTAGCCCATATACGCGCCGGTGGCCATGAAAGCGCCGGTTCCAAGGCTGAGTTGGCCGCAATAGCCGGTCAGAATATTTAACCCGAGGGCGGCAATCACAGAGATCAAAACCGGGATCATGATGGACCCCAGCCAATACTCATTTTGCAGCGATGGAAAAGCCACAAAACCGACCAGTAACCAGAAAATGAGTCCGGCCCGGTCAAGCGGCAATTTCAGCAAAGATTGATCGCTTTGATAGCTGGTTTGGAAGGATCCTGTTTCGCGGTAGAACATAGCGCTAAACTCTCTCGATAATTTTTTCGCCAAACAATCCTTGCGGCCGGAAAATGAGGAAAATGAGGGCCACCACATAGGCGAACCATTCTTCAATCCCGCCACCGAAAAACGGCTGGCCGATGTAAATTTCGGCCAGCTTTTCGCCGATTCCGATAATGATGCCGCCGATGATCGCACCCGGCACCGAGGTGAATCCGCCAAGAATCAACACCGGCAGCGCCTTTAAGGCGATGACAGACAAGCTGAACTGCACCCCAAGACGCGCGCCCCAGGCGATGCCGGCAACCAAGGCGACAACCCCGGCCACTGACCAGACCACAACCCAAATCTGATTCAGCGGAATGCCCACGGATAAGGCCGCTTGATGGTCATCTGCGACAGCGCGCAAAGCGCGGCCAATGCGGGTGTAGTGGAAAAACAAGGCTAGGGCGGCGACCAAAACCCCGGCAGCGAGCGCCGCGATCAGATCGAACTGTTGGACCAATACCTGCCCCATACGCGAATCCGCAGCTCCCAGAAACCAGGGGTCATTTGGGATGCCAATATCCAGTTTGCGGACATCACTGCCCCATAAGGTCTCGCCAAAGCCCTCAAGGAAAAAGGCAATGCCGATGGTCGCCATAAATAAAATGATAGGTTCTTGGTTCACAAGTTGCCGCAGCACCACCCGCTCGATGGCCATGGCAACAGCAATCATCACCATGATGGTCACCACCACAGCAGCGATCAGCGGCAAGCCAAGTTCCATTAAGCCAACCAAGGTCAGAGCGGCAAATAACACCATGATGCCTTGGGCGAAATTGAACACGCCTGAGGCTTTGAAAATCAACACAAACCCCAAGGCCACTAAAGAGTACATAACGCCGGCAAGGGTACCGCCAACCACCACCTCAATCAAAAATCCAAGCTCGGTGTCAACGAAAACCCAAAACCCCGAGACGATCATATCCATAAAATTCATGTGACTATGCCCCTGCAATCAATGGCTGACGCCGAGATAGGCATCGATGACAGCGTCATTGCTGCGGACCTCGTCAGGGGTGCCGTCAGCAATTTTGACGCCGTGATCCAGAACGATGACGCGGTCAGAAATATCCATCACCACCCCCATGTCATGTTCAATCAGAACGATGGTGGTGCCGAATTCTTCATTCACCTCGAGGATGAATCGCGACATATCCTCTTTTTCTTCGACATTCATGCCTGCCATCGGTTCATCCAGCAGCAAAATGTCAGGCTGCATGGATAAGGCCCGGCCCAATTCAACGCGTTTTTGTAAGCCGTAAGGCAAGCGACCAACGGGGGTCCGGCGGATCGCTTCGATTTCTAAGAAATCAATGATTCGTTCAACCGCTGCCCGGTGCGCCAATTCCTCGCGCAGGGCGGGTCCCCAATACAAGCATTGCCAAAAGAAGTGCGTTTTCATCTTTAACAGGCGTCCTGTCATCAGATTGTCGAGCGTGCTCATGCCGCGGAACAGGGCGATATTTTGAAAGGTCCGGGCGATGCCATTTGTCGCCGCGTGATGAGGTTCCATGGCGCTACGAGTCTCGCCCCGAAACTCAATCTGTCCTGAGGTCGGCTTGTAAAATCCATTGATGACATTCAAGAGCGATGATTTACCCGCACCATTGGGACCGATAATCGCTAAAATCTCTCCTTGATTGACCTGAAAGCTGACATCGTTGATGGCTTTAACGCCGCCAAAGGCGAGTTCAATATGATCAAATTTCAACAATCGCTCGGGCATCTTTGGCGATGCTGGGGTGGGGCGTGTTTGCATATGCTCAGTCATGGTTTTGGCCGTCACTCGTTTCTTTGCGTGTGGGGTGCTGTTGGGTTTGATGGGGCAACGGTCATGATCGCCATCTCCGCTTGTAAGCGCGCCTGGCGGCCATCTTCAAGGGTCATCGCCGTATCAATTTTGGCGGTTTTTTGATCGAAATAGAGGGCCTCAATCAGCGGGCCATAGCGCTCTGCAATGACGCTACGGCGGACTTTGCGGGTGCGTGTCAATTCACCATCATCGGCATCTAACTCTTTAAACAAGAGCAAAAATTTTTGGATCTTTTGGTTGCTGGGCAGATGCGTGTTGACCTCTTCAATCTGTTGGCGGACCAATTTATAAACTGAGTCCTGAGCGGCCAGATTGGTGTAAGAGGTGAACGGAATACGGTTCTTTTCAGCCCATTTTGAGACGATCGAAAACCTCACACAGACAATCGCCGTGAGATAAGGCCGATCGGCCCCAAGAATCACAGCTTCGGCAATATAGGGCGAAAATTTTAGTTTATTTTCAATGAACTGCGGTGAGAATTTAGCCTCATTTGACATCACCGCAATATCTTTCATGCGGTCAATAACCACCAAACGCTGTTGATCATCAAAATAACCAGCATCGCCTGTATACATCCAGCCATTCCGCAGGTCTGCGTTCGTTGCAGCCGCGTTTTTGTAATAACCGAGAAACATATTGTCATGTTGGCTTACGATTTCGCCAACGCCATTTGGGTCCGGATTGTCAATCCGCACGTTGCAACCGGCAAAAGGTACACCCACCGAATCTACATCATTTGTTCCCGGGTCCTGCAGGGTGTAGGCACCAATGAGTTCTGTTTGGCCATACAGCTGCCGCAAAGGCAGGCCCATAGCGAGAAAAAATTTGAAGGTGTCAGGGCCAATGGCAGCGCCGCCTGTGGCCGCAGAGCGCACCTTACTGAGCCCTAATCGGTCCCGCAAAACGCTAAACAAAAGAAGGTCTGCGAGCCAATGGCGCTTACCCTGTTCCAACGCCTGTAAGCCGGTTTTAACGCCCCATTTGAAAACCCATTGCGTCAGCGCCCCTGAATCCATCACCCGCGCGCGCATATCAGCGGCGATTTGTTCCAGTACACGCGGCGCCATCAGCACAAAGGTCGGGCCAACCTCGCGCATATCCGCCATGGTGGTTTCAATGCTTTCTGGAAAGCTGACCTTCATCCGGCTAATCAGGTTAAATCCCAGGCAATAACATTGCTCAACAATCCACGGCAACGGCAGAACCGATACATATTCATCGCGCGGGGTTTTCGGATCGCTGGCCAGATAGCTTAAATTGTGACGAATGAAGCGTTGGTGGCTCAGCATCGCCAATTTAGGGTTTGCTGTGGTACCGGAGGTGGTGCACAGGATGCAGATATCATTGCCATTTGTGGCCGCAACCAAAGCGTCGTGGGCGCTTGGATCTTGGCGCGCTAATGCCGCGCCCTGTTGAATGAGGTCATCGATTGCCCGTAATCGCGGGTCAGTGATTTTGCGCACCCCGCGTGGGTCGGAATACAGGATATATTTCAGCTTTGGCAAGCGGTCACTGAGGTTCAGTATTTTGTCGATTTGTTCCTGATCTTCGGCGTAAACAGCGGTAACTTCAGCATATTCTGCAAGATAGCCCACTTCCTCATCAAGGGCGTCGCGGTAAATCCCCATCGACATTGCGCCAACGGTATGGGTCGCCAATTCAGCGCAAACCCAATCGACATTATTATCACCCAAAAGTGCCACCACCTCATCAGCGCCAATTTTCAAGGCATGCATTGCCAAGCTTAGGTGGCAAACACGTTGGTGAAACGCTGCCCAGGTATATTCATGCCAAATGCCAAAATCTTTTTCCCGCAGGGCAATATCCTCAGGATAGTGGTCAGCATTGAATTTCAGAAGTTTCGGCGTGGTGTTATAAATCTGTGGATCAGGATAGCCCTGCGTCATCTTTATCGGTTCCTTCAATACCAAAACAGTTTGCGCGGTCCCCCGGCGGTTTCAGATCGCCGAAAGATCTGGGCGCCGTGAAATCAGCTACACTTGGGTTGTGTTATGTGTCGCCTTAAGGGTTTTTTTTGTTCGCGATGCAACCTAAACACGAAATAACGCTAGTCGACGATAACGATGGGGTCAACCACTATAAACAATTAAAAATTGTAAAATTGGGTCGAAAAAGCGCATTGAAGTGAATTTTCAAGACTTTCTCTTTCAACCAGCGGACAAGCTGAATATAAAGCAAGCAGCGCTGCACATTGTGGTGCTGTGCGTTGCTGTTTTGAAAAAGTAGCGTGCCCGACGCGACCGGCCCGAGGCGCACCTCGACCGGCCACCCACAGACGGA
>JBELLC010000085.1:5969-13593 GCA_042088965.1 Nisaea sp. | reverse complement strand
TAACAACAACGCCGCCGTCCGCTTATCCCTTCCTTCAATAACAATGTCAAAGAGCTGGCCCGCCGCACCGCGATGGGAGCCGGGTTCTACCCCGCCCCTCAGGGAGTGTCAAATGCTTTTGACAAAAAAATTAACATTTTTGTCATGAAAATTTTTCGGTTCACCCAAGGCCCCGAAATATTATAAATAGGGCATGGTTTTTCGAGATAAATTTGTGGCCGTGCTGGCTCGGGGCATCGTGCCTGGTGACTGGCGCTTGAGGTTTCTGGGGCGCGTCTGTCGGCGCTGTCTGTGGCAACTTTTCATGTCACTGACAGTGATCAGCGCGGCGCTGCTCCCAGACCCGGGGCGCCCGGTGCTCGCCAACTCAATCCTTCGCAGCCCCCCGACGGCCATGATCCCGCTTCCCAAGCCGAAGGCGTTGAGCCGAACTGCTGAGGCAATGCAGGCCGCAAAGGCACAGCCTGCAAAACCACTGGCGCGGCCAAAGCCGCCGCAATTGGTTGCTGAAACCCCGACGACGAACAAGCGCACAATGACGGTGCGCAAAGGTGAAACATTGCTGGTTGCGCTCGCCCGAAGCGGCGTTGACCGCAGTGATGCCTTTCGCGCTGTCAATGCGTTACAGGCCATTTTTGATCCCCGGCGGCTGGCAGCAGGACAGAAAATTAATATCCACTTCGATGCTTTCCTGCCCCAAACACCGCCATCCCCGACACCTCCATCTCAAACACCTGGGCCCCCGAAATCTGGGCCCGATTCCGGCACGCCTCTGAAGCGACAGTTCACTGGCTTTAATTTCCACCCCGATGTGCGCCAACAAATTGACGTTGGCTTGACCCCTGACGGAAAATTTGCGGCGGTCACACGCGACCGCGCCCTGACGATGCGCCCGCAGCGTGTCAGTGGCACCATTGATGACAGCCTTTATAATGCCGCCCGAGCCGCCAATATGCCCATCGCTGTGCTGACACAAATGATTCGCGTGTTCAGTTTCGATGTCGATTTCCAGCGCGAGATCAGGCGCGGCGATCATTTCGATGTTTTTTACACCCAGGCCTTTGATAGCCGCGGCACCGCGGTGCCAGTAACTGAAATCCAATTTGCCGCGATGACCTTATCAACGACACCCAGGCCCTATTATCGCTTCACCCCAAGCTCTGGCATCACCGACTATTTTGACCCCCGCGGACAAAGCGTCAAAAAGACTCTGATGCGCACCCCGATTGATGGTGCCCGCCTTTCCTCTGGTTTTGGGCGCCGCAAACACCCCATCCTTGGCTATACCAAATTGCATCGCGGAGCTGATTTTGCGGCCCCCAAAGGGACCCCGATCATGGCCGCAGGTGATGGCGTGATTGCCTCGATTGGCCGCAAAGGGCATTACGGAAAATATATTCGCATTCGACATAATTCAACATATTCAACAGCTTATGCTCATTTGTCCGCCTACCGCCGGGGGCTAAAACGCGGCAGCCGGGTGATCCAAGGTCAAACCATCGGTTATGTTGGCTCCACCGGCCGATCCACAGGCCCCCATTTGCACTATGAAGTGTTGGTCGATAACAAGCAGCGCAATCCACTCAACATAAAACTGCCATCAGGCGAGCAACTCAGCGGCAAAGATTTAGTGCATTTCAACAACCGTCGCGCTCAAATCGATGACCAGCGCAACCGCTTTCAAGCGCCGGCGCTGATCGCCAAGAAATAGCGGCGTTAAGGCGCGATTGAAATTGATTTTGATCTATGCGCCGATTTGCGAAAGATCAAATGGTGTCATCTGATAAACTGTGTTGATCCAGTTGCTGTAAAGCAATTGGGCATGGCTGCGCCAGCTGTTTTTCGGCGTCTTGTCTGGGTCATCATCGGGGAAATAGGCATGCGGTAGCACCGCCTCACGCCCATTATTTTCACAGTCGCGGCTGTATTCCCAAGCCAAGGTATCGGCGTCGTATTCAAAATGGTTGAACATGAAGAAATTGCGGCCCGCGATATCCTGGAGCAAGCAAACACCTGCCGTGTCGCCCTCAGCAAGGATGATCAAATCGCGCTGTTTTTCAATATCGGCGCGACGCACTTCTGTCCAACGCGAGACAGGCACCGGGAATTCATCATCAAATCCGGAAATGATCGGGAACCGTTCTGTTAAGCGGCGATGGTGATAGACCCCAGACAGTTTTTGGGAAAACTCATATTTTGGCACGCCATAACGATGATACAGCAAGGCTTGCGCCCCCCAACAAAGCGCGAAAACACTGCTCACATGACGGTCTGCCCAGTCAAAAATCGCTGTCAGTTCAGGCCAATACGCAACCGTTTCAAACGCCATCCGTTCAATCGGCGCGCCGGTGATGATCAAGCCATCAAACTTGCGTTGGGCGATATCTGACCAGGGCTTGTAAAATGCCGCCATATGACCTTCTGAGGCATTGCGCGCCTTATAGGTTGACGTGGTCACCAGACTGAGGTTGACCTGCAAGGGAGAGCGCCCCAACTGGCGGGCGATTTGCGTTTCGGTGACAGCCTTTTCGGGCATCAAATTCAAAATCGCAATTTCCAAGGGGCGAATGTCTTGGCGCGCGGCTTCTTCCTCGCGCATAACCACCAGCCCTTCCTGCCGCAAAATTGGCGCGGCGGGAAGATCATTTGGAATCCGAATCGGCATGAGCCGCTGTCTCCTTTGCGTAAGCCCGTCGCAGGAGAGTGTTGAACTCCCCTGCATCCCCCTTCTTAGAGCCTGCAAGCTGCTGTTTCAATAGCCTGTAACGCGGTTACGCCTCTTCAGCCGCCGCAGCGCTCACGCTTCGCCTGCTGTCATCAAGAACCTGGCCATTGATGGCCAGCGCACCATCGATCGTGCTCACCTGCAGGTCTGTGCCGTCAGCCACCATACCGGCAAGGATCATGTTTGCCAGCGGGTTCTGCAGCGATCGCTGGATCACCCGCTTCAGCGGCCGCGCCCCATAAACCGGATCAAATCCTGCATCCGCCAACCATTGCGCCGCCGAGTCGTCGAGGTGAAGGGTCAAATGACGATCTGCCAATAGCTTTCGTAAATGCCCAATCTGGATATCGACGATGGCGCCCATGTGATCACGACTGAGGCGGTTAAACAGCAAAATCTCATCAAGACGGTTTAAGAATTCTGGCCTGAACGCTTGTTGCACAACCGCCATCACCGCCGCCCGCGCGCCCTCAACTGTCGCATTGGCAGCCTGATCAGCCAAAATCTCGGCCCCCAGATTAGAGGTGAGGATAATCAAGGTATTGCGAAAATCGACGGTCCGTCCCTGACCATCGGTCAACCGGCCGTCATCTAGGACCTGCAGCAACACATTGAAGACATCAGGATGGGCTTTTTCAACCTCATCAAGCAAAATCACCTGATATGGACGGCGGCGCACCGCCTCGGTTAAACTGCCGCCTTCTTCATAACCAACATAACCTGGCGGCGCTCCCAGCAAGCGGGCAACAGAATGTTTTTCCATAAATTCCGACATGTCGATGCGCACCATCGCCTGTTCATCATCAAACAGAAAATGCGCTAATGCTTTGGTCAATTCAGTCTTGCCAACACCTGTTGGGCCAAGGAATAGAAACGACCCAATCGGGCGGTTCGGATCTTGCAATCCAGCACGGGCGCGGCGAACGGCATGCGAGACAGCTGTTACCGCCGTATCTTGGCCAATCACCCGGGCCTGTAAATGTGTTTCCATCGCCAGTAGTTTTTCACGCTCGCCTGCCATCATCCGATCAACCGGAATACCCGTCCAACGCGATACTGCGGCAGCGATATCCTGCTCGCTCACCTCCTCTTTCAGCATCCTATCTTGCGGGGCGGTTTCATGCGCCGCGATGGCCGTTTCAAGATCGGGAATGACGCCGTACATCAATTCCCCTGCACGTCCCAGGTCACCATCGCGTTTGGCCATCTCCAAATCCTGCCGGGCCCGATCCAAAAGCTCTTGCTGGGCTTGTAAATCAACAACCACGCCCTTCTCATTAAGCCAACGCTCTGTTAAATCAGCAGCGCGCGCTTCCAAGGTGCCAAGCTCTTCCTGTAAAGCCTCAAGGCGGCTGACCGCCTGTGGGTCAGCTTCTTTGCGCAGGGCTTCACGTTCGATTTTTAATTGGATAACCCGGCGATCCAACTCGTCGACTTCTTCAGGCTTTGAATCAACTTCCATGCGCCGCCGACTTGCCGCCTCATCCACCAAATCAATCGCCTTATCAGGCAAAAAGCGGTCACTGATGTAACGATTCGATAAATTAGCCGCCGCCACGAGGGCGGAATCCATAATGCGGACGCCGTGATGGAGTTCATATTTCTCCTTCAGGCCACGCAGAATAGAGATACTGTCGGCAACATCTGGTTCGGCGACAAAGACAGGCTGAAAGCGCCGCGCCAAGGCAGCGTCTTTTTCCACATGTTTGCGAAACTCATCAAGGGTGGTGGCACCGACACAATGCAGCTCACCGCGCGCTAAGGCAGGCTTCAGCATATTAGAGGCATCCATCGCCCCTTCTGCGGCGCCCGCACCAACCAGGGTATGCAGCTCATCAATGAACAGAATCACCTCACCATTCGCATGGGTAATGTCTTGTAAAACCGCTTTAAGACGCTCCTCAAATTCACCGCGAAATTTCGCACCGGCGATTAAAGCGCCTAAATCAAGCGATAGCAGCCGCCGTGATTTCAACGGTTCGGGCACATCCCCGTTAATAATTCTCTGCGCTAACCCTTCCAAAATAGCTGTCTTGCCGACCCCCGGTTCACCAATCAGAACCGGGTTGTTTTTGGTGCGCCGCGACAGGACTTGAATGGTCCGGCGGATTTCCTCATCACGCCCAATCACTGGGTCAAGTTTGCCATCACGGGCGGCAGCTGTCAGATCTGCGGTATATTTCTGCAAGGCATCATATTGTCCTTCAGCGCCGGCACTGGTGGCGCTGCGGCCTTTGCGCAGGTCATTGATCGCCGCATTCAGGGCTTGGGCCGTGACCCCCCCATCAGCCAATATTTTCGCCGTCACCGGGCCGTCGCAAATCACCAAAGCCAGCAGGAGCATTTCGGCGGTGATAAATTGATCACCCGCTTTTTCAGCCGCTGTCTTTGCGGTTTCAAATACTTTCGCCACGTCCGAGGTCAGATATAACTGCCCCGCACCACTGCCTTCGACAGCAGGTAATTTTGCCAATTCACCTTCTGACGCCTGCTGAACCTGGCGCGCATCGCCGCCTGCTGCTGTCAGCAGACGAACGGCCACCCCCTCGTTATCCGCTAACAGAGCGGCCAATATGTGGGTCGGGGTAAACTGTTGATGCCCGCGACCCAGCGCCATGGTCTGTGCTGCTTGAATGAAGCCCCGCGACCGTTCGGTGAATTTCTCAATATCCACGCTGCACCCTCCTCAATACCACCATCATTTCCAAAACACCGCAGCCGCGCCCGGGACGCCACCAGAATATCGCCCACCAGCGGGCCATTTTCTGTTTTAAGCCAGCATCACCTATAGGGTCGCAACCATTTAAGGACCGCAGGCATGACCTTCTGATCCCTCCGGCCTGGGGTAGATATGGGTGTGCCTAAATTGTCACACAAGTAAAAAGATCCAAGAAGATGCGCATTTCCCGCAATTGAACAGCATTTCACGAAGCTTGCCCTGTTGACAGTTTTTCCGCACTGCAACATTGTACACTGATGGAGTCCATTTTAACCGCTATAAACTGCTTTCCAGTCAAAGGCTTAAGTGCGCAATCATTGCCCACAACAACCCTTGACATTGGCCAACCGATTGCGGGCGATCGACGGTTTGCATTGGCACGCGGCGGTGTTCCGATCACCATCAGCGATGACGCATGGCGGAATAAAGGACATTTTCTACAATTGTCACGGCACGCGCGACTGGCGACCTTGGTCAGTCATTTTGATGCCGAAAGCGAGGTCTTGACAATTTATCGGCGGGATCGACAAGTCAGCTGTGGTAAAATCAGCGAGCCTTTGGGCCGGGCCTTGATTGAACAGTTTTTCACCGCCTATTTAAGCGATTCTATCAGCGCGCCACCTAAGCTCATTGACGGCAAACAAACCAGCTTCAGCGACCAACGCGAAGGGTTGTTATCACTGATCAATCTGGCCTCATTGCACGACATTGAACGGGTGACAGGGGAGGCGATTGACGGCCAGCGGTTTCGCGGCAACCTCGTCATTGATGGCGCAGCTGCATGGGCCGAAAACACCTGGATTGGGCAGACAGTTCACCTTGGTGATGCCCGATTAACGGTGGTTGAGCCGATTGAGCGCTGTGCCGCCATTAATGTGAACCCCAACAACGGCCAGCGTGACATGAACCTGGTCCGTGATCTGGAACGTGGTTTTGGGCATCGCCATTGTGGCGTCTTCCTGCGCGTCGTGCAGGGCGGCAAGATCGCCACAAAAGACCATCTGACGATCAGTGCGCCAGCACCGACCCTAAGCCAGACCTGACCCAACGCCCACCACACCACGGAACACCGTTCAGGCGCGCCGCGCCCCGACAGGCCGAACGATCCCCGAAAAACATCCCGCGGGCGGGCCAATTATTGACATCGTGACCACAGCCAACTTTGGCGGTCACTATCGCCGTTAATCAGCCGCCGCTGGCGTTTTTGTATCATCACCATCGTCTGATTTTCGGACGACCCGCACGGTCCGGCGGCGACGCGGTTTCGGTGCCGGTTGAGCTGTTTCCTCAACCGCCTGCGGTGCCGAGACGAAAGCAGGTAACTGATCTGCATCATCGCTATCGGTCTCGACGACGTCTGTCGGCACCGAACCGGCGGCAATGATCTCAGCAGGTGGCGCCGCATCTGGTGATGGCTCAGTCAAGTCCAACTTTGGCTCAACGCCGATCGCGGGCTGTTCACTGGCGGCCATGTCTTCGCCAACATCGCTGCTCAATGCTTGATTTTCAACCGCCGCTTCACCACCAGAACGCTGCCCGCTTGCAGCGCGTGTACGATTACTTTCGTCTGCCTCGTCGGCGAATGTTTTCAGAATACGAAAGTAATGTTCTGCATATTGGTAGCAGCTTTCGGCAAGAACGCGATCACCAGATGTCGTTGCATCACGCGCCAAGGATAAGTATTTCTCATACACTTGATGCGCATTGCCGCGTATCCGAACATCGGGACCATTACTATCAAAAGTCTGATTCCGGTTCGGAACATTCGACCGACGGTTACCGCGACCCCGCCCACGTTTCACATGTGGACCTTGTCTCATAACACTCTACTTTTTTCTACATTCCCCGGGACGCACAAATTCTGCGTCAAGCCAGCGCGTTTTTTAATGCCTAACCTTAAAATTAGCCTACCTCGTATTAGCATTACGCTCGCCCGTAACGGATTAAGCCTTCCGTTCTTATAGGTCAAGATAGTTTTGAGTTTAGCACGCTCTAATTCCAAATTCGAATTAATACTACTGTGAAACCTGTCCCATTACTTGCGCGTCTTGGAAAACCAAACAGCGATCATTTCCGCCGTAATCTGCCTGTTTTTGAAAAAGATGATAGCCGATACCGTCAAAAATCCGGCTCACAGCTGCCGCTTGATCATAGCCAATTTCAAAAATCAACCAGACCGG
>JBELLC010000085.1:0-5869 GCA_042088965.1 Nisaea sp. | reverse complement strand
AAACAACCACTCCCCGTTCCAAGGTCAATAATCCGAGCAGGGGGGCGTTGGTTTTCGAATAGTTTTAGAGCCACTTCAATGAGGGTTTCGGAATCTGCGCGGGGGTCTAAGGTGGCCTCTGACAGCCGGAACGGTAGGCTCCAAAACTCACGCATGCCAATGATCCGCGACACGGGTTCGCCTGCGGCACGACGCGCACAGAGGGCGCTGGCGGCTTGTATTTGGACCGCTGACACCGGCTGGTCGCGGGCCGCTAAAATACTATCGCCATCCAGTCCCACAGCTGCGGCTGTTAAAATCCGGGCGTCTAACATCGGCGTTTGTACGCCGGCGGCCGAAAGCTCCGCCGCCAAATAGCGCGACAGGTCTTTGATATAGCGAATACTGGACTTCACGATCTCTCGGCTCAATTGATCATCGCCAAACGGGCCGCTTGATCCTCTGCCGTTAAGGCATCGATGACTTCATCTAAACCTTCACCCGCAATAATTTTCTCGATCTTATAGAGCGTCAAATTAATGCGGTGATCGGTGATCCGACCTTGGGGAAAGTTATAGGTGCGAATGCGCTCAGAGCGATCGCCGGATCCAACCTGGCCTTTTCGGTCTGCCGCCCGCGCTTCATGTTGCAGGGCCCGTTCGCGGTCAAATAATCGGGCCCGTAAAATGCGCATCGCTTTGGCACGATTTTTATGCTGTGACTTTTCATCTTGCTGGGTGACCACAAGCCCTGTTGGTAAGTGGGTAATCCGCACCGCACTATCGGTGGTATTGACCGATTGCCCACCAGGGCCACTGGCGCGGTAAACATCAATCCGCAAGTCACGTTCATCAATGGCAACATCAATGTCTTCAGCTTCTGGCAGCACCGCCACGGTTGCCGCCGAAGTATGGATACGTCCGCCTGACTCGGTGGCAGGCACACGCTGCACTCTGTGGACCCCGGATTCATACTTCAAACGGGCGAAAACATCCGCACCGGTGATTGTCGCAAAAGCTTCTTTAAAGCCACCAATGGCAGTTTCTGAAACCTCCATGGTTTCAAACTTCCAGCCCTTCAAGGCGGCGAACCTCTGATACATTTGAAAAAGCTCCGCGGCAAACAAGGCTGCCTCATCGCCACCCGTCCCAGCGCGCACTTCTAAAATGGCATTGCGGGCGTCAGCCTCATCTCGGGGCAATAACAGAATCTGCAAGTCACGCTCAAGCGCGGGCAGGCGGGCTTCAATTTCACGACCTTCCTGCTCGGCCATTTGCCGCATCTCAAAATCAACATCGGGATCCGCGAGCAGATCACGCACCTCGCTAAGTTCAACCAGGACACGGCTGCGCTCGGCGGCCTTCTCGGCCACAGCACCAAGATCCGCCAATTCTTTGGATAGTTTTTGAAAACCATCGGAATCAATCCCCGCCGGATCATTGAGCAGGGCTTGTAGCTCCTGATAACGCGCTTGTACTTTTTCTAAGTTGGCGTCGAGACTCACGATCACCCCTCCTTATCGTCATCAAGATCAAACAACATGCGCAGCATTTGCCGCCTCTCGGCGCTTAATGCATCATCACGTGCCATATCACGCAAACGCGACAATGGCGCATGCAACAGGCGATTGATCAACAATTGCGTGGCTTTATCGGCGTCTGCTGTTGGTTCTGCCTGCAAAACCTCATCACGTAGCGCCTGAAAGCGCGACTGCAATGCCGCAATCTCTGGGTCTGCACGGCGGCCTTCGAGCGTGCCCCTAAAATCATCTGCTGCCGCCACAACCAGCCCCTCTGCCGCCATTGCCGCACTGAGCCGATTGGCGCGGCCATCCCGGGCGGCGTCTTCGAGGTCATCGAGGGTGAAAACAAACACATCATCAAGTCGATTCACGGAAGGATCAAGATCAGAGGGGATCGCAAGGTCAAGGATCAGCATCGGACGCTGGCGGCGACGGCGCAGAATACTGGCGAGCATCTCATTATCTAACAGATGATGACCACTGCCAAAGGCTGCTAATAAAATATCGCCATCAACCAAGGCGGTGCCAAGATCGGTCATCACGCCATGATGGCATGATAGCCGGCGCGCCAGCGCCGCAGCGCGATTAAGGTTGGTGTCGATGACCCGCAGGCGCGACAGTCCTGCCCGTTGTAATTGTTCCGCCATTAAGGCGCCAAATTCTGCGGTGCCAATCAGCACGCCGCCACGATCATTTAAGTCGCCATGTAAGGCGCGGCAACGGTCAATCGCTGTGGCCGCAATGCTTACCGGACTATTACCAATTTCAGTTTCACTTCTGACGGTTTTTGCGACCCGAAAGGCTTCTTGAAAACAGCGGTCAACCAGGCCGTTTGCCATGCCATGTTTGCGGGCCGCCGCATGGCCAGCTTTAACCTGCCCCAAAACCTGGCTTTCACCGACGACCTGGCTATCCAGCGACGCTGTCACACGAAACAAATGATGCACGGCCTCAAACCCGGTGAGACAGCTCATATAGGGAGTGACCAAACGGCTATCCATGCCGAGGGGGGCGGCCAAAATACCTGCAATAACGGCCATTGCGGCCGCCGGATCTGCGCTGGTTAAGGTGACCTCCAGGCGATCACAGGTGCTGATAACAATCGCGTCGGTAAGCTGCGCCGCCCGCAATGATGAAAGGATGTCTGGGATCTCAACATCATCCACAAATAGCCGCGCGCGCAGGCTATCCGGGCAATGCCGGAAATCGAGGCCAATCAGGGTTAAGTTTTGGATCGCAGCAAATTCAGCCATTGCGGGCAGCTCGCTAACGCATCTGAGCGAGGACATCCTCCAGGCCATCTAGCGCAACCTCTTGCTGGGTGCCAGCATCCAGGTCGCGTAAGGTTACCATCGCCCGGGCTAACTCATCCTCCCCCATAATGATTGCCGCTCTTGCCCCTAACTTATCCGCCCGCTTCATGCGTTTGCCCATATTGCCGCTAAAGCCCAGTTCGATTGCCATGCCGTGTCGGCGCAATTTGGCAGCCAAAGTAATGGCTTGCCGCTCGGCTGCGGCCCCCAGGGGCACGATCGCGATTGGCCGCACGGGCTGCGGCGCATCAGCAATGAGCATAACCAGCCGTTCAATGCCAGCGGCCCAGCCAACCCCCGGTGTTGCATTGCCGCCCATGGTCTCAATCAAGCCATCATAGCGGCCACCGCCCAGCACCGTTCCTTGTGCACCGAGATCGGTGGTCACAAATTCAAACGCCGTGTGACAATAATAATCAAGGCCGCGGACCAGGCGGGGGTTCAGCTCATAGCCAATACCTGCTGCTGCCAGGCCATCACACACCTGGGCAAAAAAGTCTGACGATTCAGCGTTGAGATAGGCGTCAAAAGCAGGCGCGCCCGCAACAACTTTGCGGTCGCCATCGTCTTTGGAGTCAAGGATGCGCAGGGGGTTTTGCTGCAAGCGGCGCTGACTATCCTGTGAAAGGTGCTCCTGATGGCCGGAGAAATAGTCAATCAGCGCTGCTCGATAGGCCGATCGGCTGGCCTGATCACCCAGCGTATTCAAGTGCAAGGTGGTCCGTGACAACACCCCTAAGCGATCGAGAATATCAGCCCCAAGGGTAATAATCTCAACATCACCAAGGGGGCCGGGCACACCAATTAACTCTGCGCCTAATTGATGGAATTGGCGTTGACGACCTTTTTGCGGGCGCTCATACCGAAACATCGGCCCCTGATAAAAGAACTTCACCGGCACCGATTGTTGTAGGCCGCCCGAAATAAACGCCCGGGCAACGCCCGCTGTGCCTTCTGGGCGCAACGTCACACCTTCGCCGCCTCGATCTGTAAAGCTATACATTTCTTTAGAGACCACATCTGAGGTCTCTCCCAAAGTGCGTTGAAAGACCTCTGTCACCTCGAAAATCGGCGTGATAATTTCACCATAGCCAAACAAGGCGGAGGTGGCCAAAGCTGTTTCAACCACATGACGGTGACGCCGCGCATCATCTGGCAATAGATCGTGAGTTCCGCGTAAAGGCTGGAGTTTGGCCACAATGATGTCTTTCAGTTAAGCAGTTTGAAGAAGGTCACTGGCAGCTTGCTGATCCGCGCTTTTGTTTTCGGCATCGATCACTGCCGCCTTGGCTTCGATTAACCCCACCAGATGGTCGACGACATCGGTATTTTGCAAACGATGATCTGGCAAGCCGCTGACATAAACCTGATGGGTGCCATTGCCTCCTCCTGTGAGGCCAATGTCTGTTTCCCGCGCCTCACCTGGGCCATTCACAACACAGCCAATGACCGATACCGTCATCGGCGTGGTGATATGGGCCAAGCGTTGTTCCAACACCTCAACCGTTTTGATCACGTCAAATTGCTGTCGGGCACATGATGGGCAGGAAATGACGTTAACGCCGCGATGGCGAAGGCCCAGCGCCTTTAAAATATCAAATCCCGCGCGGACTTCTTCCACCGGATCGGCAGACAGCGACACTCGGATGGTATCCCCAATGCCTGCCCACAACAGCGCCCCCATGCCAATTGATGATTTCACCGTGCCAATCCGCAGACCGCCAGCTTCGGTCACCCCCAAATGCAGCGGATAGTCACAGGCCTCTGCAAGTTCTTGATAAGCTGCCGCCGCCAAAAACACATCAGATGCTTTGACACTGATTTTCACCTCGTGGAAATCATGGTCTTGCAATAATCGCAGGTGATTGAGGGCGCTTTCAACCATGGCAGCAGGGCATGGCTCGCCATATTTCTCCAGCAATTCCCGTTCCAGACTGCCTGCATTTACGCCAATCCGCATCGAGCAGCCATAATCTTTTGCAGCTTGCACCACTTCGCCGACCCGTTTGGAATCGCCGATATTGCCCGGGTTAATCCGTAAGCAAGCGGCACCAGCGGCAGCCGCTTCCAAAGCCCGTTTATAATGAAAATGAATGTCTGCCACAATCGGCACTGGAGATTCTTTGACAATGGTTTTCAGCGCGGCTGTCGAGGCAACGTCAGGGCAAGAAACCCGCACAATATCAACCCCCGCATCATTGGCGGCATGAATTTGGTCGAGTGTCGCGCCGATATCACTGGTGAGCGTGTTGGTCATCGTCTGCACCGAAATCGGGGCATCACCACCAACCGCGACCTTACCCACATGGATTTGCCGCGAACGTCGGCGGATAACATCACGCCATGGCCGAATACTCATGGAAAATCCTCCCTAAGCGGAGCTACATCACCAAAGCTAGTGCGGGATGTATACATGATGAAGAGCGACGCCAAAAGGCTCTTTTGGGGAACCAAAAGTAAGAGGTTAGTCGCCAGCTGTCAGCACCAGACGTGCCGGATCGAGTTTAAAATTCTGGACAATCTGCCCACGGCCACCGATGGCCTGCACGGGATTTTCATCAAGATAAATTTCTAGGCTTGCCGCATCGCCTGTCGATAACTCAAAAATTTGGCCCGTCGGAACATTATAGGTCTCACCCCGGCGCAGCACCTTGCTGAGTTGCACCGACCCGGCGGCATCTCGGACGCGGATCCACGCAGGGTACAGCGCTCTAATCTTAATATTGCTGCCCGTGGCTAATTTTTGCACACCAATCTGCGGCACCGCATCACGTTGAGGCGCCGTCGCTTGCGCCGAGCTGATCGCAATATTCTTTAAGTCAGGGGCTTGCGGGGTCGCTGTGGTGGCGTTGGCAATGTTTGTTTGCCCCGCATTACGGGCAATATCTGAACTGCCGGAAATTTCGGCTGCCGCCACCACGACCGTTACAGGTGCCGCCGAAGAGGTAATTGCAGACGCGCCAGAGGCTTCGGTTTGGGGCGTGGCGTCATCGCTTTGAGACGTCGCAGCTTTGGCGGCGGGCACTGATACGATTTGCGGCGTTGGTTTTTTCGC
>JBELLC010000084.1:0-13752 GCA_042088965.1 Nisaea sp. | reverse complement strand
GTGATCACCATTGACAGCGCCGTTGCGCATCTGGCGGCAACCCTCGGCAAGCCGACCTGGATTATGATTACAGATCCCCCCGATTGGCGCTGGCATCGGGGCACGAATTCCAGCCGCTGGTATCCGTCGGTGACATTATTTCGACAAACAAAACGCAACAATTGGGATGACGTGATTGACGCCCTGACTAAAGCACTTGCACGCCAGGTCACAAACCCAGGTGCACCGCTGTCAAATTTTTGATATGTCGATAGGCTCAATAAGAATAAAAACCAAAAAAAAGGCCTCCAAAACACATGAATGATATTCCACAAAAAATAACGGCGACCGCCAATGCAGCGCTGTTTTATCAAGCCGATGCATATGATTCGCAACGTAAAAAAGTCATGGGCCGGAATGTTGCAGGGGCCACGTTTTTAGAAGCCTTTTTGCGTTACGCTGACGTCGATCATTGGTATGCGGTGGTCGACAACCGCAGCGGCGCAGATGATTTTAAAACCCATGTCAAAGCAATTTGTGACGCCCATAGCTTACCGGAGATGCCCGCTTCTGTATCTCGCGGGCTTAATCCTGAACTGCTCACCGAAGCTGGCTGTTATTTTCTGCCCGATCCGGGAATTAGTCGGCTTTCTTGGGCGCGCCGGAGTTTCAATCAACGGGCCTTCAGCTTGTGCGGAATCACCCACACCATTGCCAGCGAAAATGTGATGGACCAATTGGCGAAAACCCTGTTGGCACCTTTACAAAGCTGGGACGCCGTTATTTGCACCTCGATATCTGTGAAACAGGCGATTGAGCAGTTTTACGAAGGCTATGGCGAGTTTACCCAGGCCAGGGTCGGCGCACGTTTTCCCATTCCGATGCAACTGCCCATCATACCCCTTGGCACAGACGGCGATCTTGGCGACCAACGTCATAAAAATGCGGCCGGCCGCGAGGCGCTGCGCGCGCAATATGGAATTGCCGAAGATGACGTGGTGGTGATGTTTTTTGGCCGACTGTCATTCCACGCTAAGGCCCACCCAGCGCCGATGATGGCCGCTGTCGAGGATGCAGCGAAACACCTGCCAAACACGAAACTGCATCTCTTTATGGTGGGGCAGTTTTTTAACGACGGTATTGAACACACATTCCGCGACCTCGGTGCCAAAATCTGCCATCTGTCAAGCTGTCACTTCCTTGACGGTGCCGACCCGGCAGTTGCAGAGGCAAGTTGGGCGGCCTCAGACATCTTTTTGTCATTGTCCGATAATATCCAGGAAAGCTTTGGTTTAACCCCATTAGAAGCAATGGCCGCAGGCTTGCCTTGTGTGGTCAGTGATTGGGACGGCTATAAAGATACCGTCATTGAAGGTGAAACAGGTTTTCGTATTCCCAGCTTGCTGCCAGATCGTGGCGCTGGGGCCGCAATCGCGGACGCATTTGGCAGCGGTGTGTTAAACTATGACCGCTATATTGCGGCAACATCGCAAGCCACCGCCGTGGATATTCCGGCCGCTAGCGCGGCGATTGTAAAACTCGCTGATAATGCTGACTTGCGACATAGCATGGCCGCCGCCGGAAAGAGACATATCGCCAGAACGCTTGATTGGGCGCAGATCATTCCACAATATCAGGCGCTCTGGCAGGAACTGGCAGAACGCCGCGCGACCGATGTTGAGAGCGTGCCGCGCGGCCCAAATGAAAGCCGTGACCCGAGCCGTCCAGACCCTTTTGAAATGTTTAAAAATCATGCCACCCATGTGTTGGCACCTGACGATATCATCAGCCAAGGATCAACGCGCTATGTTCCGATTGATGAATTGCTGAGCGAGACGGCCTATAACCTATCGAAGGGTTTATTTTTTGTCGGCACCGAACTCACCCAGATCCTGACAAAGATTGACGAAGGGCCAACAAGTGTGGCCGATATTTGTGCGTTATTACCCGCAGCGCCAGCCACCCGGGTTGCCCGTGGCCTCGCATGGCTTTACAAGTTTGGCGTGATCACGATTGTAAAGAGTTGAGCGATGAAACAAAAACAAAAACAAAAAACAGATCTCGTAGCAGACGCAATTGCACAGGCAAAAAGCCTCGTAAATCAAAAAAAGCTGCCTGCAGCGCTGGCACTTTTAAGCCGTGTTCAAAAGAAAAACAAACGCCATCCAGAGCTTAATTTTCAGCTATCCCAACTGCTATCGTCGGTCAGAAATTTTGACTTATCCGCCCGCCATGCCGATATGGCGCTGTCAGCGTTCGGTGATCATGCAGCAAGCGCCGTGTTTCTGCACCGAGCCACCCTCTATCTGCAAACCAAGGCCCCAGAGAAAGCTTTAGAGCTCTCAAAAAAAGGCCTAGATCGGCACCCTAATTCACCACATTTACACCTTGTCGCCGGTCGCGCCATGCGCGCCCTTGGGAATAATTCTGCTGCCATTTCTTTGTTTGAAAATGCTGTCAACTTAGAGCCCAAGAACAGCCAAAGCTTGCAAGACCTTGCGCAAGCATTGGAAGCCTCTGGGCAATTTAAGCGGGCGTTAATTGTTTTTCGTTATTGCCGAAATGGCTCTAACCCGCCAAACAATTCAGCCATGCTGATTGCCAATCTGCTACAGCAGATGGATCGTTATGACGAAAGTTTGGCGTATTACCAAGTGGCACTCAAAGAAATGGGGCACCAATCATTCCTGTATTTGAATTTGGGCGCGCTTCTGCGTCGATCTGGTGCTCCTGAAAAAGCCTTTCATTCATATAAGAAAAGTGCTGTTTTGAAGCCGAATGACGGCGGTTGTTTCTATAACCTAGGCAATCTTGACCGCGCTGGATTGGACGCTGAACGTGCTGCAAAGTGGTTTCGGCAGGCGATTGCCGTTGAGCCACAAAATGGCACCTTTCACTGGAATTACGCCCTTGTTAAACTGCTAGAGGGCGACTTGGATGTTGGCTTTTCTGAGTATGAATGGCGCTGGCAGCATGCCGGGTTCCCATCGCGGCGGCGCAATTTCAAGCAACCACAATGGGACGGCAAAGACTACAGCGGCAAGACACTATTCGTTCATGCCGAACAAGGCATGGGAGATCATTTCCAATTCATGCGTTTCATCCCGGAAATTGCCCGTTTAAAAGGCAATGGCGGAAAATTAATTTTGGAATGTCACGATGGCTTAATGACCTTATTCGCCAATTACCCCGATGTTGATCAGGTGATTGAACGTAACGTCGATGACCCCAGCACGCTTCCCGCGTTCGATGTTCACCTCCCGATTGTTTCAGCACCTTTCGCACTTGACGTTAAAAGCTTTGATGACATGCCCACCAAAGCGCCTTATTTAAGCGTTTCAGACGGCCCTGACTTGGCCCTGCCCAATCCTGACCCAAAAGCGCTGAAAATTGGTTTTGTTTGGGGCGGTAATCCTGATTTCAGTGACGATAAGAAACGCTCAACCGATTTAGATTATTATCAACCCTTGTTCGATATTCCGGGAACACAGTTTTTCTGTTTGCAAAAGGGTCCGCGTGAGCCCGAGATTAATGCTGCGCCCCAAAAAGTGGTGCGTTTAAACGATCAAATTGACGATTTTCGCGATACAGCCGTTTACATGAACCAGCTCGATCTGGTGATCACAACCTGCACATCTGTGGCGCATCTCGCGGGGGGCTTGGGCCGACCGACGTGGGTTCTCTTGCATACAAATTCCGATTGGCGGTGGTTATTGGATACTGAGGACAGTCCTTGGTATCCAACCGCGCGGCTTTTCCGGCAACCGACCAATGGCGATTGGCAAGGTGTTTTTGACACTGTCAGTGCGGCACTCTTAGAGGCGGTTCGCGCACATCAAAAATAAGTCACATCAAACGCCTCATTTTTGACCTGAAAAGGCGGCACAACGGCCCAGCGACTTGGGATTTTATAAACCTTCATAATTTAGTAACGGTCACGGGTTTAGGCTTTTCAGAGGTCAATGCGGATGTTAGTTGATCGTCCAGGGTGACATTTGGGTTAGGAGTGCGGCATGAAAAAGGCATTAATTATCGGTGGCGGGATGAGCGGATGCGCCATTGCCCATCAAATGGCGGTGGTGAATCCCGATTGGGATATCACCGTTATTGAACGCGGCTCATTCCTTGGCGGTGGCGTGAAAACCCATTGGCGCGGCGGGCATCCCTTCACCTTCGGTCCACGGCATTTTCTGACCCCGCTGCCAGAGCTCTACGAGTACATGAACAAACTCATCCCCATGCGGCGCTGCCAAGAGCACGAGTTCGTGACCTATATTGAGCCTGACCAAAATTACTATAGTTACCCGATTCACGCCGACGATATCGCCCACATGCCAGAAGAAAAGCAAATCCGCAAAGAGATGGCTGAAGCCCAGCAGATGCAGGGCGCTGCAAATGCAAAGAATTTTGAGGAGTATTGGGTCTCATCCGTTGGTAAGACGCTGTATAACAAATTCGTTGATGGCTATTCGCGTAAAATGTGGCAGCTGGACAGCAATCAGATGATTGACGAATTTTCCTGGTCGCCAAAAGGTGTGACCATCAAGGAAGGTCCACGCGCCACATGGGATACCGCTATTTCGGCATACCCAATCGCCGCCAACGGCTATGACGATTATTTTGGTATCGCCACGCAAGATGCCACGGTGCTTTTGAATACCGATATTACTGATTTCGACATGGACAATAAGCGAGTCAGATTTAACGGTGATTGGCATGAATTTGATCTCATCATCTCAACCATTTCACCTGATACAATCATGAACAACGCTCATGGTGAATTGCCCTATGTTGGCCGTGAATTCATGACCATCATTCTGCCTGTTGAATTTGCCTATCCAGAAAATGTCTATTTCGTCTATTACGCTGGAAACGAGCCTTACACCCGCATTGTCGAGTATAAAAAGCTGACACAGCATAAATCAGACTCGACCCTGTTGGGGATTGAAATTCCAAGCGATAAGAACAAGCTGTATCCGCTACCAATCCAATCAGAAATCGCCCGGGCCTATCAATATTTCAGCGATATGCCGGAAGGTGTGATTTCCATGGGGCGGATGGGTAGTTATAAATATATCGATATCGACGATATTATTTTCCAAGCCATGGAACTGGCCAAACAGATCAAAGAAGGCGGCGTTGAGCACCCGGTGCCGGTTTATGGCTCGGATCAAATGGCGTTAAATCTGCTTTCAAAAATGATCGCTCAAGGCACGACGGTGCAAGACATCGAAGCCGGTACCAAGCTGAAATAAGCTTTCTGCGCCACACAACGACCGCCGCCACTGCATCGGGCGGCGGCTTGCGCACTGGCCTGCTTAGGCGCGATTGGGAACGATGAACGGCCAGGGAGAGACTTCTTCTGCGCGGTTTACCGTCACCTCAATCACCCGCGGTGCATCTGCGGCAATGGCGTCCTCAAGCGCTGTTTTGAGGGCCGCCGGACTGGCCACCCGCTGGCCCTGAACGCCTTGCGCTTCAGCCAGTTTCAGATAATCAATATGTGGCAAATCAGAGGCGATCACGCGGCCCTCAAAGCGGGTCATTTGATCACGTCGCACATTGCCATAGGCACCATTGTTAAAGACCACCGTGACCAAGGCGATGCCATGCTGTGCCGCCGTCGATAACTCCTGAACAGCGAACATAAAGCCGCCATCGCCTGTGATACAAACAACCGGCGCGTCTGGGCAGCCAACCTTGGCACCAAGGGCGGTTGGAAACGCAAAACCAAGATTACCTTGGTAACCAGACGTCAAATAGGTGCGCGGTTTATGCACGGGATAGCCAAAGTAAGAGGTGAACCCGGCCTGGCAAATATCTTTCACCAAAATGCCATCCGCCGGTAAAACCTGACGGATCACTTGCAAGTATGAGATATGTGGCTGCACGCCAGCAACCTGTTCCGTTGCCCGCACCTTTGCGGCAGCGATTGCCTGTCGGCGGCTCGCCGAGACCTGCACCCGCCCTGCTAACGCATCCGCCAAGGCGCGCGCACCAAGGGCAGCATCGCCGACGATGCCAACGTCGGGCACCAGACGCAGCAGTTCTTCTGCCTCAATCTCAATGCGGATCAATTTCCGCCCACCGCCAATTTGGCTGGCAGCATCGGTCATACCAGACCAACGCAAGGCAGGCATTTCACAGCGCGAACCGATGCCAATCAACACATCGGTTTCCTCCCAGAGCTGATAGGCTGCGACCGAAGAGAGGCCTAATTCATGGCGCTCATCGACGACGCCGCGGCCGCCGCGAAACGCTGTAACGCCGGCACCAAGCGCTTCGGCCAAGGCCAACACCTCGGCACCCGCGTGTTGCGCCCCAGAGCCCACCATAATCATTGGCCGCTCCGCGGTTGCTAAAAGCGCTGCGGCCGCCTCAATCTTTGCATCATCGAGCGGCAAGTCCGGGGCAGCAGGCGGTAGCATTGGCATATCAACAGGCTCTGCCATCGCCATTGTATCCCAACACATTTCAACAGCAACCGGGCCGGGCCGACCGGATAGCATCCGCGCAAAAGCGTGGTCAATCATCCCTGGCGCTTCCGCCGCCCGGCCAGCCCGGCCGGCCCATTTTATAAATGAATTAAGGCTACCAGGCTGGTCTGGCAGCTCATGCAAATGGCCACGACCACGGCCCAAAAAGGGTGCGGGCACCTGTCCTGTCAGCAGCATCACAGGGGCGTTAACAGCCATTGCAGTGAGCAAGGCCGCGCTCGCATTCAGCACGCCGGGCCCGGGCACCACCGAGCAAACCCCCGGTCGTCCCGTCGCTTTGGCATACCCCATCGCCATGTATGCGGCAGCTTGTTCATGGCGCACGCCAATGGTTTTAATCTGGTTACTATGATGCTGTAGGGCATCGAACAGCGGATAGGTCTGAACCCCTGGCAAACCAAAAACGGTATCAACACCGTGCCGCTGGACAGCCCGCACCATGGCGTCACCGCCGGTCATGATCTCACTCATTGGCCTCAATCCTCCTGTTCGCGCCAGCTTTCTTAACTGGTGGTTTTTTTGCGCGCTGCCGCAGGCTGCGCTAGCACCATGACATTACCGACTTCGTCATCAAAAAGCTTCCGAAATACGTATCTGAAGAGATGCTGCCATCACGGCGTTATCGCCGCCCATGCATCAGCAATCCGACGATGACGCCGCCTTTGACGCGGCCCGCCAACTGCTGAGCAGCAGCGCTGACACCACCATCGCCCCACCGGCGTATTGATTGGCCGTCAACACCTCACCCAGCAAGACGGCAGCCGCTCCAATGGATAAGATTGGCTCTAAATTATAGAGAAACGCTGTCCTGCTTGCCGCCACTGACGCCATGCCAAAGACCAGGGCCAACATGCCAATACCAAAAAACAAACACAGCGCAATAAGGGCAAAAATGCCGGCTTCACTCTGCGGCAGTGCCATGCCGCCCATCCAGGGCAAAACCGCCAACGCCACCAGCGCAGAGGGGACCGCGATGGCCGCCGTTAAACCAATACCAGCGAATTTGACCGATAATTGGCGGACCGAGAGCATGTAAACCGCGATCAGCAAACCGCCACTAAAGGCCAAAATCATCCCCCAGGGGTCCAAACGCGATAAATCAGGCGTCAATGCCAGGGCCAGGCCGATGAAGGCCAGCAGGAAAAACATCAAATTCGCTGTCGCCGGGCGGCGTTCACCAATCAACGGCGCAAGCGCTGCAACAGCCATCGGCCAGAAGAAAAAAATCAACGCTGCCAGGCCAACAGGAATGCGCGCAACCGCCCCCAGATAGCAGAGCCCTTGAGCGGTAAAGGTGACCGCTGCGACAGCCAACCAAAACAGATCCGTTTTTGCCAGCGGCGGCCAGCAACGTTGGTACAGCGTGATCGCGATCAAGACCATTGCGGCGACAGCAACGCGCATAAAAATGACGGTCGCCGGATTACCGCCATCGGCATAGATTAACGGTGCAAGCGGCGTATTGAGCGAAAAACTGGCCGCTGAAAGCAAGATCAATCCAGTGCCAAAAGCGGCCACGGACACGGTTTTTTTCGGCGTCTCAACAGCCATCATAAATCGCTTGTAGACCTTCACGATAGCTTGGGTAATGCGGTTGCCAGCCAAGCTCCGCCTTGGTTTTGGCAGCAATCACCCGCCTGCATTGGGCATAAAAACTCAGCGCCATCGCCGACAGTTCGGCATCTTCAAAAGCAATTGCTGGCGGCGGCGTCATTCCTAATAGTGCCGCCCCATAACGGATCACATCACCACTGGCGCTGGGCAGATCATCCGCCAGGTTATAGATGCCGCCATCCTGCGGCTTAACCATCGACGCCCGTATCGCAGAGACAATATCGTCCACATGAATGCGCGAAAACACCTGCCCAGGGCGATCAATGATTCGCGCCTCGCGGTTTTTTAATTGCCGAAGGACATTGCGCCCCGGTCCATAAATTCCCGCCAGCCTGAAAATCTGATAGCTGACAGCCGTGCCGTGAAAATAATCCCGCCATTGCCGCTCTGCTGTAACCCGCCGCATGGCCCGCCCACTTGCCGGTTTGGGCGCATCATCTTCTGTCACCGCGCCGCCTTGGCGATCACCGTAAACACCGGTGGTCGATAAATAGCCAAACCACCGCAAACCCGGCATCAGGGCAACCAAATCATCATGCTGCTGCACAACCACATCACCCGCCTCGGCAGGTGGAATGGAATGAACAATATGCGTGACAGTGCCAAGGGCGGCTGTGTCAACCAATCGCTGATGGCCATCAAAACCGAGCAGGTTAATGCGCTCATCAACCTGTTTATCGGCGATATTTCGGCAGGTTCCAGAGACCTGCCACCCCGCCGCCAGCAAGCTTGCTGCCAAGCGTTGCGCAACATAGCCAAGGCCCAAAAAAAGTATATGATCAGACACCGAACACGCGCCTTTCAAAAGTGACCAAAGGACATTGTTATCGATGACAGCAAAGCCCAAAGATAGCAATCTTGATAGTATTGAAAGTCGGCTTGGCTGGAGCGTTATTATTGCATCCGTAATCTACGCCAGCATGGCCATGGGCAGCTCACATTTGGTCGTTGTTAGCCTGAAACCCCTCGCAAGCGAGTTTGATTGGCCCCGCTGGATCCCGTCCCTTGCCTATTCATCCATTGTGTTTGGTAGCGGTCTTGGCGGCATTTTAATGGCGACCATCGCGGACCGATATGGTTTGAAATGGGTGGTATCAATTGGACCGATTTTCCTCGCTGCGGGCATCATCTCGGCAAGTCATGCAACCGGCGCTGTCAGCTTATTATTAAGCTGTGCGATTCTCATCGGTTTTCTGGGCTCAGGAACAGCTTTTGCCCCCCTGATGAGCAACGCCACCCGCTGGTTTGATCGTCGTCGTGGGATCGCGGTTGCTATTGTTGCCAGTGGCCAATCCATCGCTGGCGCCGTTTTCCCCAGTCTGTTCAGCAACGGGATTGAAACAATAGGCTGGCGCGACACTTGGTTTTGGTATGCTGTTTTAGCATTCTGTATGATGGCGCCGATGGTGTTGATCCTGAGACACCCGCCGCCGCAACCCAGCAATGGGGCCTTCGCTGCCAAACAGCAACAGTTGCAGGTCCAAGGTCGATGGCCAAGCAGTCTCAAACTGGCGTTACTGTCGATTGCCATTGTTGGCTGTTGCGTCGCGATGTCGATGCCGATGGTGCATATCGTTGCCTATTGTTCGGACCTTGGCTTTGCTGCCGCTCGCGGTGCCGAGATGTTATCGCTGTTGCTGGCCTGTGCGTTTTTAAGCCGCATGGCCTTCGGCATACTCTCTGATCGTATCGGCGGGCTTTGGACAATCTTCATTGGGGCCAGCCTGCAAGCGATTGCACTGGCTGCCTATGCTGTGATCGATAGCCTTTTTGGGCTGTATATTCTATCGGGCATTTATGGCTTGGTTTTTGGCGGCATCGTTCCCGCCTTTGCAATCGCAGTTCGGGAAAAATTCCCCAGCAACGAAGCTGGGTTCAAGATGGGACTTGTTTTCTTCTTTGGGACCCTTGGCATGGCCGCAGGGGGGACGATTGGAGGCTGGATATTTGACCTCACACAGCTCTACCCACTTGCCTTCCTGTTTGGGGTCATTTTCAACCTCTTCAATTTACTTGCCATTGCAGCACTGCTGTGGGACGGCCGCGGGTCGGTCGCCATGGCCTCTGGATGCTGCGTCGAAAGCGCTCAATGACGTGCTTTGGCGACGCCCGGCTCTTGCCTTTTAGGCGGGCTGGGACAATAGTCGGGACATGAGCATAGATGAAAAAACCCAATCCACCGAGTGGACCGCTGGCCCGCTAACCGCAGCTGCCTTAACAGGCAAAGCACGCATTGGCGACAGCGCGCTCGCGCAGCGTTTGAACCGTGAACTGGAAGGCGACGTTCTGTTCGATCGATTCTCGCGTGGGCGCTATGCCACCGACGCCTCGATCTATCAAATGGAGCCTATGGGCGTGATCGTGCCGCGGACCGCCCGTGATGTCAGCCGGGCAATGGCCATCGCCGCCGATGAAGGCATTCCGATTACCGCCCGCGGCGGCGGCACCTCGCAATGTGGGCAGACGGTCAATCACAGCCTGGTGATGGATTTATCCAAGCATCTTAACAAGCTTGTCAGTGTCGATGCCAGCGCAGGTATCGCCGAGGTTGAACCGGGCATTGTGCTGGATGATTTAAATCGCGCCCTGAAACCCCATGGGTTGTGGTTTCCGGTTGATGTATCTACATCCTCACGGGCGACAATCGGCGGCATGGCCGGGAATAATTCTTGCGGCTCACGCTCGATTCGCTATGGCACCATGCGAGATAACGTCTTGGCCATTGATGCGGTGCTGGCAGATGGCGCAGAAATGCATTTCGGGGCCATCACAGCGGCTGAAGCGGCGCAGCTGCAAGGCCGTACCGGCGATATGGTGCGCCAACTTATGGCGCTGGGAGCCGCTGAAGCAGATGAAATCCGGGCCCGCTTCCCGGATCTGATGCGGCGTGTCGGCGGCTATAACATCGACGCCCTGCTGCCTGGCAATAATATCAACCTATCGCATCTTTTGGTGGGCTCGGAAGGGACGCTGGCGCATTCCCAAAAGCTGCGCCTCAAGCTGTCGCCCTTGGCAACCAATAAAACCCTTGGGGTGTGTCATTTCCCAAGCTTCTATCAAGCCATGGATGCCGCCCAGCATCTGGTCAAGTTGAACCCTGTCGCTGTTGAACTGGTGGATGACACCATGATCGCGCTGGCCCGCGATATTCCAATGTTCAAAGCCACGGTGGATCGCTTTGTTGAGGGCCAACCAGCGGCCCTTTTATTGGTAGAATTTGCCGAGGTCGACGCCAATGAAAGCCTCAGCAAGCTGCGTGATCTGGTGAGCTTAATGGCCGATCTCGGCTTTCCGGGAGCGGTTGTTGAAGCCATCGACCCCAGCTTTCAATCCGCCATCTGGGAGGTCCGCAAACAGGGCCTCAACATTATGATGTCGATGAAAAGCGCCGGTAAGCCGGTCTCTTTCGTTGAAGATTGCGCTGTGCGCTTGGAAGACCTGGCGGATTATACCGACCGGCTGACGCAGGTTTTCCAAAAATATAACACCACAGGCACGTGGTATGCGCATGCGTCTGTCGGTACCTTGCATGTACGCCCTGTCCTGAACATGAAGGAAGAGCTTGGTGCCACGCAAATGCGAGCGATTGCCGAAGAAGCCTTTGAGTTGGTGCGGGCATATAAAGGCTCGCATTCAGGCGAGCATGGCGACGGCATTGTCCGTTCTGAATTCCATGCCGATATGTTTGGCCAGCGCATGGCGAATAATTTTAAAACTGTCAAAACCCTGATGGACCCGAGCAGCTTGTTTAACCCGGGTAAGATTGTCGATCCGCCGAAAATGGACGACCGTAGCCTGTTTCGCTTCAAACCTGACTATCAAACCGCTGACATCGACACCGTCTTTGATTGGACCCCTTGGGGCGACTTTTCCGGTGCCATAGAGATGTGTAACAATAATGGCGCTTGCCGTAAATCAATTGGCGGGGTCATGTGTCCGTCATTCCGGGTCACAGGCGACGAGCGAGACTTGACCCGGGGGCGCGCCAACACCTTGCGCTTGGCAATGTCCGGGCAGCTTGGCGAAAATGCCCTCACCGCGCCAGAGATGACCGAAACCATGTCGTTGTGCGTCGGCTGTAAGGGCTGCAAGCGGGAATGCCCAACCAGCGTTGATATGGCGAAATTTAAGGTTGAGATGGCGCATCAAAAAGCCCGTCGTCACGGCCTTTCTTTGCGCGACCGCGTGGTGGCAGAACTGCCGCGCTATGCGCGCGCGGCCAGCCGTTTCAGCTTTCTGTCAAACTGGTTGCAAGACCTGCCATGGGTGCGCCGGGTTTTGGGATTTGCGGATGATCGAAAACTGCCCGCATGGGCGGCTACGGCGTTTGAGCCAAGTCAACCTGCCGTAGGCCCTGAAGACGGCCCGGGTGTGGTTCTGCTGGCGGATACATTCAACCGCCATTTCGAACCTGAAAACTTGGAAGCAGCTATCGACGTATTGGTGGCGGCAGGATATCGGGTGCATTTACCGGTGCCCGGCGATAATGCTGCCCGCCCGCTATGCTGTGGGCGTACGTATTTAAGTGCAGGGCTTGTGGACCGGGCAAAGGCAGAAATGAGCCGCACCAAAGCGGCTCTTAAACCCTACTTGGACCAAGGCATGCCGATCATCGGCCTGGAGCCGTCTTGCCTGCTGTCGATGCGCGATGAATGGACCGCGTTGACCCCCGGACCAGAGGCCCAAGCCTTCGCCTTCTCGGCGCTGTTATTTGAAGAATTTTTGGCCCGTGAACAGGCCGCCGGTCGCCTTCAGCTTGATTTGAAACCCCTGCCACAACAGCGCGCTTTATTGCATGGCCATTGCCATCAAAAAGCCGAAGATGTCATGTCATCGGTCGAAACTGTTTTGGCGATGGTGCCGGAGCTTGCGGTGGAGACCATTGAATCGTCCTGCTGTGGCATGGCTGGCGCCTTTGGCTATCAAGCAGAGACCGCAGAGATTTCCCGCAAAATGGGTGAACTGAGTTTGGCCCCTGCGGTACGAGCGGCAGACCAAAACAGCCTCATCGTTGCCGATGGCACATCTTGCCGCCACCAAATTGACGACCTAACAGATCGTCAAGCGCTGCATGTGGCGCGGGTGTTACAAATGGCCTTGCGACCAACAGCTCACTGAAAATTGTGAGCTCATACAATCGTGCTAAATTATGTCCCCAAGGCTGCTGATTGGTGACAGTGCTAATACTGTTTTTTTTCAAATACATGCTGGTAAATTGGCAAATTCAAGCGCTTTTTTTTCACTTCCAGACCATCAGATGATTGACTTTGAGGGGGAATAAGCACACTATATCTAGTGATCTTAATCATAGATCAACCTACATACAGCTTTGAGCTGAAAAATGGCATGTTTCGCATGCCTGAGCGGGAATGAGTCGCGACACTTGGAGGGTGCGGAAATGAATATGATGCTGGATACTGCTATTCAGATGGATCACCGCAGCCAGGTTTTTGTCGACGAAAGCCGCGATGATAATCTGACCGTCTTTGGGAAAGCGACATTAACTGACCGCTACCTGCTGCCAGGTGAGAACTATCAAGATCTGTTTGCGCGCGTGGCCTCATATTATGCCGATGACGAAGCGCACGCGGGGCGTCTTTATGACTACATCTCAAAATTGTGGTTCATGCCAGCAACCCCTGTGCTGTCCAATGGTGGCACC
>JBELLC010000083.1:6454-13861 GCA_042088965.1 Nisaea sp. | reverse complement strand
GAAAGCAAGTATATCCCAAACCTTTATGGCTCTGAAGCGCTGCGCTTATTTCTCAGCCATATCACTGGCGAAGAGGTCTTTCGCGTGCCTTGGCCACCAGAAGAATACGTCATGACGGCGCTTTGCCAACATGGCGACACCCATGGCTGGCATTGGGATGATTATAGTTTTGCCCTGATCCTGTTTCTGAAAGCGCCAAAGGCTGAGGATGGCGGGTTGGTGCAAACCTGCGCAGGTGGTCACTGGGACAAGAACACCCCTCAAATCAACCAAACCTTGCTGGCCAACCCGATCCACACCTATCGATGCGATGCAGGCGACGCCTATTTGCTGCATACCAAGGACTTGCTCCACCGCGTCACCCCCATCACCGGCGATAGCAGCCGGTTAATTATTAATATGGCCTGGGCCAGTGCCAGCGATCTGAAAGAAGAAATCACCCATGAGACCACCGATCTGTTGTTTGAGACATGATGTCGAAAGGCCATTGATAGACGGTGAAGCCCGTGGCTTATCTCAACGCGCAGCTGCGATCTTTTGCGAGTGCCAGCAGATAACCAGCGGCGCGTATACGCGCCAATAACCGATCACAAGGGTGGCAACACAGGGCCTTTTCGGTCATTGGCGACTTAATCGCAAACAGCCTTCAGATCATTGCGGCAGCGGCGAGGCCATTGTGACCGCCGCCACGCACAAACGGATCAAACATCATCATGCTGATCGGGCATGCCGTCGCCCCCAAACACCTGAAAGCACGTAAACCAAAGTGGCAAAACCGTGCCTTAGCCGCTTGGTTGATTGTGCCGCCGCCATAAACTCAGCACGCTCACCGATCTGAACAAATGGTTTCGCAAACAGCCTTTATTTGGGAATGCGGTATGACAGATTTACAGACAGGGTCACAGGTCCCAAGCGCCACACCTGACAGCACCCAACTTATTTGGGACTTTCCACTGCGGCTATTTCATTGGTCGATGGTTTTGGCTGTGGGGACCGCAGCCGTGACAGGCTATTTCTTTGAAGACGCGTTGTTAGATGTACATGCCTATGCAGGGTATCTCTTAGCCTACCTGCTGGTGTTCCGGTTAATTTGGGGGTTTGTGGGCAGTTATTTTAGCCGCTTTCATAGCTTAGCCTTGTCGCCCTCTTTAGCGGTTAAGCACCTGAAAAACCTGCTGCGCGGAAAGTCGCACGCCTATGCGGGGCATAATCCGCTTGGCGCATGGATGATTGTGGCCCTGCTCATCATGCTGGTGTTGACGGTGATCACAGGTTTCATTGTTTGGGGTGCGGAGGAAAATCGTGGACCGCTGGCCGCTCTCGTGAGTCACCGACTCGCTGACTGGAGTGAAGAAATCCATGAGGCGCTTTCTGGTATTCTGATGATTGCCATTGGCATTCATGTTGTCGGCGTCGCGACTGAAACACTGCTGTTTAAACACCCCCTTATCAAAGCCATGATCACCGGCAAAAAAACCGTTCCCTACCGGACCGGTAAAACCGTGTCGATGTGGCACACATGGCTGGGCTTCACGATCTTAATCAGCATTGGTTATGGGGTCATTTACGTCATTAATGCCAGCCCATGACTATCGGCGGCGCCCCCCCCCTGATGATCAGACCAAATATCATGACGATGAGGTATTTATGAAAAAACGACTTCCCTTACTTGTGCTTGTATTTGCCATCCATTCAACAATGCCTGCTGATGCAGCATCTTTACTGGATGAATATGCCCGCCAAGCCCGCTTGGAGGATTCTAGCTTTGCTGGCTTTTCGGCGGCACGCGGCAAGGCGTTTTTTCGCGCCCGTCATCAAACCGGCGCCGCAGAAACGCCTTCCTGCACATCCTGTCATACCCAGACCCCAACATTGCCAGGCCTAACCCGCGCCGGTAAGACCATTGCCCCGCTTGCCCGCTCCGTTTCCCCAGAGCGTTACACAGACAAAAGAAAAGTCGAAAAATGGTTCCGCCGCAATTGTAACAGCGTTTTAAAGCGTGCCTGCCGGGCCCGCGAAAAAGGCGACTTCATCACTTTCATGTTCAGCCAGTAATCAAGAGGATTTGCCATGCTCAACACGAAAATATTGGTCTTAGCATCAACCATCATCATCGCCGGACATGCGGTTACCCATGCAGATGACAGATATCGCCCGGTGAACGATAAAATCGTGGAAAGCGAATGTGGCGAATGCCATATGGCGTTTCAGCCACAAATGCTCCCCAAACGCTCATGGCTTAAAATCATGAATAATTTAGACACGCATTTTGGCGAAGACGCCTCACTTGATGCGCTAACGCGCCAACATATCGAAACATATTTTAACAAAAATGCGGCCGACCAGGGTTGGTGGAATGGCAGATTCATGCGCGGGCTATCAGACAATGACACCCCTCTTCACATCACCAAAACCCCCTATTGGCGCCGCCAGCACAGAAATGAAGTCCCTGAATGGGCATGGTCCGATCCAAAGGTAAAAACCAAAAGCAATTGCATTGCCTGCCATCCACGCGCAACCTATGGTGATTATGATGACGATTAAATCAGCTTAAAAACAACCACCCTTAAAGAAGGTGCAAGATGCATGATCGATATCGATTTGAGGTTAAAGGCTTAATTTTCTGTTTCATCATCATATCGATCTGTGAGGTGTTTTTTTTGATTGATATTGCTGCTGATATTTTCAGCATAGATATCACAACAGATTGGCTTGACCACAGCACGGTTGAACTTTTTTCAACAATCACACTTGCCTTTGCAATGATCGGCATTGGCCTGCAACTCATGCGTCTATTAAAAGAACACCAGCAAGCAAAGGATAGTGTCGACATTGCCTCAGGTGGGTTCCTGCGCGTCGTGCACCATCATTTTATGCTTTGGAAATTGTCACCTTCCGAGCGCGACGTCGCACTTCTGTTAATCAAGGGGATGAGCACTCAGGAAATTGCCGATATTCGCGACACCAAAGCTGGAACGGTCAAAAGCCAGACCAGCTCCATTTACCAGAAAGCTGGCGTAAAAGGTCGCAACGAACTGGCCGCTTATTTTGTCGAAGACCTGTTAGCAGGAGATGTCTTTTTAGGGGGAAACAGTTCCAAATCAGGCACTTAATCTAAACTGCGCCCGGCATTATGGCTGCCCCTGAAAGCCGCTTTCATGGCTTTTCAAACGGCCCAAAAAGCCCTTCAAAACGGATGGCAAGCTGGCCGGGCTTCAGCCAAGCAATCGATTTGCCGTCAGTGAACCGCATGGGCGATCCGTTTGGCCCGCTCATGAATTTGTCGCCGGGTAGACACTTTAAGTTCCTCAAACAATAACGTCGCAATCATCAATTCAACTGGACTGCCATTTTCAATAGCCCGCATTAGGGTTGCCGTAATTTTGCTGTCACTGCCAACAACTTCCGCCATCGATTGGGATAGCACTGCATAAGCGCGATCTGATACCATGTCCGTCATTGTTCTGTCTCTTTCTGTCTCACCACAACGCATCAAATTTAAGTATAATTTTACATAAAAACAAAATATACCGACAGTCGTTGAGTCTGTCAACTTTGATATTTAAGCGTTCCGCCTGCCCTGACCTTTAAGGCAGTCTAACGTGCCATCATGGCTTTTGCAAAACTTTGGTGATTGGGAACAAAAGCATGAAAAATGCCGCCAATGTGGCCACAATACTGGGGCCGGACGGGGTATCAAATGCAAAGGATCCATATACCCCAACAATGACGGACAGCACACCCACCAGACAGGCCAGGATTGCCATCATGCCCGGAGAACGCGCCATTTGCCGCGCTGTTGCGGGGGCGATGACCAGCATCGAGGCAATCAACAGAATACCGACAATTTTAATCGATACAGCAATCACAATGGTCATTAACACAGTTAACAGGACATGCAGGCGGAAAACCGGGACATTTTCCGCCATCGCGAGATCCTCGTGGATCGTCATCAACACCAGCGAGGACCAGTTCCACACCAGCAGCACGAGCACAACAGCACCACCAATTGCGAGCCACCATAACTGCTCATCACTGACGGTCAGAATATCACCAAACAAATAGCCATGAAGATCAATCCGCTGTTCCAAAAGACCAATGGTGATCACGCCAATGGACAAAGCTGCATGCGCCATAATGCCCAGCAATGTATCGGTGGCAAAAACCTTTTGGCGTTGCAGCCACATCAGGATCAAAGCAAAACAAATACAGACCAGCATCACAGCAAGGTTATGGCTGATATTCAGGGCCACCCCCATGGCAATCCCTAACAAGGCACTATGGGCCAGGGAGTCGCCGAAATAGGCCATTCTGCGCCACACCACGAAACACCCCATGGCGCCAGACACAATTGCCACGATCATCCCCGCGACCAGGGCTTTGATTAGAAAGGCTTCAATCATGTTTATGGCCCGCAAGGCCATTTTCATGGCCATGTTGATAGACAGCCATCATTTCCGCCATATCGCTGCCAAATAGAGACACAAATTCTGGGTCTTTGGTGACAACTTGAGGCTCACCTGAACAACAGATATGGCGAAACAAACAAATGACCTTTTTTGTTGTTGCCATCACCATGTGCAAATCGTGAGACACCATCAAAATACTGATCGCACGCTCTTCGTAAATTTCTTCAAGGAGTTTATAAAACGCCAATTGCCCAGAGATATCTAAATTCTGCGCTGGTTCGTCCAGAATTAAAAGTGCTGGATTGCCGATAAGACTGCGCGCCAGCAAAACCCGCTGACGTTCCCCGCCAGACAGCACATGCATTGGCTTTTCTAAAAGGCTCTCAACATTGGTTTGATCCGCAATCAATCCAATTTCCGTGGGCGAGACTTTTTTGCGCAAGGATAGGAATTTTTTAACCGAAATTGGCAGCGTTTGATCGAACGCAAAATGCTGTGGCACATACCCAACTCGCAAGTTTTCACGCTGCTGAACCTGACCTTTTTCAGGTTTAAAAAAACACATCAAACATTTCAATAACAGTGACTTACCAGCGCCATTAGGCCCCAGAATGGTGATAAAATCATTCACGCCAATATCCAATGAGACATTGTCAAGAAGGTCATTCCCATCCCGTGTCACGGTAATATTAGAAGCGGTCACTAAAGAGTGCATGGCAGATATCTTTGCAAAGAATCACGTCGAAGATCAGTCAATGTGACATACATCTATGCGGCGCCGAACTGGTTTTGATGCCGGATAGTCTTTTCGGCATTCTGAAAACGTCCTCTATACCATAGGGCCGCCAACAATGTCTTAACTTCCAGCCGGCCTTCAGGGGCATTACAGACGCCCTATCTCCGTTTTAAAATCGAGCGGCGTACCGCAACAGGGCCGCTCGATCATCTCATCCAAGCTGCAAACTAAAAGTCAACACTATAGGTTAGACGCGCACCCACGCGGTCATTGACCTCGTTATCTTCATCGGCGCGTTTGTAGCCGACGCCAAAACCAACACCATTCGCAAAGGTATAGCCAAGGGAGATTTGCTGAATATGGCCGTTATGGCTTTCATCGCTTTCCTCAGCATCATTTTTGATATGGGTGTAAGACGCCCCCAAATTCCAGGCTTGGTAATCAAAGTTTAAAGCCGCTGTTGTATAGCTTCTGTCATGGGCAGCTTCACCGCCCAGGTGATCGATGGCCATGTATTCAGTGATAAACTGCGCACCGAAATCTTGCGCAAATTTATGCTCATATCCGAAAGCAGCTGAATACCGGACCTCGTCCTTTTCATTGCCAATCCCTGCTGCCTGGGTTGCGAAGCCGAGGCGGTATGACAGCCCTTCGACGACATTATTATCGAGCGAATAAAAGTCATCACCGCCAAGAGAGACGGCAAAGGATTGAAAATCTTCGGTATTCGCAAGCCCGCCATCTTCTTTCCGTGTCTGCTTTCGACTTGATAAAAGCGCCCCACTGAGAGCCGTCGTATCGGCAAAGAAAGAACTGATATTAAGGGAATGCTGACCAAAATCATCTGCGTCAACCAGCAGCTTCGCACCCAGACCGATTCGCTCCCGGATGATGTAGCTTTCAATAACTTGATAGCCAAAGATGCCAGGAACATTGTGATAATCAATGCCAACAACCGGGTTGAATTTACCGGCATATAATTGCAGATTTTCAGTCTCAAAATTGATCGTCAACTGCTCAACGATCAACGGATGGCCGTCAAAGACTTTATCGCCGCCCGCGCCATGTGCGGCCGCTTCTTCCTCGTGGCCCTCTTCTTCCTCATGGCCCTCTTCTTCCTCATGGCCAGCTTCCTCGCTATGCCCATGCGCGTGGCCCGCAGGCTCACCTTCGATCTTTATATTTGAATTAATCGATAGTTGAGGGTTAACACGGAACCCAAGTTCCATATGGGAATGGGTATAAACCTCATCAAATTCTTCGTCGGCGTCCTTTGCGTCTGTAATACTATCAATGTGGACATTCACGTCCAGGTGACCATAAAAACCAGCTTCCCCTTTGCTATGGGACTCATGGTCATGACCACCAGCTGCATGGGCAGAGGCATTAAGCAAAACAATCATCGCCGCAGGTGCTAAAATTTTCATCGCAATCTCTTCTATTTTGACGGGATAGTATGTTATAACATAACCAACAGGCCTCAAGGTCAAGGCATTAAGAGGAGTTTAGGTGGTGGTAAAATTAAAACATTTAGCGTTGGCGATGACGGTCGCATTGTTTTCAGCCTCTGGCGCGCGTGCGGCAGAAACAGCTGGGGTGGTCGTCACCATCAAGCCGCTGCACGCTTTGGTGAGCGGTGTTATCGGCGACACCGGCAAAGCAACCCTGTTGGTCTCGGGCAATACCAGCCCGCATGGCTTTAAATTCAAGCCATCGCAAGTGACAGCATTGAATAACGCCAAAATTGTGTTTCTGATTGATGAGCACTTCGAAACATTTATGGAAAGTGCTTTGGATGTCATTCCTCAGGCGGTGATCAAATCAGCCGTGATTGAAGAAGCCCGCCTCAAACTGCTGCCGTTTCGCAAAGGCGGCGTTTGGGAAGAGGATGATCATGAAGGTCACGATCATGGCGACGCACATGGGGATGAGGCAAATCTTGATATGCATGCTTGGCTAGACCCAGATCGGGCGATCAAGATGGTGAAAGCCATCACCCGGGAACTCAGCGACCTCTACCCCGAAAACCGCGATACCTATAAAGCAAATGCCCGCGCCTATATTGCCAAAATCAAAACCCTTGATGCCGAAATAGCGCAGTCACTGGCGGCGGTTAACCAGCATCGCTTCATCGTCTTTCATGATGCATACCAATACTTTGAAACAAAGTATAATCTAAAAGGTGCAGGCTCGATTACCCTTGATCCGCATGATTTTCCCTCCCCCAAGCGACTCACCGAAATTCGTGCTAAGCTGGCGGAA
>JBELLC010000083.1:0-6354 GCA_042088965.1 Nisaea sp. | reverse complement strand
CGAACCTGCTGACGGTTTCACAAGACGGATTATGCGGCGATTGCGTCGGGGATAAAGACGCTGTCAGAATCAAACCGGACCCCCGCACGAAGACAAAAAGCAGGGCGCAGAAGCTGCTCACTGACCACTTTGGCGCCGCTGTTATCAGACAGTTGAAACCGCCCGCTTTCTATCTTCAGCACGCTGATATCGGCCTCGAGACCGACAGCAAGGCGGCCAATACTGTCCGCCATGCGCAGTAATTTCGCTGGATGACTGGTGACCATCGCAATGACCTGATCAAGCGGCACGCCCAGGTGCAACAATTCTGTCATCGCGATTGTCAGATTGAACGGTGCAACACCAAAGAAAGGATTTTCGGCCCGACTGCCATCATCGTTTGGGTCCGGCACGCTGACATTATAGCCGTGCATATCCGCCCCCAGCGTGTATGGCATGATGCCCGCGTCGAGAGCCCGTTTGGCCGCGTCGAAACTAAAATGCGAGCCGTGACCCACATCGACCAAGACACCCCGTTCATGCACCGCCTCAAGCAGAACCGGATGGATTTCACCCGTCTCAGAAATAAATCCTCCTGGATGGCGGGTGAATGGGTGCGCCAGCACGTCGCCTGCCCGCATGATCGGCATTAATTCTCGGATAAGTTCTTCGGCGTCCGGGATGCGGCCTGAATCGTCTGTTGGCCACAACTGCCCCAGATGAATGTAAAGCGGCAAGTCTGCCGCTGTCGCAATTTCTTGCCCAAGGCGAATAACCTCAAGCCCCCATCGCGATTGGCCGCCAATTTCTGCATGGGCTTTAATGCCTTTGACCAAATCAGGGTTTTCGAGCGCCACCTTCACAGTATGCGCGACATTTACCCCGCCTGGGCCATACAGCTCGGGATATAGGTGGCCTTCAAGTCCACCCACCAAATAGCTCGAGATGTAGGCCAGCACCCGGGTCGCCGATGTCTCGGCGACATAATGGCGAAATCCGCCGATGGTCATACAACTGGGGCCGCCTTGGTCGATCACTGTTGTGACGCCAGAATGAACGCCGACCAAATCGGCATTGAGGCCAAATTTACCGGTAACATGTTGGTAGACGTGGGCGTGGGTATCGATCATTCCAGGGATAACCAAATGGTCAGCGACAGAAATCCGGTTCACGGCCGCCCTGTCCGCCAAGCTTGGGGCGATTTCAACGATTTTGCCGCCGCTGATCGCAATGTCGGCGATACCGTCATGGCCGCTCGCTGGATCAACGACACGCCCCCCGGCAAGAATGGTTTCAATTTCGCAAGCTGGCATTTCATGCGTCCCTTTAGCTAACATCGATTGCACGTAAGGCAGATATAGACCGACGCTTTCGGCGGTCAAAGAAAAAATTTGTATTTACGACTATTCTAAAATGTCTAACCTAACGTATATCATTTGTCGGGCGAAGCGCAGTGATTGCAGCGCCTCAGGCATTGGGCTGCTGCACGTCTGTATGAGGGACTTCGAACTTGAGGGAGAGATGGCGATGGATGGTGGCAGAAACCCAGACGAGAGTGGCTGGTGCATTGGTGCGCGTTTAGAACGGCGCGAAGACCAGCGACTGCTTGCAGGCAAAGGCCGATTTGTCGCTGATATCAAACTGCCAGGGATGCTGGAAATGGCGTTTCTGCGCAGTCCGCTGGCCCACGCCCGTATTAATCGTATTGTCAAGCCATCGGGAGCTGACACGGCAGTGTTTGTGGCGGCAGATCTTCAGGATGTGACAGGAATTCGCGCTGACTCCAGCCTGCCGGGTTTCAAAAGTTCGACGCAGCCGATCCTCGCGACAGATAAAGTGCGCCATGTGGGCGAGCTTATCGCGGCTTGCCTGGCTGAAACGCGGGCAGCCGCAGAGGATTTGGCTGATCTGGTTGATGTTGATTTCGACGAAATTGCAGCTGTTCACGATATGCACCATGCCCTAAGTGCTGACGCGCCATTAATCCATGAGCATTGGTCGGAAAATGCCTTTCTTGAGGCTGGCGCGGAAGTGGGTTTTTCAGCAGCGATTGATGGCGCCGCCGCCGTCGTTACGCGCCGATATCAGACGGCGCGCCAATGTATGGCACCAATTGAAGGCCGAGGATTGGTGGCGGTCTGGGACCGGACCTTAGAGGTTTTGACCCTTCATTCCGCAACACAGATGCCGCATATTGTGCGGACGGGACTGGCAGGCTGCTTAGGACTTGACCATGGCCAAGTAAGAGTCATTGCCCCTGATGTCGGCGGTGGCTTTGGCTATAAGGGGATTTTGCTGCCCGAGGAAGTCTGTGCCGCGTATTTGGCGATATCATTGGACCGGCCGATCCGTTGGATTGAAGACCGCCGAGAGCATTTGATCGCTGGCGCGAATTGCCGGGAACACAGCTATGAAATCACCGGCTATGCTGCGGCAGATGGAGAATTGCTGGCGATTGATTGCGAAGCGATTGTCGATTCCGGCGCCTATTCAAGCTATCCTTTCTCGGCTTGTCTTGAAGCAGCACAAGTCTCAAGCATCCTTCCGGGCCCCTATCAAATGCGCGGCTACCGATGCAAAACATGGTCCGTGGCCACCAATAAACCGCCCATCTTGCCGTTCCGTGGTGTCGCCCGGACAGGGGTTTGTTTTGCCATGGAGTTGTTGTTAGACAGTCTCGCACGGCAACTAAATCTCACACCGGAAGCTATTCGTGACCGAAATCTGGTTCGGCCCGAACAAATGCCGTTTACCAATATCACCCATAAGTTTTTCGACAGTGGCAATTACCCTGAAGCCTTGCGACGGGCGACGGAAGCGATTGACTTGCCCGCGATCCGCCAAGAACAGGCAAATCCGAAAGGCCGTGAACGGATCGGTGTTGGCCTCTCTATTTTTTGTGAACAAGGCGCTCATGGGACCTCTGTTTATCATGGCTGGGGCATACCAATGGTGCCAGGGTTTGAACAGGCAACGGCTCGGCTCACACCTGACGGTGGCCTCGAGCTGCGCGTTGGGGTGCATAGCCATGGGCAAGGCCTAGAGACAACATTGGCGCAAATTGCTTATGACCGTTTGGGTATTGATCCAGCAAAGGTCAAGCTTGTGCATGGCGATACAGCGTACACACCCTATTCAACGGGAACCTGGGGGTCTCGCTGCATTGTGATGGCGGGCGGCGCGGTCGCCAGTGCCTGTGACGCCCTTGGCGATCGTGTACGCCATATCGCGGGACATTTAATGCAAACATCGGCGCAGAATGTCTCCCTGCAAGGTGGCATGGCGAAATCAGCAATTGCGTCGGTGAGTATTCAGGACGTGGCGCGGACCTGGTATCTGAAGCCGCAGTTACTGCCTGATGACGTTGATCCGCGTGGTCTAGAAGCAACTGAAGGTTATAAAACAGTCCAAGATACCGGCACCTTTTCATATGCCTGTCATGCTGTGAAAGTCGCGGTTGATCTGGATCTTGGTCATATTCGGCTGCTCGATTATGTGATTGTCGAAGACGCTGGGACGATGATCAATCCAATGATTGTTGATGGTCAAGTCGTGGGCGGCGCTGTGCAGGGAATTGGCACGGCGCTATTTGAAGAAATGTCTTTCAGCGAGTCGGGACAGCCGCTGGCGTCAACCCTGGCTGATTACCATTTGCCTGTTGCGGCGGATATTCCAGAGATCCGCATTAGCCATATGGAAACACCATCGCCGCTCAGCCGTTTTGGGCAAAAGGGTATCGGCGAAAGTGGCGCCATTGGGCCACCCGCAGCGATTGGTAATGCGGTCAATGATGCTTTGAAATCATTTGGTGTTGAGATGCTACAGGTGCCAATAACACCGCGCCGGGTGCGCGCAGCGTTGGCAGCAGCAACTCAGGAGACAACATCATGAAGCCCGTTGCTTTTGACTATATCGCTGTTGGTGATGTAGAGGCCGCAAGGGCCGCGCACACGGACACGGCAACAAGCTTTATGGCGGGCAATCAATCGCTTGGCCCGATGCTTAATTTACGCTTAGCGCGGCCAGCAAAGCTGATTGATGTGTCGATGGTGGCGGCCCTCCGGCAGGTCACGGAAACCGAAGATTTTGTTTGTTTTGGCAGCGCCATTACCCATGCTGAAATTGAAGATGGTGAGGTGCCTGATCCAACAGGCGGCTGGATGCAGCAGGTCGCCTCAAACATCGCTTATCGGGCGGTGCGCAATCGCGGCACCTTGGGCGGCAGCTTATGCCACGCCGACCCGGCTGCTGATTGGGGCACCGTGATGCCTGCGTTAGGTGCAACAGCCCTGATCGATGGGCCTTTGGGCCAGCGCCGCCTGGCGATCGAGGCATTTATCCTTGGTCCCTATCTGACAGCGCTTGAGCCAGGCGAGATACTGACCGCTATTGAGGTGCCAAAACCTGCTGCAACGGCCCGATGGGGCTATTGGAAATATGTTCAACAAGTTGGCGAATTTGCAAAAGCGAGCGCTGCCGTTTTAATAGATCCGGCCAACAAACGGTGCCAGGCGGTGATCGGTGCCTTGGGTGGGGCGCCGTGTGTCTTGACAGATATAGATGATCTGATTGCTGGTAAAACCGCGCCTGCAGAATTACTGACAGCGGCCCTCCCCGCGCGGCCGGATGACGGTGTTGGCCTGCATGCGGTGGCGCTGACGCGGGCCTTGGCGATGGCAACAGAAGATGCGAAAGAGGCGACATGATGCAAGATAGGTTAACGCTGCAGGTCGATGGTCAAGAGGTCAGCGCAAGTGTTGAAGGACGCATGCATCTTGCTGATTTTCTGCGTGAAGAATTACTGAAGACGGGGACGCATTTAGGGTGTGAGCAAGGGGTCTGCGGGGCCTGCACGGTTTTTGTGAACGGTCGGCCAACGCGCTCTTGCATCACTTTAGCGGCCGTATGTGAGGGTGCCCAAGTCACCACCGTTGAGGGCTTTGATGATGATCCGTTAATGGCGCAAATACGCGCTGCATTCAGCCGTCATCATGGCCTGCAATGCGGTTATTGCACGCCCGGGATGCTGACGACAGCTTATGATATTGTGCGCCGCTATCCACATGCCGACCGGACACAGATCCGCCAGGAGCTGTCTGGTAACCTCTGCCGGTGTACCGGCTATGCCGGGATTGTTGACGCGATTGCAGATGTCTTGGCGGCGAACCCGCCCGCGGCCACTATTCAACCGCTGGCGCGCGCGCGCCTGCAGAACAATATAGCTGTGCATCGTGCCGCCGAAAGCAAAACAGCCCGAGCAGCCGCAGCTGTGACGCCTCCAGATATGTTTGCTGACCTGCCCTTAGCCGCAGATTTTGATACCGCTGTTGGTTTGCAGCAGAGCTTGTCACTGAAAGTTGCAGCAGCAGATGTCTGGGCCATCATCAGTGACCCAGAAGCGATTGCAGCTTGTATCCCTGGCGCGGCGCTTGATGGTCCGGTCGAAGATGGACTGGTCAGGGGCCATTGCAAAGTGGCGGTCGGACCGATTAAAGCCCATTTTGGGGGCCAAGCAATCTTTCATACCGATGCAGATCGGCAAACTGGCCGCCTTTGCGGCAAGGGACGAGATAGCTTAAGCCGAACCGAACTTGGCGGATTGCTTGATTTCGCCTTGGTTGCTGAAACGGACGACCGCTGCCGATTAGACTTAGATATGCGCTACCAGTTGAATGGTCCACTGTCACAATTTGGCCGGCCAGAGCTGGTGCGCGAGATTGCAGACCATTTTTTAACGGCCGTTGGCGAGGCCGTGGAAATGCGTGTATTGAGCCCCCAGTCACCCACAGATCAACAACCGTCCGTGGCGGCGGGTAGCCTTATTATGATGGTGCTCAAGTCATGGCTCAGACGGGCCTTGAGGTTACGGTAGGTTATCCTTTAGATTAGGGTCGGGGAATGATGAATAGGAACACCGTGAATGAAAGCGACGGATGCAACCACCGAGGCCCAAGGCACGGGTTGGCAAAGCGGCGACCTTTCGATGCGACCCGGGGTTTTAATCCGCCGATTGCATCAAATTCATACCGGCCTGTTCTTGGAAATGTGTGGTCACGAAAACATCACGCCTGTGATGTACTCAGTGCTCAGTTGCTTGGCCCAAAACGGCCCATTGGATCAAACCCGCATGGCCAAAGCGGTGGCGATCGACCGCACCAATACCACCGATATCCTTGGCCGGTTAAGGAAACGTGGGCTGATTACCAGCCAGTTTTTGGCGACCGACCGGCGGGTGCGCATAACCACCTTAACGCCCCAAGGTCATGCCGTGTTAGAACGTGTCGATCCCTTGGCAGAAGCCGCTCACAAGCGGACGTTAGACGGTTTATCCGAGTCCGACCGCGAAACATTCATCGCGTTAATGGCGAAGCTGAC
>JBELLC010000082.1:12545-13923 GCA_042088965.1 Nisaea sp. | reverse complement strand
GCCATGAAGCTTGATGACGGTGACCAGCTGATTGGCGTCATGCCGTGTACTGAAGCCAATGATGTGCTTTTGGCGACTCGCGACGGTAAAGCGATTCGTTTTCATGTGGGCGATGTGCGGGTTTTCCGTGGCCGCGACTCCATGGGTGTGCGCGGGATCCGCTTGCAAAAAGATGACAATGTTGTTGCCATGTCGATCCTCAGTCATGTGTCCTATGAAGATGTTCCTGGCACAGACATGAGCGAGCGTGACGTTTATTTACGCCAAGCAGCGCATCTGCGCCGGGCCATCGACGAAAACGGCGAGGACGGCGAGATCGAGCCTCCAGAGGTTATTCTCAGCGAGAGCCGTTTTGCTGAATTGGGGGCGATGGAAGAATTTATTCTGACCGTCACAGAGAAAGGCATGGGCAAACGCACCTCTGCTCATGAGTATCGGCGCACGGGTCGTGGCGGGCAGGGGATCGCCAATATTGATATCACAGAGCGAAATGGCGATGTGGTCACAACTTTCCCTGTGGCAACCGGTGATCAGATCATGTTGGTGACCAATGGCGGCCAAGTGATCCGTACCGGTATCGATGATATTCGAATCGCAGGGCGGCGCACCCAAGGGGTTTGGGTGTTCCGGGTTGAAGATGACGAAAAGGTCGTGTCTGTCAGCCTGATTGCCGAAGATGACAGCGCCGATGATGAGGGCGCCGATGATGAGGGCGTGGCAAGCGATGACCTTGAGGATGGTGGTGAAAACAGGACTGCCAACGGCGATCAAGATCGTCCGCCCGCGGCAACCGAAGGCGGCGGCAATAAGGATGATGACGACGCCAACAGCAAAGACGATTGATATCTTTACAGAGAGCTAAGTGATGCAACCCAAAGAACGTATTGGCCTTTATCCGGGCACATTTGACCCCATTACCAACGGCCATATTGATATTATTCGCCGGGCCAGCAAAATAGTTGATCGCTTATTCATTGGTGTCGCCATCAATGCGGGTAAGGGGCCGTTATTCAGCCTGCAAGAGCGAAGTGCAATGGTGCAAGCTGAGATTGATCAAATCATGGCCAGCAACAAAAATGCTGGCATTCATAGTGTTATTGAAGTTGCGCCGTTTGAAACCTTGCTGATGCATTTCGCGGAAAGTTTAAACGCGGATGTGATTATCAGGGGACTGCGGGCCGTGTCAGATTTTGAATATGAATTTCAAATGACCAGTATGAACGCGCGCTTGAACCAAACGGTTGAAACAGTGTTTTTAATGGCCTCGGATAAGCATCAATTTATTGCTTCGCGCTTGGTTAAGGAAATTGGCTTCCTTGGCGGCGATATTAAGCCGTTTTTATCGCCCAGCGTGGCTGATCTTTTGCTCGCTAAAATT
>JBELLC010000082.1:0-12445 GCA_042088965.1 Nisaea sp. | reverse complement strand
CATCACTGGCATAGCGAAAGCAATAAATGCGTTTGCCGTCCGTGAAAACACAAGTTTGACGAAAAAACGGCCGCACCCCTAATGTCTTGGCCGTTTGTTTCAATAACGTGATCATGTCCCGGCAGGCATTTTCTGGCGCGTCTTCCAGTCCCGCATTGAGCAGCAACAGAAACAAAAGTTCAGAATCGGTGCTGCCCCGACGCAGCCGATAAATGTCGTCACAAAGGGTCGCCTCTAAGGCGCGTCTCAATGCGTAAAATGAGCCTATCTGGCCGTTATGCATAAAACTCCAGCTGCCATGGTTGAAAGGGTGGCAGTTGGTGCGGGCAACCTCGCCTTCAGTCGAGGCCCGAACATGCGCTAAAAACAGCGGTGATGTGATGTGCTGACATAAGCTTAACAGATTGCTATCAGACCACGCGGGCAGCACGTCTTTGTAAAGGCCAGGCTCAGGTCTTTCAGAATACCAGGCAATCCCGAAACCATCCCCATTGACCGCTAGTTTGGCTTCGAGGGCGTCCTGACTTTGGGCAAGCAGGGAATGGCTTGGCGAAATAATAATATCTGACAGCGGACGCGCCGGGCCAAGATAGGCAGCAAGGCGGCACATCAGGGCTGCCTTTGCAGGTGAGTATTCCTATTGGGGGGCATCAGTCCTCTCTTTTGGATAATTTGCGAAATTATACCCCATAATATATGAGCATTGATCCCAAATCAGATCGTAATTTAGCCTATTATGTGGATTTTATCCCGCTCATGTAGGCGCATATATCAAACATATGCCCCCATTACGCAGCCTTAAAGACCGATATTAGGCGCCCAAATGTATCCACAAATCGTTCTCAATCCCCTTATCCATCGTTTATTTTGCCACATCATGTAATCAGCAGTTGACCAACAGGGCGGACCATCATAAATACGGTCGCAGGTCGGGCGCGTAGCTCAGTTGGTAGAGCATCTGACTTTTAATCAGACGGTCACAGGTTCGAATCCTGTCGCGCTCACCAATCCCCAAAATAATCTGACACACCGTGACCATAGTCTTTTGGCTTTAATGCCCTGGTGTGGATTTTAGCAGCCCGTTTGGTGGCGTTAGCAGGCTGTTGATGGTGCAAGCACGCCGCATCATTGAATTTTACATACCCGCAAATAGAATATTTAGACTATAACCAGGGGAGGTCTTACGGCATGGCGCAACAGCATTTCTATGACAGTCACAACCGTCAGCAGTTCGGGCGAGTCACGTAACCGGATTGATATCGTTTTTATTGGCGATGGTTATTCCGTCAGCGAAATTAACACGACCTTTGCGGCGGATGTGAATGCCCTGACAACTTACTTGTTTAATGACAGTGCTTTGACGCAGCCCTTTGGGCGATATCAAGATTTTTTCAATGTTCACCGTGTTGACTTAGTGTCCAATCAATCGGGGACCGATAACCCTGGTACGGGGACCGTCAAAGACACCGCTTTACAGTCGAGCTTCTACTGGGATGGCGTGACCGAACGCTTGCTCTATGTCAACAGTAGTGCCACGAGTGCCGCTCTTTCCACGTCTTTGAGTGGTACCGATATTGATGCAGAAATGGTCTTCGTGCCCGTAAACACCAGCAAATACGGCGGTGGTGGCGGCAATTATGCTGTCTATGCGGGTAGCAATAGTTCTGCTCTTGAAATTGCTGTCCACGAGGTCGCGCATTCCTTTGCCGATTTGGCTGATGAATATGGCACAAATACAGGACGTTATTCTGGCGGTGAGCCTTCGGCGGCCAATGTTAGCCTCGATTCCAATGGCGCTAAATGGCACCATTGGCTCGGCTACACCGATGCCAATACAGGGACCGTCGGTGCCTATGAAGGTGGCTATTATTATGAAAATGATATCTATCGGCCCTCTTACAGCTCTAAGATGCGGGTGCTGAATAAGGCTTTTGATCCGGTCGCGCGAGAGCAATTCATTTTAAAATTTTATGAATTGGTCGATCCCCTTGATAGCCATACCTTGATCGGCGAAAGCCTTTCAGGCACTGACCTGAACAGCCTTGCCGTTACGCCAATTGACGATGATTTGATCACTGTTGAATGGTCGATTGACGGCACGATTGTGCAAAGCAGTGGGCCCACATTGAACCTTCAGCATCAGTCGTTATCTATCGGCCGTCACACGATTACCGCGCGGGCTTTTGATGATACCGATTGGGTGCGAGTCAGCGATCGCAGCAGTTTGGAAGACTCCGTAACCTGGAGCATCAATTGGACCGGTGCCGTGCCAAGCGGTATTGCCGTCACAGATGCCGCCGATAATTATTTGGCCGATAGCCTTGACGGGATTGTCTTTGGTCTTGCGGGAAATGATACAATCGATGGTAGTGCCGGGAATGATTTAATCTACGGCAATACCGATGCCGATTATTTGATCGGTGGCTTGGGTTCCGACACACTATTTGGCGGCCAACAGTCAGATATCCTGATTGGCGGCGATCAAGGCGACGTTGTATATGGCAATAAAGCCGATGACAGCCTGTCAGGGGGTGTTGGTAATGATACACTTTATGGCGGCCAGGAAAATGATGTTGTTTTAGGCGCGGGCGGCGATGATCGCCTAGATGGCAACCGCGCGGATGATACCTTGTCAGGGGGGGCGGGCGCAGATGTTTTTGTTTTTTCCCAAGGTCATGATATTGCCTTAGATTTTGTGGCAGGCGAGGATAGCATTCAAGCAATGGATGATTTTGCGCAGGTCACCCAAGTGGTCTCCGCAGGCCATTTGGTGATGACCGACAGCAGCGGAAATACCCTGACATTGATGGGTCAAACTGATTTTCTTAGCGTCGGTGATTTCACCATTTTTTGAGTGCATAGCCGCCAGACCGGCACAATATCTCCGCGTTTTACGGAATCCATCACCCTGATAGATGGATGTTTTGTAATCTGTGTCGGTTGGCCTGTAGATGAGGAAAGCATAAGCGTGCAGCAACCAGAACCACCCCGCGGATTTCCAGAAATTGAATTTCAAAACCGCACTGTTGCTGCCCAAAAAGCCATGGCAGCCGCAGGGTTGGACGGCCTATTATTCACAACAGAGCCAGAAATTAGGTATTTTACGGGCTTTTTAACGCAGTTTTGGCAAAGTCCAACACGACCCTGGTTTTTGATCATACCACAAACCGGCAAACCAGTAGCTGTGATCCCGGCGATTGGCGCAGCCTGCATGGCACGCACCTGGATCCATGATATCCGCTGCTGGTCATCACCTCAGCCTGACGATGAGGGGGTAAGCTTGCTGGCGGACACACTTGAGGGCCTCTGTGGGGCACAGGCGCGCCTTGGTGTGCAGATGGGGCCTGAAACCTATCTGCGCATGCCGCTTCATGATTTTTCCCGTCTACAACACCATTTGCCCGCCGTAAACTGGTCTGATGCGAGCGACCTGATGCGCCAGCTCAGAATGGTCAAAAGCCCCGCTGAAATTGACAAGATCGCCTATGTGGCCGGCATCATTTCTGATGTCTTTGACGATCTCCCTCATTTCGTCCACCCCCGCATGTCGCAGATTGAGGCCTTTCGCGCCTTTAAAATTGCAGCGCTGACAGCGGGTGTTGACGATATTCCCTATCTGGTTGGCGCCAGCGGGCAAGGTGGCTATGGCGATATTATTTCCCCGCCGACCCATAAACTTATTATCCCCGGGGATGTGCTGATCATGGACACCGGGGCCGTTTTTGATGGCTATTATTGTGATTTTGATCGCAACTTTGCCTTTGGCCATGCTGATGACGCTGTCCAGCGCGCCTATGCGGTGGTGTTTGCCGCCACTGAAGCAGGTTTTGAGGCGGCAAAAATTGGCGCCCGTGTCAGCGATGTATTTACCGCGATGTGGGGCGTTCTTGAAGCAGGTGGGGCCCTTGGGAACGATGTTGGCCGGCTTGGCCATGGCCTCGGTATGCAGCTGACCGAGCCGCCATCGAACACCGGTGATGATCATACCGTGATCGCCGAGAATATGGTGCTCACCTTAGAGCCGGGTATGACCTTTTCCCCAGGCAAAGTCATGGTCCATGAAGAAAATATTGTGATTACCAAGACAGGCGCACGCTATCTTAGCCGGCGCGCCGACGCAGCGCTACCGATCATCGCTTAAGCTGCCGATCATCGCTTAAGATGACGATCTGCGTCTGGGATCAATGCGCTGCCAACAGCGATAACGATACCAGTGAAATCAATGTTGAAAACAAAATTGCGGGAGCAATAGCATCGGTTCGTACCTTATAATTTAAGGCTAAAACAAAGGCCATGGCCCCACAGGGTGCCGCTGCTGCCATTAACGGTACCTTCGCCGTTTCAAAGTCTAAAGCCAAAACGCCAAGCAGGATAACGCCCGCGATAACCGGCAAAACCGCGAGCTTTGCCACACAAATCATGAGGGTGACAGAGGCTCTGCCCCCCAAGGTAACCTGACTTAAGACAATCCCCAGGGCAAACAGCGCACACGGCGAAGCTGCCGATCCGGCAAACTTTAAAAACACCAGAAAGCTGGCAGGCAGTTCGGTCCCAAGAACCACCAGCGCCAGCCCAATTAACAACGACATAATGGGCGGATTGCTGACTATTTTAAGCGTGAATTGCGGCCACGAAAACGAACCTTCACCAACGGCTTCCATGGCCATCAAAGTGCCGCCAAAAATAATCACTGAATCGACTGCAATAATGGCAACCAGGGGCAAGGCCGCAATATCGCCAAAAAGATTGATGGTAATGGGCAATACAAACAACAGATGATTGCCAAAGGATGACGCCAGCCCCAAAAGGATCGATTCCGGCAGCGCACATTTTAACAGCTTCCGCGCGATTAAAAATCCGATCAAATATGTGGCCAATTCCGCCAGGAAAAAACCAAATAAAACCCGCCAATCAAATTCTGCAAATGGTGTGTTAACAATCAGGTCGATGCTCAGGGCTGGAATAGCGACCATGAAGACAAGCTTATTGATACTGCCGGCATCTTGGCTCGAGAATGTCTTTCGAAACCCCAAAAGATAGCCAACAACCACCACCGCAAAAATTGGCAAAACGCCATTCATCAAAACAGACAATTTTTGACCCTATTTGGAAACACGCATGGGCAAAATATTGATGCCGTTACGTGTTGTTGAAAAATCTGAAAATATTATGGCGCATGACGCCCTGATCCCTGCTTTAACGTATCGCAAAAGCAGCAAATTGCGCAGCGCAATATCAATGAGGTCGCCCAGAACTCCCTGTGACATCACATCGTATTGCACTCACAAACGGGGGGCCTTAATCTAGAACGATAGGGAATGGTTAGGGGGCTGTTATGGCGCATAGCAATAAATTAGAAATGACATCTACTGAAAATTTTGATGCGATTGTCGTCGGGGCTGGATTTGCAGGCATGTATATGTTGCATCGGTTGCGCGGCATGGGGTTGTCCGTGCGGGTTTATGAGCGCGGCGATGGCGTTGGGGGAACATGGTATTGGAACCGTTATCCTGGTGCGCGCTGCGATCTGGAGAGCATGGAATATTCTTATTCTTTCGATAAAGACTTGGAGCAAGAATGGAACTGGGCCGAAAAATACGGTACCCAACCGGAATTGCTGAAATATGCCAACCATGTCGCCGATCGTTTTGATTTGCGCCGTGATATTGTATTCGAAACCCGCGTTGACTCTGCACACCAGGACCAAAGCAGCGGTTTATGGCGGATTACAACGGATCAAGGCGCAGTTGTGACCGCCACTCATTTGATTTTGGCAACCGGCAATCTTTCAACCCCGCAATTGCCAAAAATTGATGGTGTTGAAGGCTTTCAAGGGCGCACATTTCATACCGGCCAATGGCCCCACGACGGTGTTGATTTCACCGGGCGTCGGGTTGGCGTGATTGGGACCGGCTCGTCCGCTGTTCAAGCAATTCCAAAGATTGCTGAACAGGCTGATCATCTGACCGTTTTCCAGCGTACAGCTAATTTTAGCATTCCAGCCCGTCACGGTCCCCTGGCGGTTGAAGACCGTGAGGCTCAGAAAGCACGTTATGGCGAGATCAGAGAGGCGGCCTATCAAACCCCCTTTGGCATTGCAAAATATGGTAGCCCAACGCAGTCAGCATTTGATGTATCCGACGTCGAGCGGCAAAAGACTTATGAAGAGGCGTGGGCCCTTGGCGGGCAAGCTTTGTTGTTCACTTATACCGATCTGTTACTCGACAACAAAGCCAATGATACCGCCGCTGAATTTGTCCGTGAGCGGATTCGCGAGACCGTCAAAGATCCAGAGGTCGCAGAACTACTATGTCCCAAAGATCACCCCATCGGCACCAAACGGTTATGCCTGGATAGTTTTTATTACGAGACCTATAACCGCGAAAATGTCAGCTTGATCAATGTTAAACAGACACCGATTAGCCGCATTGAGGGCCATGCGGTGGTTGTTGACAGTGAAATTTATGAAATTGATGACCTGGTCCTGGCCACAGGCTTTGATGCCATGACAGGAGCTGCCCGGGACATTGATATCCGTAATGAAAATGGCAATAGTTTGGCGGAAAGTTGGGTTGCTGGACCGCAAACCTATCTCGGCTTGATGGTTTCGGAATTTCCCAACATGTATTTGATCACTGGGCCGCAAAGTCCTGGGGTAAAAAGCCAGATGATTTTATCGATTGAGCATCATGTGGATTTAATTGCAGAGCTGATTGACAAAATGCGGACTGACGGAAGTCGCAAAGTTGTGCCTGCTGCGCCGGCCCAGGACGCTTGGGTGAGTGAAAATAATAAAGTCGCGCATATGACCCTCTATCCGGCTGCTGCGTCTTGGTATATGGGCGCAAATATCCCCGGGAAACCTCGGGTATTCATGCCCTATGTGGCGGGGGTGAAACAATATCGGCAAACCTGCGCTGAAATCATCGAAGACAATTGGCGAGGCTTTGAGTTTAGTCAGTAAATACTGCTGAGGGTGTCATGACAGCAGCATTGACGATTGAGCCGGTGACAGGCTGTATTGGCGGCGAGATTCATGGATGTGATTTTCGCCAGCCAATCTCCGCTGAGGTCGCCATCGAGCTGCGGCACGCCTTGTTACGCCATAAAGTGCTGTTTTGTCGGCAACAGTTTTTATCAATCGCTGATCAAAAACAACTGACAGGCGTTTTTGGTGGCCTCAGCCAAATGCCTTATATTGAACCGCTGGCAGATGAGCCGGAGGTTATCGCCGTTTTGAAAGAAGCCTCAGAGGTGAATAGGGGGGTTTTCGGGGGTGACTGGCATTCTGATTTTAGCTTTCTGAAAATTCCGCCTGCAGGTTCTGTATTGAATGCGGTGCAGGTGCCAGCTGTCGGCGGCGATACCTTATGGGCCGATCAAATCACTGCCTTAGAGCGCTTGCCAGAAGCATTACAGCAAAAAATCATCGGCAGGCGCGCCATCCATACGGGTAAGCCCTATGGAAAAGCCCATGCACCAAGCCTTAAAAGTCAGTCGAGTGCGGCCATCAAAATGACACGCGGTGATCCCACGGCAGATCATGAAACCTTTCACCCCCTCATCCGTCAACACCCTGAAAGTGGACAACGGGCGCTTTTTGTTAATCCCATTTACACCACCCGTATTGAGGGCTTCACAGCAGAGGATAGTGCGCCTCTTTTAACGCAGCTTTACCACCATGCCACCCGTCCAGATATTTGCTGCCGGTGGCGTTGGCAGGCGGGCGATGTGGTGATTTGGGACAATCGGGCCACCTTGCACTATGCCGTCAATGATTATGATGGTTACCGCCGATTACTTTATCGCACCACATTTAGCGATCATCGCGCGCCCTATTAGGAATGCCCGCCGCTGATGCATTAAGTTCAATAATACAATGGGTTAGAACCTTTTAGTGATGACAATCACTACCCGTATTGCCGCAGGAGCCCTACCAATCGGCCTTGAATACGGACCCGATCCGGACCAAAGATCCGGGTTTCATAGTCCGCATTTGCGGGCTCCAAGGCGATGGCGCTGCCTTTGCGCCGAATGCGCTTCAGCGTGACTTCATGTTCGTCGACCAATGCGACCACGATGGTCCCATTTTCAGCGTTTTCACAGCGTTGGATGATGACGGTATCGCCGTCGTGAATGCCGGCATCAAGCATCGAGTCACCAGATACCGACAGCGCGTAGTGCTCGCCGCCTGTCACCATGGCGGCAGGCACATCCACATGCTCTGAATGGTTGCGCAGGGCCTCAATTGGCGTACCTGCTGCGATTTTACCGTATAGCGGCAAGGCAACTGATTCCAGGCTCTGCGATGGTTCTTGCGTTTCCGGCGGCGCGGGGACATTACCCGCAATGACATTCGGTGAAAAACCTGTTCGCATTGGCCGGTCGCGCGCCAAAATCGGCTCTGGCATTGAGGGCTCGGCGGCGGCCCGGTTCACAAGTTCCAAAGCCCGCGCACGATGCGGCAGGCGGCGAATAAAGCCGCGTTCTTCGAGGGCGCTAATCAGTCGATGGATGCCTGACTTAGACTTGAGGTTCAAGGCTTCCTTCATTTCCTCAAATGACGGGGAGACCCCATCAACGGAAAGCCGTTGTTCGATGAAACGCAGGAGCTCCTGCTGTTTTTTGGTAAGCATATCGCACGCCCTCACGAATGTGAACAAAGCCAAAACATTCGTTTGTTCTACTTTAGTTCTCATTCACCGTCAAGTAAGACCCTTTATAACGGGATATCAACTAATTAGAACCGCCAAGCGGTATGTCCAAATGGCATTATGCGGACCGAATCGCCTACCTTGCGGGCGGGATCAAAGGGCGGACGAACCAACAGGCAATCGGCAGACGCCATCACGGAGAGCATGGAGCTATCTTGGCGTTGAAAGGGCATCGCATGCCACTGACCATCGGCTTGCCGCGCGAGCTGGCAGCGCAAGTAGTCTTCACGTTGATCATTGGCGGGCAAATCTCGACCGAGAAGGGCGGTGTCAAAACGATCCCCGTGATCGGCAATGCCCAACATATGTTGAATGGCAGGGTGTAGAAAGATCTGTGCGCAAACAAGTGTTGAGACGGGATTACCCGGTAGTCCCAACATCGGCATGCTGCCAAGGCGACCAAAAATCAGGGGTTTCCCCGGTCGCATGGCAATTCGCCAAAACCCCACTTGCAGGCGGTAGTGATCATCGTCATGGTCGCTTAACGCGGTTTGGATCAAGTCATGTTGGCCAACGGAGGCGCCGCCAGTGGTGACCAACATATCACAGCCACGGGCCGCATCTGCCGCCTGTCGCAGCCCGTCATTGTCATCAGGGGCAATGCCAATGACCACAGGATCGGCTCCCATGGCGGTAATGGTGGCGGCCAGGGCAAAACTGTTTGAGCTGACAATCTGATTGCGGCCAATCGGCTCCCCGGGGCGGACGATTTCATCGCCGGAGGCTAACACCGCAATGCGGGGTTTGCGGCGCACAGACAGCCACGGGTGGTCCATCGCCGCCGCCAGACCAATATCACGGGCGGTCAGCAGACGGCCTGCCGGCAGGCCAGGGGTGCCTTCACGGAAATCTAGTCCGGCTGGACGGATATATTGCCCCGATTTACTGGCCTCTTTAATGGTGATCGCAGCGCCATCAGTTTCACTGCTGGCGTCGACATCCTCTTGGATAACAATGGCGTCGGCGCCCTCGGGGACAGGTCCACCGGTGAAAATCCGCACCGTTTGCCCAGCATCAAGAACCCCTGGAAAATGACCGCCTGCGGGTGCTTCACCAACACGAGTCAACGTCACGGGAACTGTGTTGGTGTCCTGACTGCGCACGGCATAGCCATCCATTGCGGACATCGCCATCGGGGGTTGTGTGCGCCGCGCAATCAAATCTGCCGCCAAAACCCGTCCAAGTCCTGCTGTCAGAGCAATATCTTCTGGCGGCATGACCGGCAGATCAGCAACGATCCGCTGACGGGCTTCAGCGACCGCCATCAGCGGCCTACTTATTTTAGGCGTCGGCATTGAAAACGCCTGACTTGCCGCCTGACTTATGCTGCAAACGAATGTCAGAAATGACCATCGCCCGGTCGATGGCCTTGCACATGTCATAAATCGTCAGAGCGGCGACAGAAACGGCGGTCAATGCCTCCATCTCGACGCCTGTTTGGCCAGCGACCTTACAGCGTGCCTCGATCTCGATAGCCTGCTCCTCTGGAACGGCGGTCAACATCACTTTGACAGAGGTCAGCGCCAATGGGTGGCAAAGTGGGATCAAATCTGCTGTCCGTTTCGCCCCCATAATGCCTGCCAATTCTGCAATTGTTAGCACATCACCTTTATGGATATCACGGGCTTCAATGCGGGCCAGCGTTGCCGGTGCCATCGTCACCCTGCCAGTGGCAATGGCCAGACGCGCGGTCGCCGCTTTATCAGAGACATCAACCATGGTTGGCCGCCCAGATTCATCAAAATGCGTCAAATCTGCCATCTTAGTCTGCCACGCCAAGGGGGGTGGCTAAAAGGTCTTTTGTGGCGCTGGCCACATCGGTTTGCCGCATCAATGATTCGCCAATTAAAAAACAGCGGGCACCGACCGCCGCCATCCGCGCCAAGTCTTCCCGGCTGTAAAGGCCACTCTCTGAAATCATGATCCGGTCAGCAGGTACCATCGGCGCCAAAGCTTCGGTTTGGGCGATATCGGTGACCATGGTCTTAAGATTGCGGTTATTCACCCCCAGCAAAGGCGATTTTAAGGCCAGCGCGCGGTCAAGTTCATCGCGGTCATGCACTTCTATCAGAACATCCATGCCCAATTCATGGGCCAAAGCTTCAAAATCTTGAGCTTCACGATCATCAAGGGCGGCCATGATCAGCAGAATACAGTCTGCTCCCATCGCCCGGGCTTCATAAATTTGATAGGCGTCGACCATAAAGTCTTTGCGCAGCACCGGCAGGTCAACCGCCGCTCGCGCCGCCAGTAAATAGTCGTCATGGCCCTGAAAATAACGGCTGTCGGTTAAGACCGACAAACAGGACGCACCGCCATCCCGGTACGCTTGTGCTAAAACCGGGGGATCAAAATCCGCTCGGATCAAGCCTTTAGAGGGTGAGGCTTTTTTAATCTCCGCAATCAGTCCATAGCCCTTGTCGCGGCCAGCGCGCAGGGTGCTTGTAAACCCCCGGACAGGGCTGGCCGATGCGAGGCTTGCGCGAATCTCCGTCTCACTGTGGCGCGCTTTTCGCGCGGCAACTTCGGTGCGCTTGTGATCACAAATTTCGGCCAAGATATCCGCCAATTCAGCTCTCCTTTTGCGGTGTTGAGCGGTTTGTCATCTCAACCAGAGCCGCAAGCTTGTCCCGCGCAGCACCAGTATCAATCATGGTTGCGGCCATCGCCACACCTTCGGCCAGATCTGTTGCTTTACCGGCGACAACCAAAGTTGCGCCTGCATTAAACAGCACAATATCGCGATATGGTCCCGTTTGACCGCTCAGCACGGTTGTCAACGCTGCCGCATTTTCCTCTGGAGCGCCGCCTTTTAAATCTGCTGGCTGGACGAAGGGCAGGCCAACATCGGTTGGTGAGATGTCAAAGCAAGTCACCTCACCGTTGCACAATTGTGCCACGTGGGTTGGCCCGGTGGTGGTGATTTCATCCAAGCCGTCACTGCCATGGACCACCCAAGCGTCGGTTGACCCGAGACGCGCCAAAACATGGGCCAAAGGTTCTACCCATTCAGGGGAAAAAACCCCCACCAATTGACGTTTGACAAGCGCTGGATTGGCCAAGGGCCCAAGAAGGTTGAAAATGGTTCGGGTCCCAAGTTCGACTCGCGCACCGCCCACATGGCGCATCGCACTGTGATGGCGCGGTGCCATTAAAAAACAAATGCCAACCTCCCATAATGCCTGCTTTACCAGGGCCATATCACACTCAATATTGATGCCGAGAGCCGATAACACATCAGCGGCACCGGTTTTCGACGATAAAGCGCGATTGCCGTGCTTGGCGACAGGCACACCAGCGGCGGCCACCACAAAAGCACTTGCTGTGGAAATATTATAGGTGCCAGAAGCATCACCGCCGGTGCCAACAGTATCAACCGCCCCGTCAGGTGCCTCAATAATCAGCGCTTTATCGCGCATGATTTGCGCCGCTGCTGCAATTTCACCGACAGTTTCCCCACGCACCCGCAGGGCCATTAAAAAGCCCCCCATCTGCGCAGGCGTTGCATCGCCGGACATGATGATATCAAAGGCTTGCGTCGCCTCGGCCTCGCTCAAGGGGTGGCCACCGGCGACAATCGCCAACAAGGCTTTCATATCGGCAATATCACCGCTCATTTCTGGGTCTTTCGCAATTGCGCCTCAAGCGCTTCAATAGGTTGCAAGGGAGCCCCCTTGAAACCTGTCAATGACATAAAATTTGCCAGCAATCGGTGGCCATTATCAGAGGCA
>JBELLC010000081.1:0-14040 GCA_042088965.1 Nisaea sp. | reverse complement strand
ATCGCCACCGGGGTCTGTGTCGCCCGCTCAACATAGACATGCACGAAATGTCCAAAAGCGGCAATTTCTCGGTCACCTTCGCGGAACAATCCAATTTCATAGGTGACACTGCTGCGACCGATTTTGACACAGCGCAGGCCACAATTGACCACACCGGGAAAATGCAGGGACTTTTTGAACTGACACTTACTTTCAACCACCAAACCAATAACCGTGCTGGTCGTCGCATCTAAGCCGCCATATGCCACCAGATGCGCATTCACAAGACTATCGAAGAAGGAGTAATACTGCACATTATTGACATGCCCATAGGCATCATTGTCCATCCAGCGTGTGGGGATATCCATGAAAAACGGAAAATCTACCCGGCAAACCCTGTCAGTCTCTGTCATCCTGTCGTCTCCGGGTTAAGGTGCTGAAAGAACCCCGCCAAACAATCAAGGGTACGGTCTGGTGCCTCTAACATAATCATATGGCCAACACCTTCCAGCCGCTCAGCTTGGCCTTGCGCCAACGCCGCCACCAGCGGCCGGGCATTGGCCGCTGGCGTCATTTTATCCTGACCGCCCATCAGCACCAAGGTCGGAACGGTAATGGTTGCCGCCCGCTCAAGGGCTGACTTGTAGATATCGCAAGCATTAAAATCACTGCCAAGCGCTGGCATTGCGACCTGCTCCATCAAACGCATCCCCGCACCAACAGTCCAATTGCCAGGGGCTGCATGGCCTCCCAGATGGCTTTTTCCAGCGAACCCCCAATTGACAATCGCCTCTAACGCCCAGTGATCGCCCGCAAAGGCGGCTTTTAATAGTTTTGGATGCACTGGCATTTCCGCCGCGACTCCCAACACCGCAACAGCTTTGATCATCGCCAGGCCACGACCAGCTGCTTCAAGGGCAACCAGCGCGCCCATTGAATGGCCGACCAAATATAACGCCTCAATGCCTTGGGCATCTGCGGCAGCTTCCACCCAATCAGCCATCGCCGCAATACTGTCCAGCGGTTCACCCGCTGAACGCCCATGACCGGGCATATCCACAGCCAGGACATTAAAGCCATGATGGGCAAAATAGCGGGTTTGCAAGGCCCAGACCGTATGATCCATGCCTGCACCATGTAAAAACATCATTGTCGGCTGGCTGTCGACAAATGCGCGCCCCCCTGTTGCCGCAAAAACTGCCGCGCTATTGACCATGAATTGCATTGCTCAGCCTCCCCGGGTCGCGGCCTTGAGGGCCTGCTGTAAATCAGCGGTTAAATCATTGATATCCTCTAGGCCAACGGATAGGCGGACCAGATCCTCACTCAAACCTGAAGCCTTCATGGTTGCCGCATCCATTTGTTGATGGGTGGTACTGGCGGGGTGAATGACCAAGGATTTAGCGTCACCAACATTCGCCAAATGTGACCAAACCGCCAAACGTTCGATAAAGCGGCGGCCCGCCGCACGCCCGCCTTTAATGCCAAAGGCAATCACCGAACCAGCCCCTTTTGGCAGCATCCGGGTGGCCAGATCATGATCAGGGTGACTGCTTAATCCAGGGTAGGCGACCCATTCAACCGCCTCTGATTGTTCCAAGAAATCCGCGACCGCAGCGGTATTACTGACATGTCGGTCCATCCGAGGGCCCAGGGTTTCAATACCTTGCAACAGATGAAAAGCGGTGGTCGCGCTCATACAAGCCCCAAAATCACGCAGCCCCTCGGCGCGTGCTCGCATGGCAAACGCTTGCGGTCCAAACTCCTCGGCAAAATCTAAACCGTGATAGCCCGCATAAGGCTCTGTTAACGTTGGGAATTTACCTGACGCCTCCCAATCAAAAGTCCCACCATCGACAATCACACCACCAATAGCGACCCCATGCCCCCCGAGCCATTTGGTGGCCGAATGCATCACCAGATCAGCGCCGTGTTCCAAGGGACGGCACAGATAAGGTGTGGCAAAGGTGGAATCCACCAGCAGCGGAATTCCCGCGTCATGGGCAATCGCTGCCAAAGCCTCAATATCTGCCACCTCAAGGCCTGGATTACCGATTGTCTCGGCAAACAGCAGCCGCGTCTCTGGGCGAATAGCAGCGCGAAACGCATCAAAATTGCGCGGATCAACCTTGGTTGTCTCAATCCCAAAGCGTGGCAGCGTGTGACTGAATAAGTTGTGACTGCCACCATATAAGGCATTGGAGGCAACGATGTGGCTGCCCTGCCCCATCAATGTGACAATCGCCAGATGCAACGCCGCATGCCCGCTGGCGGTTGCAACCGCAGCAACGCCGCCCTCTAAGGCCGCCATGCGTTCCTCAAACACCGCAACTGTTGGGTTTGAAATCCGGGAGTAGATATGTCCGCCACGTTCCAGATTGAACAGTGATGCTGCATAATCAACATCCGGGAAGACATAGGACGTGGTTTGATAAATCGGAACCGCCCGAGCCCCTGTTACCGGGTCAGGTTGATGGCCCGCATGCAGGGATAGGGTATTAAAATCATAAATATTGCCGTCACCGCTCATGTGGCTCTCCTGCCTCTGGATCGGCGCATGGCCAGCCTTGGTCCCTGCACCCCCGTGAAATTGACGGCATTAGTGATGCCATGTCCCAGAGGCTTTTGCTAGCTGTCGGTTTACCAAGGTGGCGTAAAAATAACGCTGGCAAAAAAAAGACCGCGCTCTTTGGCGCGGTCAAATCTTAGACAACAGCATTCCCTGTTCAACTTGCCGTTATGTCGGAAAGTTACCCATTACGAGATCTGACGTCAAGAAAAATACAAACAGACTTTCATTTCCGACACTATCGGGCTGTTTAGCCAAAACTCAGGTCTTTTTGAACAAGGCATCAGCAGCTGAACTCACACCTTTTTTTTGCGCGATCATGGCTTTTGCGCGACTGATTTCCTGTTCCATCAACGTCACATAATCTGTCAGATCTTCAATGTTCCATTTTGAAAGATCCTTTGGTGCGCGCGGTGCCCCGGCACGCGGGTCAAGATCATCAATATCCAAATCCACCTCCTTCGGTCCACCATTACCATTTGATCATAAACCATGAATGCCTATATAAGACCAGTATCCGGAACAAAAAGCCAAGAATAGCCGCCCCAGCGGGGAACGGCCCGACCCAAGGAAACCGCGCCATGAACCAACCATTGATGCCAAAGGCTACTGCTGTTTGGCTAATCGACAACACCACCCTGACATTTGAGCAGATTGCTGACTTTTGCCAGCTTCACCCGCTTGAGGTTCAGGCGATCGCTGATGGCGAGGTTAATCCTGGTATGCAGGGCTTTGATCCGGTGACCAATGGGCAGGTGACCAAGGCAGAAATTGATCGTTGCTGTGAAGCGCCTGATCTGCGTCTGGTACGGGCAAAATCCAGCCTGCCAAAGCCTGTGTCACGCACCAAAGGGCCACGCTATGTGCCGGTCGCAAAACGCGGTGATAAGCCAGATGCGATTGCTTGGTTGTTAAAACATGCGCCGGATTTGAAAGATACTCAGATCGCCAAGCTTGTGGGCACGACCAAAGATACCATCAATAAAGTGCGCGAACGCAGCCATTGGAATTCCCCAAATATCCAGGCACGTCATCCGGTGTTGTTGGGGCTTTGCAACCAGTTTGACTTGGATCAGGCAATTGTGAAAGCTGGCGGCGCAACCCGTCCAGTTGAAGCACAGATTGATAGCATTGCTGAGCTGCCGTAAGGCCGCAAGCTGACCTAAGTCGCAAGCAAGAGAAAATTAAAACGCTATCATGCTTCTGGCTTCTGCGCCTATGAACGCGCTGGACGTTTAAAATGGCTTTTACCCGGCGTTCCCGGCACCAGCGAAAAATGGCTATGAATGGCGCACCAAGGCTGGTCTCGGTCAGGGCGCATCAACACCACGGTCGCCCGCCCTGGACGATCAAAGGTCGCACCGTCGCTATCGCGCCCCATAGACGACCAATTGACCATGATCAGTCCCATGCAGCGATCTGCGGATAGGGCTGTTTTCATGCCATCCAAATCAAATTTGAAATCATCAATGGTTGGCCAAACTTGCCGCCATTGCTCGTCTTCCAGGCGCTGACGGCTTTCCATCACTTCCGCCGCATAGGTACCAAAGGCGGCAACGTTGGGGGCAAAAAGCACCCGCGCCGGGACGAAATCAACCGACGCCACTAACGGGTCCCATGCCGCCAGCCAGGCCCGCAAGCTGGCAGCGTCCTCGGTCGGGTGATCAAAATCAAACATCTCGCGTTATCACCCCAAGACTGGATTAAGGTCATCTTCAATGAACGCTTTGACCACCGCATCCATCGATGCATCGGCGACCATATCAAGCGCATAGGCACGCGCAGTGTCTAACTGTGAGGGCCAGCCATAAACAATTTTTTCAATCGCTGGATCAGGCTGCCAGTCAATTAACGCTGCCACATTATTGCCCGCGACCCGTTTGAGAGAGTCAACCATTTCCCCAACAGGCACCGAGAAACCTGGAATTGCGAGCGCCCGCCAGGTGTCAAAATCGGCCCCAGGGCGGTCATGGGCGCGGATGATATTTTCCACCACACTTCGCGGTGATGCCAGCCACATCGGCGTATCCGCCGAAACCGGGCAAATCGCCCGCTGACCCTGCAAGGGTTCGCGTATAATCGAGCTGGCAAAGGTTGACGCAGCCTTATTCGGTTTTCCGGGACGCACCACCACTGTCGGGAATCGCAAGGCCCGGCCATCCAGAAACCCTTTGCGGCTGTAATCGTTCACCAGCAGTTCACCAATAGCTTTTTGGGTACCATATGACGTCTGCGGGGTGACTTGCTGGCGATCATCGATAATGTCAGCCATATCGCCGCCATAAGCTGCACAGGAACTGGCAAAGACAAGCTTTGGGCAGCCTGCTTGCTGGCGCAGAATCTCCAGCATCTGTTGGGTTGCGGCAAGATTAATCCGCATCCCTAGATCAAAATCCGCTTCAGCGCCAGAACTGACCACTGCCGCCAGGTGGAACACAGAGGACAGATCAGACGGTAAACACTGCGCCAAAAACGCCGGATCACCAATATCCCCCGTGAGCACGGTTACCCGCGCATCGGCGGCAATATCGGCGGCTGGTGCAACAATATCCGCAAGCACCAAATGCGTGACAGTTTGGGAGACCCCGTCGCCATCCACCAATTGTCGGCCTGCCAATAATGCCCGTGCCAATTTCTGGCCCAGAAACCCTGCTGCCCCTGTGATGCTTACCTTCATGTCACATACTCCTTGATCCAACCAAGGCCGTCGACAGTCGCACCCGCAGGGCGATATTCGCAGCCAACCCATCCGCCGTATCCAAGACTGTCCATCAGCGCAAACAAAAAGGGGTGATTAATTTCACCCATTGTTGGCTCATGACGACCTGGAACACCGGCAATCTGAATATGTCGAATGATATCTGAATAGTCACGCAGGTGCTGCGCTAAATCGCCCTCCATGATCTGGCAGTGATACAGATCAAACTGCAAACCCAGATTGTCATGTCCGACGGCCTCAATTAGGGTCCGCGCTTGCGCTTGTGAGGTGAGGAAATAGCCGGGGTTATCTCGGGTATTCAGGGGCTCAATGATCACTGTCTTGCCGCGCGCAGCAGCTTTTTCAGCGGCCATCCGCAAGTTTTCAATAAGCAAGTCTTGGCATTGCTGCACATCAGCTTCTGGGCCAGGAATGCCGCTCATGGCGTGTACCAACTCATTACCCAGTCCCTCGGCATAGTCCAACGCTTGATCAATCGCGGCAGCAAATTCATCTTGGCGACCTGGCATGGCGGCTAAACCGCGTTCACCAGCGGCCCAATCCCCGGGTGGCAGATTAAACAACACCTGCTGCAAGCCATTGGCGTTCAGGCGTGATTTAAGCACCTCTGCGGGATGCTCATAGGGGAATAAAAACTCAACCGCCTGAAAGCCTGCGGTGGCCGCTGCCTCAAAGCGGTCTAGAAAATCATGTTCGGTAAACATCATCGAGAGGTTGGCGGCAAATTTAGGCATAGTAATGCTCCAGAAAATAGTGCGACAAACAGCCATGACATATTCGCGGGCTGACAGATGACGCTGGACCAGCAGAACCGCATGATAACATGAAAGAGATATGATGAGTGTTATTCTAGGCTGTATCGCCGACGACTTCACCGGGGCCACCGACCTTTGCAATACGCTGGTGCGCCAAGGCATGCGGAGCGTACAATTGATCGACGTGCCGGCTGCCAGCGCGCCTGTTCCAGAGGCGGATGCGGTGGTCATTGCCCTAAAATCACGCACCATTCCCGCCGATGCCGCAATCCAACAGTCCTTGGCCGCCTTGTCCTGGTTGCAAGCTGCGGGCTGTCAGCAATTCTTTTTCAAATATTGCTCGACCTTTGATTCCACCGATGCCGGTAATATTGGCCCGGTGGCCGCGGCCTTACTTGAGGCGCTGAACAGCGATTTCACAATTGCCTGCCCGGTTTTTCCCGAAACCGGCCGGACGCTTTTCAAAGGCCATCTGTTTGTTGGCAACCAATTGCTGTCAGACACCCATATGCGCAACCATCCCCTGACGCCGATGACAGACAGTAATCTGGTTGAAGTGCTGCAACGCCAAACCACGTTATCCGTTGGTTTGGCCACCTATGATGATGTGGCCGCAGGTCCAGCCCGCTTGCAGACGCGGTTTACCGAGCTACAGCGCAGTGGCCATCAATTTGCGATTGTTGATGCGGTCAGTGATGATGATTTAATCACCATTGGCCGCGCCTGTGCCGATCTGCCACTGATCACCGGTGGCTCTGGCGTGGCGATGGGCCTGCCGGGGGTTTACCGTGATCGTGGCTGGCTGACAGAGACGACACCGGGCCGCGCTGCCAGCAGCACAGCGGTTGCTGGCGCTGAAGCTGTTTTATCCGGTAGCTGTTCGGCGGCGACGCTGGCGCAAGTTAATCGTTTCGCGGCTCGGCACCCACATTTTCAAATTGACCCCTTGGCGCTTGCGAACGGCCAGGATGTTGCCGCTGAGGCCCTGCAATGGGCGCTCCCAAAGCTGTCTGGCGGGCCGGTTCTGATTGCCGCCAGCGCCGCCCCTGAAACCGTCAAGGCGGTGCAAGAAAAACTTGGCAGTGGTCACGCCGGGGCCTTGGTTGAAGCGTGCTTGGCGGCGGTGGCCAAGGGTCTGGTTGCAGCGGGCGTCCGCCGGATGGTGGTGGCAGGCGGTGAGACCTCCGGTGCTGTGGTCGCTGGCCTTAACATCCAAGGCTTACATATTGGCGCACAAATCGCCCCTGGGGTGCCAGCCACGGTCACAACCGGAGACCCTTGCTTGGCGCTTGCCTTGAAGTCAGGAAATTTTGGCGGCCCCGACTTTTTCGCCGAGGCCCTCAAACAGATGCCGTGATGACGTGACTGGGCAGGTTAATGCGACTCGCGCAATTTCGGCGTGCCGCCGCGGCCAATCAGGAAGTCGAAATCAACCCCTGTATCTGCCTGTGTGACATGATCAACATACATTTTTGAGTAACCACGCAGATGCGGGTTCGCAAATTCAGCGATATCCGCGCGGCGACGCTCAAGTTCGTCATCGCCAACATCCAAATGCAGGCGGCGATTGGCGACATCTAATTGGATCATATCGCCGTTTTGAACCAGCGCCAGTGTACCGCCAGCGGCCGCTTCTGGTGCCACATGCAAAACCACGGTGCCATAGGCGGTGCCACTCATCCGGGCGTCAGACACCCGCACCATATCAGTGATGCCCTTTTTCAAAACCTTCGGCGGCAGGCCCATATTGCCAACCTCTGCCATGCCAGGATATCCTTTCGGACCACAGTTTTTCAGCACCATGACGCAGGTTTCATCAATATCAAGATTATCATCATCGATCTTAGATTTGTAATCTTCGATATCCTCAAACACCACAGCCCGGCCGCGATGGTTCATCAGCTCCGGCGATGCCGCCGACGGCTTAATCACGGCGCCATTAGGGGCCAAATTACCGCGCAGAACCGCCAAGCCGCCATTCGGCTTAAACGGCGCAGCCAGCGGGAAAATCACATCTTCATTATAATTCGGCGCGTCTTTGTTGTTCTCCCACAGTGACTTGCCATTAGCGGTCATCGCATCCTTATTTAGGAAATCACCAACCTCGCGAATCACCGCTGGCAATCCACCCGCATAGTAAAAATCTTCCATCAAATATTTACCCGACGGCATTAAGTTGACCAAACACGGCACTGATTGGCCCAAGCGGTCCCAATCATCTAATGAAATGTCAATTTCCATGCGCCCCGCGATGGCTTGTAAATGCACCACCGCATTGGTTGAGCCGCCAATGGCACCATTAACAACGATGGCATTTTCAAAATTTTCTTTCGTCAAGAGTTTCGACATGCGCAAATCTTCGCGGACCATGTCGACAATCCGTCGGCCAGCCATATGCGCCAGCACATTGCGGCGCGAATCGACGGCTGGAATGGCGGCATTATGCGGCATGCCAATGCCCAAGCTTTCAACCATTGACGCCATTGTTGAGGCTGTGCCCATGGTCATGCAATGGCCCGCACTGCGGGCATTCGCTTGTTCTGCGCCAAGGAAGTCTTCCAGGCTCATGTCGCCGGCCTTCACCGCTTCGCTGAACTTCCAAACATGGGTGCCACTGCCAATCTGCTCACCACGGTAATGACCGTTCAGCATTGGACCGCCGGAGACACAAATGGTTGGCAGATCGCAACTGGCCGCCCCCATTAACAACGCAGGCGTTGTCTTATCGCAGCCAACCAGCAACACCACGCCATCCATTGGCAGGCCACGAATCGCCTCTTCCACATCCATCGAGGCCAGGTTTCGATACAGCATGGCTGTTGGCCGCAATTGTGATTCGCTGTTTGAGAAAACCGGAAATTCAACCGGAAAGCCACCCGCTTCATAGATGCCACGTTTGACACGTTCAGCGATGCCACCAAAATGCGCATTACACGGATTGAATTCTGAGAAGGTATTGGCAATCCCAATCACCGGTCGGCCATCAAAAAGATCTTCTGGCAGACCTTGGTTTTTCATCCATGAACGGTGCGCAAAACCATCTTTGTCCGCTTTACCCCACCAATCTGATGAGCGGCGTTTTCCCTTATTTGGATCTTTTGGTTGATCAGACATGCGATGCTCCCCTCTGATTTCGTATTTATGGCTCTTTACTTTTGCACGTGCGTGTCACATCCCCTAACCTGACCGCCTGACGCATATGGGTCAAGGCATTCGACGGCGCGTTTGGCACACTGACACGCGACGGTTCGTGATGACGATCTGGACTAGACGAACAGCCGCCACGGTGACATATTCAGGTCACAATCTTATGTGATTGGGATATTATCATGACGATAGGTACACGCATTTTTACGTGGTTGAATGGCCGCGAAGTTGGCCGTGATCAATTTGGCAACCGCTATTATGTTGCGAAATCAGGTCAAGCGGCCCAGGGCCGCCAAAAACGCTGGGTGATCTACAAAGGCCTGCCAGAGGCTTCTAAGGTGCCGGCGGAATGGCATGCTTGGTTGCACCATTCCGTCGACGACTTGCCCGATCAACAGACAATCGCAGATCACGCATGGCAGCGTGAACATGTGCCTAATTTAACAGGCACAGTCTATGCGTATCGTCCGCCCGGGCATGTGTCCCAGGGCGGTAAACGCGAGAAAGCAACAGGCGATTATCAAGCCTGGACGCCGGAGTAAGCGACACCATGAACCGCGGCTTAATCGAAACCCTTATGGGCGCTGTGGTTTTGGTGGTCGCAGCTGTTTTTGTCGTGCTGGCGTATAATGCGACGGATATTGGCCGTGGCAGCGGCGGTTATACCCTAAAGGCCGATTTCAATCGCGCAACAGGTGTCAATGTTGGCAGTGACGTGCGCTTGAGCGGCATTAAGGTTGGCCGTGTCGCTGACCTATCGCTGGCGCCAGAAACCTATTTGGCACGGGTAACCATTAACCTCGATGCAAGCATCGAAGTGCCAAGCGACTCCAGTTTGGCGATTGCCTCTGAAGGCTTGCTTGGCGGGACCTATCTTGATTTATCCCCTGGCGGCGATGAGGTGATGCTACGCCCAGGTGAACAGATTCAATTCACCCAAGATGCTGTCGATCTGGTACAGCTTCTGGGTAAAGCAATTTTCTCGGGCGATGGCGCAGCCAAGTAAATTGCCGCAGGTTCTGCAAAAATACAGGCTGAAACGTCGCCTACAGGCGGCGGTGATGATACTGGCAATCGCTGTATCCACACCAAGCCAGGGGACAGAATGGGGCCCCACGACACTGCAGCCGATCGCGGTCCTACAGGGACTGGATAAAATTACCGCGCGGATTTCCACAATAACTGTGCCGGTTGGCGACTCTGTGCGTTTTGGCACGCTGTGGATCACCCCCCGGGTCTGCCATAAGAAACCACCAGAAGAAACACCCGAGGCCGCAGCCTTTTTAGAAATTGATCAACAAAAACCGGATGAGCCCCGATATCGGTTGATGCATGGATGGGTGTTTGCCTCTTCACGGGGACTCAACGCCCTAGAGCATCCTGTTTATGATGTCTGGTTGGTGGATTGCAAAAAAGCCGACACTGACGCCCAATCACCATCCTCCGGATAACCTGCTGGGAAAAAGGTTGCTGCTGACATCGACAGAGCGCTGTCAAGTTGCTGCTTATAAGCCCGCCGCGGCACTTCTATGGTGCCGAACTGCGCCAGATGATCGGTGATGAACTGGGTATCCAACAGGGTAAACCCCCCCGCCCGCAAGCGTGCCACCAAATGACAAAGGGCAACCTTGCTGGCATCACGCGCCCGGCTAAACATGCTTTCCCCAAAAAAGGCCCCGCCAAGACTGACGCCATATAACCCCCCCACTAAGCTGCCATCTTGCCAACATTCAACTGAATGGCACTGACCGCGCGCATGCAAGACCCCATACAGGCGCTCAATCTCTTGGTTGATCCAGGTATCCGGCCGATCTGGCGCGGCCTCCGCACATAACTGCACAACTGACGAAAAGTCATGATTATACCGAATGTGAAAGCGTTCTTGGCGTAACGTGCGCGCCAACCGTCGGGGAATATGAAAATCATCTAATGGCAGGATGCCCCGGTGTTCTGGGTCAACAAAGAAAAGGCGCGCGTCTTCTCGCCCTTCGGCCATCGGGAACACCCCGACAGCATAGGCTTGTAGCAACAGTTCAGGCTGAATCTCACTCATGCATCCAGCATACCCGATCACAGCTGCGGCGGGTATTTTTCAGATCGACGCAGGGCTTAGAAAAGCCCCTCAATTTGCCCTGCATCATTCAGGTGAATGGAATTTGCTGCCGGCACACGCGGTAACCCTGGCATGGTCATGACCTCACCACAAATCGCCACAATAAACTCTGCACCGGCAGATAACCGTACTTCACGAATTGGGATGCTATGTCCTGATGGCGCCCCCTTTAAAGCCGGGTCAGTTGAAAAGCTATACTGAGTCTTCGCCATACAGACAGGCAAATGACCATACCCCTCATCCTGCCATTGGCGCAATTGGTCATGCACACGCTTATCTGCCGCCACACCATCAGCGCCGTAAATGTCACGGCTAATGATTTCAATCTTTTCAAACAAGCTGAGGTCATCGTCATAAAGTGGTTTAAAATCTGCGCCCCCGGCGTCCACCATGGCGACCACTTTATGGGCCAATTCTTCGGCGCCTGCCGACCCATCCGCCCAATGATTGGCCTCAATCGCGATAATCCCAAGACCAGCGACATACTCTTGAACAGCAGCCAATTCAGCATCGGTATCAGCGCTAAAGCGGTTAATGGCAACCACCGCGGGAACCCCAAATCGCTGCACATTTTTGACATGACGACCGAGGTTTTCAAGGCCCCGCGTGACCGCCGCCACATCCTCTTGACCAAGGTCTCCCTTGGCAACACCACCATGCATTTTGAGGGCGCGAATGGTTGCGACAATCACCGCAGCTGCCGGTTTTAAACCGGCTTTACGGCATTTAATGTCAAAGAATTTCTCGGCTCCAAGATCAGCCCCAAAGCCCGCCTCAGTGACCACATAATCAGCCAGCTTCAAGGCTGTTTTGGTCGCCATTGCCGAATTACAACCATGGGCGATATTGGCAAAAGGACCGCCATGGATGAACGCTGGGTTATTCTCCAGTGTCTGCACCAAATTCGGTTGGATCGCGTCTTTTAAAAGCACGGTCATCGGCCCGTGAGCTTTCAAGTCACGGGCATGCACCGGGGTGCGATCGCGGGTGTAACCAACCACAATATTCCCCAGTCGGCGTTCCAAGTCCGCCAAGCTGGTCGCCAGACAGAAAATCGCCATGACTTCTGAGGCAACGGTAATGTCAAAACCTGTTTGCCGGGGAAAACCATTTGCAACACCGCCAAGCGAGACAACCGTGTCCCGCAGCGCCCGATCATTCATATCCAGAACCCGTCGCCAGGCAATACGCCGTTGATCTAGACCACTCGCGTTACCCCAGTAGATATGATTATCAAGCAATGCCGATAGCAGGTTATGGGCAGCGCCAATGGCATGAAAATCACCCGTGAAATGAAGATTGATGTCTTCCATCGGGACGACTTGCGCATAGCCGCCGCCTGCAGCCCCGCCTTTGACACCAAAACACGGCCCAAGAGAGGGCTCGCGCAGGCAAATCATGGCTTTTTTCCCAATCCGGTTGAGGCCATCACCAAGGCCAACCGTCGTGGTTGTTTTGCCCTCGCCTGCAGGCGTGGGTGTCATCGCTGTGACCAGGATTAACTTGCCATCCGGACGGTCCGCCAGCGAGGCAATATGATCAAGGCTGATTTTTGCCTTGGTATGACCATAGGGTTGAATCGCTTTCGCCGGCAGGCCTAAGCGCTCACCGATTTCAGTAATCGGCTGCATATGTGCCGCACGGGCGATTTCGATATCTGATCCAACCATGTCCGAATTCCCTTCAGGATTTTTTTTGAATTGCTGCCGTCTTATTTACATTAACTTGCCGAAACCGCCTAACTTCAGTAGCTGGTGAGCGACAAACTTAGGTCGATTTTCGCCCTCGCCTTAGATCGTCGGTGCCCTGTTGATACTGTCACGGAAATGGCGCATGTGAAAACGACGCTGCGCCAACGGATACCTGGCCGCACCCGCATAAGGACATGCCGCCCGCGCAAGGCAACCGGCATCTACACAAATATCTTGATGATCGGTTTGCAAATGTCTTTGGCAACGATTGGCCGCAAAACCATCCCTGTCAAATGCCGCCACTGGGCAGCTGTGCAGACATGGCTGCTCAGCACAGTCTGCGCAAGGGCTTGGCGCTGCATCATTTCGATCTGGAGCGCCGATTAGGGCGCTGTCGAAAGCCAGCGCGCCGCGAAAAGCCCACCACAATCCCGCCTGCCGATGAAGCAATATGCCTAGCGGTGACGGCCAGCAATCGCCCAACGCTAAAGCCCAGCTTTGAAACGGCCAAAAGGGCGGCCCCTGCATGGGCGTCCACACATCACCACCATGACGCTTGGTAACAGCCGAAAGGCAAGACTTAACCCAGCGATCCAGGGGGGCGGGGCCAGTGCATCCAGCAGCGTCAAAAGTTGCCCAAAACCGCCGGTCAAGGTTTGCCACAGGCACCACCCAGCGTTTTGCAGGCGCGTCCTTTATTTGCACCACACCGAGTGCAGACAAGTGATACCTACCCAGTTCCTTGGCGAGTACCGCAAATTCAACAGCCATCAATCACCATATTTAAGCCAAGCATGAATAGACCTATGTCGTTATTTTTAATTTTCTGAATTTTTATTCTCCTACTTAACATTTTTCCGATCACAAATGGAATTAAAGGTGATAGTAGGATTTGTAGACGACCAGTGTTTTTGATCCAAGCGGACGGCTAAATGTTCGATGATCCTGCTGAGGCTCCTTTAACTGTTACCTTTCTGTTAGTCGCAGATTTTTAGTTGGTTGCTTTTGCATCAGCGATTTAACCTATGCGTCTGGCGAATATGACCGCAGGCCACGAGCTTTATCGT
>JBELLC010000080.1:0-14560 GCA_042088965.1 Nisaea sp. | reverse complement strand
ACGAAAAATTTTCCTGGGCAGAAAGCCCTTCGTCATATAGGAGGCCAAAATGGCTGTTAACTCGATCATCACCAACTCAAGTTCTTTTGTCGCTTTACGCAACCTTCACAGTATCAACAGTTCGATGCAAACCACGCAAAACCGTGTATCCACTGGTTTACGTGTGTCCAGTGCCGCTGATGATGGTGCCAACTTCGCAATCGCCCAGGGGATCCGGACTGAAATCAAGGCGCTTTCAGCTGTAGATCAGGGCCTGAATAACGCCAAAGGCGTTGGTAAAGTTGCTCTTGCTGGCGCCACCGGTGTTTCTAACTTGATTGGAGATATTCGTGCCAAATTGACTGAATTGAGCAATGAGGGCATCACCCAAGACCAGCGCAATATCTTGGATACCGATCTTACAAGCCTGTTAGGCCAGGCTGAGGACTTCATTACCAACTCAAGTTTCAATGGCGCAAACCTCCTCGACGACCAAGCCGTCACTGGCATCACTGGCGTCACGACCCTATCCGGTCTCGATGGTGGAACATTAACAGTAACTGGTCATGACATTGAAACAACACGCGCGAATTTGCTAGCCGCAGATACTAGCACTGCGACGTTGGCTCAAACTGCTCTGGGGGCAGGAGCCGTATTTGAATTATTTGAAACTGCAGTGAACACAGCTCTTGGTGGTATTGGTGCCGATGTTCGAGCACTCAACTTGCAAACCGATTTCTTGCAAGACATCACTGCGGCAACCGAGGAAGGTTTGGGTAACATTGTGGATGCCGATATGGCCCGCGAATCAGCCCGCATGACCTCGCTTCAAGTTCAACAGCAATTGGCAGTTCAAACCCTCGGGATTATCAACCAAGCACCCAATAGCTTGCTTGGTCTATTCCGCTAAATTTCAACAATTTTGCTGGTTTATTTCATGGGTGGAAGTGCGGCGAAGGTCGCACTTCCAATCTTTCATGGGGTGCTGTGAATAACAAGCCTTGACAGTGACACCGGAAATGCGAGATTCGACCTCATGCCTTTAAAGATAAATGTGAAGTCAGGTGAGAAATTTGTTGTCAACGGTGCCGTCATGGTCGCTGGCAGCAAAGGCGCGTCATTGATTCTACAGAACGAGGCAATGATTCTTCTTGAAAAGGATATCATGCAGGAAGAGGACGCAAATACGCCTGCAAAACGTATATATTTTATGATTCTTCTCATGTATTTGGATGGTGACGAGGATAATGCTTACAAGCGACGACTGATGGAGTTTGTCGAAGAATTTATGGCCGTCACAACATTTACAGATGTTCGCCGCGCGCTCTTGCACATTGTCGATGAAGTTCATTCAAAGCGATATTATCGTGCGCTGAAAACCTGTCGCTCGCTGATCAATTATGAAACAGAATTGCTAAACTTCGGTAAAGTTTAAGGAGTCAGTGATGTACAGCGCTTATCAAAAAACAGCTAATCAAACAGAATCACAGCGTCATAGAGAATATCGTCTCCTCGGTCAGGTGACAGCTGCATTGATTGATTGTCAGCCTTTGTTCGCAACAGCAGCGAAGGATCCCGCAAAGATGGCGAAAGTTGTTGATGCGGTGACATGGAACAAAAAAGTTTGGGATTTGTTCATTCATGATTCCGGGGTTGCGACAAACCCACTGCCCAAAGAATTGCGCGCTGACATCGTCAGTTTAGGGATTTGGGTGAATAAAGAAACCGGTACCATTTTAGATAATAATGATGGTGATATTGGCGCTTTAATCGCTGTTAATCGGGCGATTTTGCGCGGTTTATCACCCTCATCACAGGCAACGGAAATTCCCGAGGCTGCGCCAAATTCAGTTGCTGAAATGGTTACGAAAAGCTAACGACTTAATCGTTGCGTGGGCCCCAGAGGATCGCCGCTTAGACATTTAATGTGGATGTTAAGGGCGCGGGAATTGGCAGATCATCATGGCAGCGCCCTGATCGCCAGCCTGGTATGCAAGCGGGCTCTCTTGCGCGCCAACAAAGCCGCATGACAAACGTTCTAGATGGTGATTGTGTAGCCGCACATCGCCAGCCACCACAATGTGATATTGACCATCCCCCTCGGGTGCGGGGGGCGTCGGCAGTTGCATGCCAGGCCCCGCTTGGATAAGCCATGCCGCGAGACCGTCCGCCTCAACCTCGATGACGGGCGTTGTGATCGTGGTCGTGAGTTCTGGCAAGCGCACAGTGGTTGCGGGATCAACATCCCCGACGCGGGTGCGCTGGTTGCCTTTGACCAGCTGTTCGCGGCTTGCTGGCATATATTTGGCACCTGGGTCCCAATAGCGTCTAAGGGTGAAATACAGCAACCCAGTGTTCCCTGCGCGGATAGGTCCATAGGGTGTGAAGCCGTTGACATAGTGCAATGACAAAGGGCCGAGCGCATGTTTCCCAAGCATCCCGCTGCCATCCATCACCAGTTGAAATTGTGGATGAATATGAAAATGAGGCTGAGTTGACGCGCCTGCAGGCTGCTCGACCAGGAAACCTTGCGGCAGGCCGTTATCATTGCTTTCATTGCCGGCCACATAGGCACCGCGTCGCGGCGCTGCGCCGATATAATCACTGATCATGTAAGGCTGTGCGTGCACGTTCACTTGCCGACGTGACTTTGCAGCACTTGGCGCTGTTGTATGAAATTTCATGGTTCACTTCCCCCCTCTTTGCCGGAAAGCCTAGAGCAAGCGGCAAGCAAAATGAAGAGCGCAAATTATGGCAAACCCAGGCTGGACCTAACAGGTGGGCCTGCTAAACTCTTCTGGCATTGAGTCAATGCACGTTTCAACTGGCGTTACCGCGTTGTTTTGCCCTCTTTAAAAAACGGGGGGAACGCGCTTGCGGTTTGCGTTTAATGCTGACGGGAGGGCGTTTTTACCATCCGTGAGTCAGTGTAAGTGTAAGAGTAAAAGTAAGAGTAAAAGTAAGAGGGGGATCATGGACGTCGATTATATCATTATTGGTGGTGGCTCAGCGGGCTGTGTTTTGGCCAATCGATTAAGCGCGGATCCAAAGGTAACTGTTGGCCTGCTGGAGGCGGGCGGCGAAGACCGCAATCCGTGGATTCACATGCCGGTTGGTTACATCAAAACCATGACCAACCCCGCGATTAACTGGCTGTTCCAAACCGAGCGCCAGGAAAGCAGTGGTCATCGCCCGATCCCGGTGCCGCGCGGTAAAGTATTGGGTGGCTCCAGCGCCATTAACGGCATGCTTTATGTGCGCGGCCAGCCGCGTGATTTTGATACCTGGGCCCAGCTCGGGTGCCGAGGCTGGTCGTTTGATGACGTGCTGCCGTATTTCAAAAAGTCTGAAAGTTACGAACAGGGCGGTGACGATTTTCACGGCAGCGATGGACCCGTTAATGTCGCCTTACCGACGGAGCGGTACGATCTGCTTGAGGAGGTGATTGAAGCCGGCGGCCAGCTTGGTTACCCAAAACACCATGATTATAACGCCGCCTCGCAAGCTGGTTTTACCTATTTCCAAGCGACCCAAAAAGCTGGCCGTCGCTTCAGCGCCAAAAGCGCTTATATCAACCCCATTCGCCAGCAACGCAAAAACCTGCGCATTGAAACCGGTGCCATGGTGCATAAGGTGGTGATCGAAGAGGGCCGGGCCGTCGGCGTTGCCTTTGAGCAGAATGGTCAACAGCGGGTCATGAAAGCTCGCCGCGAAGTGATCCTTGCGGCGGGGGCCATTCAGTCACCACAGCTGTTGGAATTATCGGGGATTGGCGATGGCCGCCGGTTACAAGATTTGGCTGTCGAGGTTGTCTGTGATCGACCTTCAGTAGGCGAGAATTTGCAGGATCATTATATCTCCCGCGGCAGTTGGCGCTTGCAGAATGTCGATAGCTTAAATCGGTTGACCCGTGGGTTACCGCTTTTGGGTGAGGCCTTTAAATATTTTGTTCAAAAGCGCGGTGCGTTGACATTGCCGGCTGGGGTTATTGCTGGTTTTGTGAAAAGCCACCCGGGTCTTGAGGACGCTGATATTCAATATCATATTGTCCATGCCACCTTTAAAGACCCCAATAAACGAACTTTTGATAAGTTTCCGGGGCTGACCATTGGGCCATGCCAATTGCGCCCGGAAAGCCGTGGTTCGGTGCATGCGGTCACCCCTGAAGCGACAGCTGCCCCCCGCATTGAGCCAAACTTCCTCACCACCCAAGTTGACCAACAGGTTCACATTGCCGGCCTGAAAATCGCCCGTGAATTGATGGCCACAAGCAGGATGGCGCCTTATGTGGTGGAGGAACTCACGCCGGGGGTAAAAATTGATGATGACGCGGCATTGCTGCAATTTGCCCGCGATACAGGGGCAACGGTTTATCATCCGGTCGGCACCTGTCGGATGGGCAGTGATGCCGAGGCAGTCGTTGATGATCGTTTGCGGGTGAATGGGCTCCGCGGGCTGCGGGTTGTGGACGCCTCAGTGATGCCACGGTTGACCAGCGGCAATACAAATGCGCCTGTGATGATGATTGCAGAAAAAGCTGCTGATATGATCCTGGCGGATCATCGATAACGCCAAAGGGGATGAGTGATGGTGACCGTGGTTGCAGATGATGCTGTGTTAGGGGCAACGATTAACGGGTTAGACGTGTCGCGGCCGCTAGATGCTGCGGCCATTGAAACAGTGCTGGTCGCCTTGGCGCGTTATGGTGTGCTGCGCTTTCCAAATCAAAATGTGGGGCCCGCAGAACAAAAGGCATTTGCCAGCTGTTTTGGCTCGCTGGAAGTGAATGTCGCTAATCTGAATGCGGGCAGCACGCATCCTGAAATCATGATCTTGAGCAATATGCTGGATGAGGCAGGGCAGCCGCTCGGCCTCGCCGATGCTGGGCAAGATTGGCACACTGACATGTCCTATAGCCAGACCATCGCTCTGGCGAATGTGCTGTTTGCTCTCAAAGTGCCTCATGATGCGGATGGCAGGCCTCTTGGTGAGACCCGGTTTGCAAATATGGCCGCCGCTTATCAGGCTTTGCCCGATGATCTGAAGCAGCGGCTTGATGGGGCGACGATTACCCATGATTTCAATCTGTTTTGGGAGCGTATGCGCGCCCGTCCCGGCAGTGACCGGCAACCGCTTACGGCGGAACAACGGGCCAAAAAACCGCCTGTGTCGCATCCGGCGGTGATGACCCATCCGGTATCAGGGACGCGGGTTCTGTATGCCAATCCGGGCTATGCGACCTGCATTGATGGCTGGGACTCAGCCGAGAGTGCGGCGGTCCTGAAGTTTTTATTCGACCATCAACTGCAAGATGACTTCTTGTATCGCCATCAATGGACCGAGGGCGATTTGATGATGTGGGATAATATCATGACGTTGCATTACGCAGTTGCCGATTACGGGCCGCATCAACATCGCATGATGCAGCGCTGCCAGGTCATGGCAGACCGGGTTTTTGAAAACCCGCGATATCGTTGAGCGACATAATTTAAAAGGATAGGGCTATGCGTTGGGGACGGGTTGATGTGGGCGGCCAAGCCGTTTATGGACAAGTTCAGGCAGATCGTATTCTGCTGGGCGAGGGCGATCCCATAATGGGGACGTGGACAGCAACAACGGAACGCGATTTAGCAACAGCAAAGCTGCTGGTGCCAGTGTGGCCCAAAACCTTTTACGCGGCAGGCTTTAATTATGCTGACCACGTTATTGAGCAAGCGCGCATTGCCGGGACAACGCCAAATATTCCAGAAAAACCAGACATTGGTTACCGCGCCAATAATGCCTTAATCGCCTCTGGTGAGCCGATTGTGAAACCTTCTGATGCCAGCGATTTATTTCAGTATGAGGGCGAATTGGTGGCCGTTATTGGCCGCCAAGCAAAACACGTCAGTGAGGCTGACGCGCTTGATTACGTCTTTGGCTATACCATTGGCAATGATGTCAGTGAGCGTCGCTGGCAAAATGACGATCGGACCTTTTGGCGGGCCAAGAATACCGATAGTTTCAAGCCGATGGGACCCTGGATTGAAACCGATCTGGACTTGGATGCGCTACAGACCACGGTGCGCCTGAATGGCCGTGAGGTCATTTCTTTTAAAACCAATCACATGTTGTTTGGGGTCGCCCGGTATATCAGCGCCATGTCACGTTATTTGACCCTCTATCCAGGTGATGTGATTTGGATGGGCACCGAGGGAGATGCGGAAAACATGCAGCCAGGGGATCACTGTGAGATTGAGATTAGGGGCATTGGCACCCTCAGCAATCCAGTGATTGCAGAGGACATCTAAATAAACAGAGGCGCAACATGTGCTGCGCCTCTTGTCGATTGTTGGTCATTTGGCGCGCTGCCTAGGCGACCTCGAATAACCCAGCCGCCCCTTGACCACCGCCGATGCACATGGTGACAACGACATATTTGACGCCGCGGCGCTTGCCTTCCAGTAGCGCATGGCCAACCAGACGGGCCCCGGACATGCCATAGGGATGGCCAACAGCGATTGCCCCGCCGTTAACATTCAGCTTGTCATTATCGATACCCAAGCGGTCGCGGCAATAAAGTACCTGCACCGCAAAGGCTTCGTTCAATTCCCACAAGCCAATGTCATCAACGGTCAAGCCATGCCGGTCCAGCAGCTTGGGCACGGCAAAGACAGGGCCGATGCCCATTTCATCAGGCTCACACCCGGCAACAGCCATGCCACGATAGATGCCGAGGGGCTGTAGACCTTTTTGGGCGGCAAGTTTACTGTCCATAACCACGGTTGCCGACGCACCATCGGACAACTGTGAGGCGTTTCCGGCTGTGACACTGCCGCCGTCAATGACGGTTTTCAGACTTTGGACGCCGTCCAGGGTCGAGGCCCGCACACCTTCGTCTGCACTGATGGTCACCTCTTCATGCAGGATAGCGCCGGTTTCTTTGTTCTGGATCGCCTTGACTGTGGTCATTGGGACGATTTCATCATCAAATTTGCCAGCGGCTTGGGCGGCGGCAACTCGATTTTGACTTTGCAGGCCAAATTCATCCATCGCCGCGCGACTGACCCCATAGCGGGCGGCAACAACCTCCGCTGTGTTGAGCATCGGCATATAGAAATCTTTAGAATGCGAGAGCACAACATCATCTTGCATCATGAAGGTATTGCTATGCTCATTCTGTACCAGAGAAATAGACTCGAGCCCGCCGGCCACCATCACCCCAAAACCATCTTCGGTGATTTGTTTGGCGGCGGTAGCAATCGCCATCATCCCGGAGGAGCATTGCCTGTCAATGGTCATACCTGCTGTGGTCACAGGCAGTCCACCTGCAATCGCCGTCACCCGGCCAACATTATAGCCTGTGGTGCCTTGCGGCAGCGCGCAGCCCATGATGCAATCTTCAACTTCGCCAGGGTCAATGCCTGCTTTGGCAACGGCGTTGGCAATCGCGTGACCGCCCAAAGCGCCGCCTTTGGTCATGTTAAAGGCACCGCGATAAGCTTTGCCAATCGGTGTTCTTGCGGTTGAAACAATCACAGCTTCTTTCATTTTGAACTCCCCATTCTTTTAAATTTAAATAATTTCTTAAGCGATCGAGCCGCCCAGCTTCAGATCAATACCCAGACCGCGAGCGGCCTGTTCCAACATGTTTTGCGTTTGCGCACTTGCACTTGTCAGGGTCAGACGCGCATCTGGATTGTTGATCGCCGCCCAGTTTTCGGCAATTGCCTCAGGGGTGCGCTGATCATCGGCCAGCCATTTACCAGCGGTTTCGGTGATCTGGATCACCGAGTAGTTACCGGCACCAGCGCCCATAATGGTGCGCGTCGGCCCGTCTGGTGAGACCAGGTATAACACCGCGGGGGTCACCGATGAGGGCTCTAACAACTCAAGGGCCTGTTCGGATAGTAATTCCTCGGTCATGCGGGTTGCCGCGCACGGGGCCAGGGTGTTGACGCGGATATTATATTTCTCGCCTTCTAAGACCAAGACATTCATCAGGCCAACCACACCTGCTTTGGCGGCACCGTAATTTGATTGTCCAAAGTTGCCATGGATGCCGCTCGCAGAACTTGTCATGACGATCCGCCCATAGGCTTGTTCGCGCATGATCGGCCAGACCGCATGGGTGCAATTCACACTGCCCATGAGATGCACATCAATGACCTTGCGAAAGTCATCCATGTCCATCTTCACAAATGTCCGATCCCGCAAGATACCGGCATTGTTGACCAAAATATCGACTCGTCCCCAGGTGTCTGTTGCAGCTTTGACCATGGCGTCCACGGCGGCGCGGTCAGTCACATCAGCGCCGTTGGCGATGGCGCTACCGCCAGCCGCTGCAATTTCGCCAACCACAGCATCTGCCGCCGCCGTTGAGCCACCGCTGCCGTCGCGGGCCCCGCCAAAGTCATTCACCACAACCTTGGCACCGCGGGCGGCCAATGCCAGCGCATGTGATCGGCCTAATCCGTTACCTGCCCCCGTAACAATGGCCACTTGGCCGTCATAGCGAATTGTCATTTTTGATCCTTTTATGTGTGCACCCGCATATCTGCGTGGTTGTCAGTCCTCAAGCATGGTCATGGTCAAGGTTTCGGCGATAAACGCCGGGCGCTCTTCGCCTTTGATCTCCATTTTCACTTCTGTTGTGATCAGCAATTGACCGGGTTTTTTCTCTTCGATTGACAGGATCTTATTGTGAACACGCACCTCACTGCCAACTTTGACCGGGTTTATAAAGCGCACTTTATTCAGACCATAATTGATCTGCATGGCAACTTTTTCAGGTTTGACGCTGATTTCAGCGTTGAGGTGCGGCAAGAGTGAGAGGCTTAAAAACCCATGGGCAATGGTGGTGCCAAAAGGGGTTTCGGCGGCTCGGGCGGTATCAATATGGATAAATTGATGATCGCCTGTGGCATCGGCAAATTGATTAATCCGGTCTTGATCAATGTGAAACCATGACCCTGGGTCCATTTCCTTGCCCTGCATGGCCATGTAAGCATCTTTTGTGACAGTCTGCGCCATTGTGAATAACTCCTACCCTACGAAATTAGTTGTCCTAGACTAAAGCGTATATGACCTCTATTTGTCGACCTTTTCCAACATAAAAGCAGCGCGACGTATCTCGTGGCGGGGACCGCTTGTGCATATTGATGGTCTCGGTTTGGGCGGGCCGTGGGGGTGGCGTGCATCGCACATCCTCAAAGATGCATTTTGGCTTGGAAAGTGGTACAGACACCTGAGGGGAATTAGGACGCTTTTGTAAGATGCCGAACGCTGCTGACTCACACCGTTTTTGTGTTGCGCCGATGATGGAATGGACGGATCGCCATGACCGTTATTTCCTGCGCCTCATATCGCGCCACGCGCGGCTGTACACAGAGATGGTAACAGCACCTGCGGTGATCCATGGGGACCGCGACCGCTTGCTTGGGTTTGATGCGGCGGAACACCCGCTGGCGGTGCAATTGGGCGGCGCAGATGGCGATGAATTAGCCGAAGCTGCGCGGATTTGCGCGGATTTTGGCTATGATGAAATTAATTTAAATGTCGGCTGCCCATCGGATCGGGTGCAATCTGGCCGCTTTGGGGCCTGCTTAATGCGCGAGCCTCAGACTGTTGCTAAAGCTGTCAGTGCGATGATCAAAGCTGTTGATCTGCCCATAACGGTCAAGTGCCGGATCGGCGTGGATGAGCAGGACGAAAACCAGGACCTTGATCGCTTTATTGATCAGGTTGCTGATGCGGGCTGTGAGATTTTTATCGTTCATGCCCGCAAGGCGTGGCTGCAAGGCCTCAGTCCGAAAGAAAACCGTGATGTGCCGCCGTTGAATTATGCCCGTGTGCATGCCTTGAAAGCGCGGCGACCTGATTTAACGCTGATCTTAAATGGCGGCCTGAGCAATTTGCAGCAGGCCCAAAATGAGATGGCAGCGTTAGATGGGGTTATGCTGGGCCGGGCCGCCTATCAAGATCCCTGGGTGTTGTCCGGCGTTGATCATCTGTTTTATGGCCTGGATCATGCGCCAATGTGCCGCCAAGACGTGATCGCGGCCTTGGTGCCCTATGTGGACCGGCAAATGGCAACAGGCGTGCCCTTGAAATCGATTAGCCGTCATCTGATGGGGCTGTTTAATGGCTTGCCAGGGGCGCGCGCCTGGCGGCGACATCTTTCAACTCATGCGCATCAAACTGGGGCGGGTCCCGACGTGATCATGGCGGCTGCAGGCCATGTTACGGCACCTGCAAAGGCAGCTTAAAAATGACTGGTGAAAAACGTCCTGCGATGTCCAAAGGCCTAAAAACAGCTGTTGATTTTGGTCCCTTACTCCTGTTCTTCGTGGTCAATTACCGCGAAGGGTTAATGGCGGGCACAGCGGTTTTGGTGGCGGCGACAGTGCTGGCCATTGGGGTGTCGTTCTGGATCGAGCGGCGGGTGCCGTTGATGCCCGCAATTGGCTGTGCCTTTGTGGTTGTGTTTGGCGGCTTAACGCTGTTTTTTGATGATGAGTTTTTTATCAAAGTAAAACCTACAATCGTTAATTTATTGCTGGCCGGGGTGTTATTGGCAGGGGTGGCGCTGCGGCGCAATTTCCTCGCCCGGGTGATGGGTAGCATGATTAAGATTGATGACCGAGGCTGGCAGCGAATGACCTGGGCATGGATCGGCTTTTTTGGGGTTTTGGCGGTGCTCAATGAAGTGGTTTGGCGGAACTTTTCGACCAATGATTGGGTGACATTTAAGGCTTTTGGTATCCCTGTCTTAGCGATTGTCTTTAGCATCGCACTGGCGCCGTTGATCCAACACCATCAGATTCCAGCGGATGATCCGGCGGACGATTAATGCGGCGGCGCTCAATGTCGGGTGCAAAAACCGACAGATAAGGGGTGATCCCAAAGGCGGGTATGGAGTGAAGATCAATGCCCCATCAGGTGTTGTCACATAATGCCTTACTGGCACAGTTGGGGCGTTTGGCAACGCAATCGCTCGTCCTTTGGCCGCTTCCAACCGGGGCGACAGCGCGGTTAATGACCCTGTCCGAAAATGCGACTTTTTTGGTTGAAGGGGCTGAGGGGCGCAAGTTTGTTCTGCGCATCCATCGCGAAGGTTATCACACAGGTCACGCCATTCGTTGCGAGTTAGCGTGGTCTTCGGCGCTCAACGACACAGGTGGTGTCATCACGCCAACTGTGCTGCTGGGGAAGGATGGCAACGCTATTCAGACGGCGAAATGCCGTGAAATGGCGCAACCGCGTCATATGGTAATGTTTGACTTTATAGAGGGCTGTGCGCCCGATGAAAATGCAGATCTTGTTGGCCCGTTTACGGCGCTTGGCGAGATTGCCGCGAAAACCCATCATCATTCCCTAAGATGGCAGCGACCGCAAAATTTTGACCGTTTGGTGTGGAATGAGACAACTATTTTTGGCGCTGCGCCGATTTGGGGGAATTGGCGCGATGGACCGGGTGTTTTGGCGCATCACAAAGAAGTGCTGGAGGCGTTAGAGCACCGCATCATGGCCCGCCTGCAGGTCTTTGGTAAATCAGCGGCGCGATACGGGCTGATCCATGCTGACATGCGGTTAGCCAATTTGCTGATCCACAATGGCGCGCCCCGTTTGATTGATTTCGATGACTGCGGCTTTGGCTGGTATTTGTATGACTTCGCTGCTGGCGTGTCGTTCATGGAAGACCATCCCCAAGTCCCCGCGTTGAAAGAGGCTTGGGTTAAAGGCTATCGAAAGGTGCGGGCTTTATCCGATGATGAATATCAGGAAATAGATACCTTTGTGATGTTGCGCCGGATGGCTTTACTGGCCTGGATCGGCTCTCATCGGGAAGTTGACTTGGCGCAAGAACTGGCGCCAACATTTTGCGAAAAATCGGTCGCTTTGGCAGAGGCGTATTTGGCTGCCAACAGATAACCGGCGATGATTAAGGGCGCTCGCGGCCACTTACCAGTGCCAGGCAGCCTGCTGCAATCAGGCCACCCAGGCTTAACCCGGCCATGACCCAATAGGCATCGCCGCCGAGATGGTTATAGGCGGTCGCGGACAGAAATGTGGCCGCGCCAATCATCACACCGCCAACAATCGCCCCATAAACAGCCTGCCCAGAGGCGGACAGCCGTGTTGGAATGTTCTTCGACAGGTAGGCCATGGAGCCTAAATGAGTCGCTGCAAAGGTCAGTGCGTGCAGGGACTGCAAGGGCAACAACCAAAATGGGTCTGTTAACAGGGCGGTTAATGGCCAGCGGATGATGCCACCAATCGCCCCCAGCGCAATCAATTGTGCCGGTGAAATATGTCCGGCAAACCGTCCAATCAGCGCAAACAATATGATTTCGGCAATCACCCCAGCGCCATAGAGCTGTCCAATAATGCCTTCGGGGATACCAATTTCTTGCCAGTAAATCACCCCGTAGGCCAACATGACCGCATGGCTTGATTGACTGAGACCGGCGGCGGCTAACAAGCAGAGAAAAGAGGGTCTTGCCAACAAACGGCCAATTTCAGGCCAGCTGATGGCGGCAGGCGGACGGCGATCTGTCACCGTCACAGTGCAGCCAATGGTCATCAGGATGGCAGCACCAATGAACAGCCATATCAGGCTGCCAGCGCCAAAACCTTCCAGCCAGACACCGCCAATCATGGCCGCAATAATGAAGGTCACCGACCCCCAAAGCCGCAACCGTCCATAATCAAGGCGATGCTTGCGGGTGGCAGCCAGGACAGAGCTTTCGCCAAGGGGCAAGATGCCTTGTTGCAAGGCGGCCAATAGCACCGCCAGAAAACCAACCATCCAGAGCCCTTGACCGAAGATGAGGCCGATCATCGTCAGCACAACCATCACCGCCAGGAGGCTCATGATACGGCGGTTTTCGCCAGCCCTGTCGGCCCGCCGGGCGATCATTGGTTGGACCACAATCTTGATCCAATACCCAATCCCAAGGACGATCCCGATATGCTCCGCTGATAGCCCACGGGCCTGTAGCCAAACAGGCCAATAGGGCAGCATCAAGCCTGCTAAGAGAAAATAGCTGCCGTAGAAAAATGACAGCCGCAGATAAATACTCGCGCGACTGCGCAGGAGAATTTGGAACATGGCCGCGCTTATAGCATATGCCATCGGCAGGGGAACCCTGTGATGGCTCGGTTGAAGATCAATTTCGCGGCCGGCTGTTACCTTGGCTTGAAATCGTCCGGCTCAGGATAATCACCGGCAGGATGCCAGTGACCACAATGGCCAAGGCGGCCAGGGCACATTGTTCAAGCAGTTCATCAGAGGCAAATTGGTAGACATAGGTGGCCAAGGTATCAAAGTTAAAGGGCCGCAAAACCAAGGTCGCAGGTAATTCCTTCATGGTATCAACAAAAACCAAGATCATGGCGGTCAACAGACTGCCGCGCAGCATTGGCAGGTGTACCAGCCGCAATGTCCCGCCGGGGCCTTTGCCGAGGGTGCGGGCTGCCATATCCATACTGGGTGTGATCTTGGACAGGCCAGACTCAATGGCCCCATGCGCTGATGTCATAAAGCGCACGCTGTAGGCAAAAATAAGCGCCACAAGAGTGCCACTCAATAACAGCCCGGTAGAGACGCCAAACTGTGCCACCAGAAAGCCATCGATAGCGTTGTCAAGCGCCGCCAGCGGCAAGATCACGCCAACCGCTAGCACGGCGCCTGGGATGGCATAGCCAAGGGTGGCAAGCCGGCTGGCAACGCGGACCAGCCGAGAGGGTTGCAGCCGCGCCGCATAGGCCATTGCCAGCGCAAGGCTTGTGGCTGTGACCGCCGCGACCGAAGCCAGCAGCAGGCTATTGCTGGCAAGGCCAATGAATGCAGGGCTCCAGGCGGTCTCGAACTGACCAATCGCATAATAAGTCAAACGGCCCGCGGGCAGGCCAAAGCCCAAGATGATGGGCAGGCTACAAAGGACCGCTGCCAACCATCCCCGCCAGCCCTTCAAAGTGTAACCGTCAAAACGGCGGATACGGCTGCTGGTGTGGTGAAAGCGTTGTTTGTGCCGTGATCGCCGCTCGGTGATGATCAAGACCACAACCATCGCCAGCATCACCAGGGCAATTTGAGCCGCGCCGCCGGAATTGTTCATGCCGTACCAAACGTCAAAAATACCGGCTGTCAGCGTTCGCACCGCAAAATAGTCAATGGTCCCAAAATCATTCAATGTTTCCATCAAGGCCAGGGTGAGGCCAATCACAATGGCAGGCCGCGCCAAGGGAACGGCAACCTCAAAAAAGCTCCGCCATGGCCCCCGTCCAAGGGTCCGGCTGACCTCAAGAACGCCGACAGATTGTTCGGTAAAGGCTGTCCGTGCCATGGCATAGACATAAGGATATAGCACCAGTGTCAGCATGATGATGGCACCGCCGAGGGTGCGGATATCTGGAAACCAATAATCGCGTTTCGATTGCCAGCCAAACAACTGACGCAAGTTTTCTTGCACCGGTCCGGCAAATTCTAGCACGTCGGTATAGACATAGGCGATGACATAAGCGGGCATCGCCAAAGGCAGCAATAGCGCCCATTCAAAAACACGCTGCCCTGGAAAGCGACAGGTTGCCACCAACC
>JBELLC010000079.1:0-14615 GCA_042088965.1 Nisaea sp. | reverse complement strand
GGTCATCCAGTACCCGGATGAAACCTGGCGGATCCCCCCGCGGCGATACATCTTGGCCATCCGGCCCCTGGCTTGACAGCACACAAAACGGCGACAAGGCCAATATATCCCGGCAATGGCGATCAAGATGATCAAGCACCTTATCGCTGGCACGACTCAATGGCGGGCGATGCAGTGCTTTCAACGCCTCTATATCGGTAATCATGCTGATATCCGTTGGCAGTGACATGCTTATATTTTCCTTATTTATGCGCGCTTAATCGGCTGCCATCGGCGGCACTAAGGGGGCCGGGTCGATGCGCTGGTCAAACCAATTAATACGCCAATCAAGATGCGCACCGGTGGACCGACCCGTAGAGCCAATTGTGGCAATCTTTTGGCCGCGTTTAACCACAGCACCAACCGCCACATCAACTGTTGCTAAATGCAGAAACGCCGATGACAAACCATGGCCGTGATCTAAAATCAGGGTCCCGCCCGTGTAATATAAATCATCCTCCGCCAAGCGCACGATGGCATCTGCCGGAGCCACCACAAGGCTGCCTTTGGGGGCGGCAATATCAATCCCATAATGCGGCTGTCGCGGCTTGCCGTTTAAAATCCGCTGACTGCCATAAACCCCGGAAATACGGCCCTTTGACGGCCATTGCCAGCCCGATAAAAATAGCGGCTCTGGGCTGTCAATCTGGCGGGCGGCTTTGATCCATTTATTTTCCCGAACAATGCGGGCGATAACAGCGGCTGGTGGGGTAACCATTTTCGCTGGCAAACCATCAATACGCTGGACGTTATAGCGGCGCTGTTGAATCGTCAGACGACGCGCCTCAACGCGCCCATCATCAAAGCGAACGCGCAATTCAGCCAATGGCTTGGCGTCACGGCTGAAGCCCAGAATGAAATGTCCCTCAGGGCTGACCCGCAGCACTTGGCCGTCCAGCGTCACCGTCGCCCCACGGGCACCACTGCCAACCACCAAGCCGCCTTGGATCAACCCACCCTCAAGCTCAACGCCAAGGGCGAGGTTGGGCATGGCAATGGCATAAACCCAGACACACCCCATAAAGGCCCGCAAATAGCGCATCAAAACAGACTTTCTTGATCATCACTGGCGGCCCGTTGCCGTCGGCTACGGGCGGGTGTCTCCCGGCTGGGAGCGCCATTCATAACAGCCGTCCGCGAGCCATCACGGAAGCGTAAACTGACGCTGTCACCAGCGCTCGTGCTGTCAGCGCTCAAAACGGGGGTACCCGCCGCATCACTGACCAGCACAAAGCCTTTATCCAAAACCCGTTCAAAAGAATGACTGTCGAGCAAGCGGGCAGTTTGTGCCAAGGTACGGTCATGATCCAGCAATCGGCGGTCCAAGGCCCGTTCTAGCCGGTTCGCGCGATCACTTAGGATATCAGCATAATCCGCCCCGCGCCGCGCTGTGCTGTCAATCCGCAACCGCCCCACAGCGTTCCTGAGATGCAATTGCGCCGTCTGTAGGCGCTGCCCTATCGCCGCATCAAATCCGCGCGCCGCCGCTTCTAACCGCGTCGCATCGAGTTTGACCCGCTGCATCGGGCTGACCAGACGGGAGGCAAGATCGCCAATCTGGTAACGGGCCTGGTCAAACACCCGATTGATGGCCTTATCAAGGCCGCCGCTGGCATAGTCCAACCGCTGAGCCTTTTGTTCAATCATTTGCGCCGGGTCACCGAGGCCACGCGCCATGCCTTGCAAGCGCGTCAAGGCATCTGCAAGGCGCCGGTGAACCGCATTCACCAACCGGTTGCCATCATCGCCAACCTGGGCAATCAAATCAGCACGCACAGGCACCGCCATTTCAGCCGCCGCTGTGGGGGTCGGCGCCCGTCGATCACTGGCAAAATCAATTAAGGTGGTATCGGTTTCATGGCCCACAGCGGAGATGATGGGAATCACGCTGGCGGCGGTGGCGCGCACCACCTCTTCTTCATTGAAGGCCCATAGGTCCTCTAAACTGCCACCACCGCGGGCGACAATTAACACATCTGGGCGCGGCGCACCGTTATGGCCTGTTAGCGCATTGAAGTGATGAATTGCGGCAGCAATTTGATCCTTGGCTGTATCGCCCTGCACCAGCACCGGGGCAACCAATACATGGACCGGGAAACGATCTTGCAAGCGATGTAAGATATCCCGGATAACCGCCCCTGTTGGCGAGGTCACAACACCAATCACTTGCGGCAGGAACGGCAATGGCTGTTTACGCCCCTCATCAAACAAGCCTTCATCCGCAAGCTTTCGGCGGCGATCTTCCAGCAACTTCAGAAGCGCGCCCTCGCCTGCAATCTCCATGGTATCAATGATGATTTGATATTTTGATCGGCCCGGATAGGTGGTCAGTTTACCGGTGACAATCACCTCAAGGCCTTCTTCGGGTGCGACCGCCAGACGTTGCGCCTGACCGCGCCAGCAAATGCCATCCAGAACCGCATTATCATCCTTCAAAGTGAGATAAATATGTCCAGAGGCCGCGCGCGTCGGGCGGGAAATTTCGCCCCGTACCCTGACCCGTTCAAAGGCTTGCTCGACCGTCCGCTTGAGGGTCTGGGAGATTTCCGAAACGGTAAATTCCGGCAGATTATTTGGTTCATCCTGCATATCTGTAAAGTTATGCTACAAGGCGGTTCGGCGGAAGACTTTTAACGCATAAATGACGGAGCAAACAGCAGATGAAGGTTTTGATCATTGGCAGCGGCGGGCGCGAACATGCCTTAGCCTGGAAATTGGCACAGTCAGCAAACATCGACCAACTGCTTGTCGCCCCTGGCAATGCTGGCATGGCGCAATTGGCAACCTGTCATGACGTGGCCGCAGATGACGCTGACGGCTTGATCGCATTGGCCAAGGCCAAAGCTGTGGATTTTGTTGTTGTTGGCCCAGAGCAACCACTGGTCGATGGCTTAGTTGACCGGCTTGATGCGGCGGGCATTGCCAGTTTTGGTCCCCGCGCAAGCGCCGCCCAACTGGAAGGCTCGAAAGCCTTTACCAAGGATTTTTGTCACCGTCATAACATTCCAACAGCTGCCTATGCCAGTTTCACACATGGCGATGCTGCCCGCGATTATATCCGCCGCCAAGGCGCGCCATTGGTGATCAAAGCCGATGGCTTAGCCGCCGGCAAAGGCGTCATCATGGCGACCACAGAGGCCGAGGCCCTGGCAGCGATTGACGACATTATGGATGCTGGTGCCTTTGGCGCAGCTGGCGCAGCGGTCGTTATCGAAGAATGGATGCATGGCGTCGAGGCCAGTTTTTTTGCGCTCAGTGACGGTCAGCAATTTTTAACCCTCGCCTCGGCACAAGATCATAAACGCGTCGGCGATGGTGATACCGGCCCCAATACCGGTGGAATGGGTGCCTATTCCCCCGCGCCAGTGGTCGATAGCACGGTTGAGCAACAGATCATCGAACGTATTATTGCCCCCACAGTCGCTGGCATGGCCGCCGAAGGCATGGCCTTTAAAGGCGTGTTGTACGCCGGCCTCATGCTCACCACCGACGGCCCAAAGCTGATTGAATATAATTGTCGATTTGGTGACCCAGAATGCCAAGTGCTGATGGCCCGCCTGAAGAGTGATCTGCTGCCCGCGCTCCTGGCCTGCCACAACGGCACATTGGATCAACAGCAGTTGGATTGGCGCGATGAGGCGGCCTTACTGGTGGTGATGGCCGCCAACGGTTACCCCGGCAGCTACCAAAAAGGCACGAAAATCACCGTACCTGATGGTCTTGAGAACGACCAAATAAGGGTCTTTCATGCCGGTACCATTCGCCGTGATGATGGCCCGCTTTTGGCCAATGGGGGCCGGGTCTTGGGCGTCACAGGTGTGGGCAGCAGCATCGCTGAGGCGCAGAAGCTCGCCTATCAGGCTGTAGATCAAATTTCCTGGCCCGAGGGTTTTTGTCGCCGAGATATCGGCTGGCAGGCGATTGATCGCTAGCCGCGAAAGCGCTGCATCAAAAATCCATTTATGATAGAATAAACCTATCGTGATTGCGATTTTTGGAGGATGCCATGTGGGCACATGGACGGTTCTACTGGAATGAGTTAATGACCCGTGACCCCGATGCCGCACAGCGCTTTTATGGCGAGATGTTCGGCTGGGATTTCCGGGAAATGACAACAGCAAACGGTTACGGATATTGGCTTGCAGCACGCGATGGGCAGCCGGTAGCGGGCATTATGGATATGCGCGGATCAGAATTTGCAGACCTGGACCCCCATTGGTTCAGTTACATCTCGGTAACCGATATAGATCAGAGCATCGAGGCGATGACAAAGCTTGGCGGGCAGATTCACCGGTCCGCCTGCGATATCGATGGGGTTGGCAGGATCGCCATCATTGCCGACCCCAGCGGTGCGGTGATCGGTTGGATAACCCCGGAAGATGACGGATGAATTTATGCCCCGCAGATCCCATTGATTGGCCAGGACTTGTCCCGCCGCTGTGAGCTTGCTATATCCCCCACAGGATGATTGATCATCGCCCTCGTCTATGCTGCGCATGGACACACACGCGGCTGTTTCCGGAGCACCATCATGACCACTACTGCTGACTACAAAGTTGCTGATATTTCACTGGCCGAATGGGGCCGCCGCGAGATCGCCATTGCGGAAACAGAAATGCCCGGCTTGATGGCGCTGCGCGAAGAATACGGCGATGAAAAGCCGCTTGCTGGTGCGCGCATTGTCGGTTGTTTACACATGACCATTCAAACAGCGGTGCTGATCGATACTTTGATCGCCCTGGGCGCCGAAATCCGCTGGTCGTCTTGCAATATCTATTCCACCCAAGATCACGCCGCCGCTGCGACGGCGGCCGCCGGCATTCCCGTCTTCGCCTGGAAAGGTGAAACCGAGGAAGAATATGAATGGTGCATTCACCAGACCATCAAAGGGCCTGATGGCTGGGTGCCGAACTTGTTGCTGGATGATGGCGGTGACCTAACCAAAATAATGCATGATGACTACCCAGAGTTGATGGCAGATGTGCGCGGTGTGTCGGAAGAGACCACAACCGGGGTTCACCGGCTTTATGAAATGGCCGCCGCAGGCAGCCTGATGGTGCCGGCCATCAATGTGAATGACAGTGTCACCAAATCAAAGTTTGATAATCTATATGGCTGCCGGGAAAGCCTGGTTGATGGTATTCGCCGGGCAACCGATGTGATGCTGTCCGGCAAGGTTGCGGTTGTTTGCGGCTATGGCGACGTGGGTAAAGGGTCAGCGGCATCACTGCGCAATGGCGGCGCCCGCGTGATGGTCACAGAAATTGACCCAATTTGCGCCCTGCAAGCGGCCATGGAAGGCTTTGAAGTTGTCACCATGGAAGATGCCGCCGGGGTCGCTGACATCTTTGTCACAGCAACCGGCAACCAGGACATTATCACGATTGACCATATGCGGGAAATGAAAGACCGCGCCATCGTCTGCAACATTGGCCATTTCGATACCGAGATTCAGATCGAAGCCTTATCGAATTATCAATGGGAAGAAGTCAAGCCACAGGTCGATGAAGTGGTTTTTCCTGACGGCAAACGGTTGCTTGTCTTGGCAAAAGGCCGTTTGGTTAACCTTGGCTGTGCCACAGGCCACCCAAGCTTTGTAATGTCAGCAAGCTTCACCAATCAAACCTTGGCGCAGATTGAGCTTTGGGCGAATCATGCCGCATATGACAAGCAAGTCTATGTGCTGCCAAAGCGCCTCGATGAGAAAGTTGCCGCCCTGCATTTGGCGAAAATTGGCGCCAAATTGACAACCCTCAGCAAAGATCAGGCGGACTATATTGGCGTATCTGCTGCGGGCCCCTTCAAAGGCGAGCAATACCGCTACTAATCAATAGATAAGGCAGATGTCATGAGCGGTACAGACAGCTTTGGTGACGGCAAGGTTCTTTATGCGGTGAAAGATGGCATTGCCACTGTCATCTTGAACCGGCCAGAAAAACTTAATGCCCTTGATAAGGCGATGTGGCTTGGCCTGGGTGAGGCGATGCAGCATGCCGATCAAGATCATGATCTCGGCTGCGTGATCCTGCGCGGGGCAGGTGAAAAAGCCATGGGTCCAGGAGCCGATATTGGCGAGTTTGAGACCGCCCGGGCAAATGCCCAACAAGCCTCTGAATACGGCCAGATTATGCATCATACCATGGCCGCTATTCGCGATTGCCAGCACCCGGTCGTTGCCCAGATTCATGGCCTGTGTGTTGGCGGCGCGTTGGAGCTGGCGATCATGTGCGACATGCGTATCTGCGGCGATTCTGCGCGCTTTGGGGTGCCCATTAACCGCCTGGGTTTGACCATGGCCTACCCAGAGATCGAGGCCCTAATCAATCTGGTGGGCCGTTCAACAGCTCTTGAGATCTTGTTTGAAGCACGGGTTTTTGGTGCCGCTGAGGCAAAAGATAAGGGTCTGATCAATAAAGTTGTCGCCGATGATCAAGTGGCCGCTGAAACAGCGGCGACAGCGGCCCGTATCGCCGCCGGTGCCCCCTTGGTTAACCGCTGGCATAAAGCCTTCGCCAATCGTGTCATGACCGGATTACACACCCCACAACCTGTCGATGCCAGCGATGTGGTCGAAAGCTACGCCGCCTTTGACACCGAAGATTTCAATACCGGCTTCCGGGCCTTTTTGGCCAAAAAAACGCCCGTCTTCAAAGGCCGGTGAACGGCCGATGGGGGGAGATAAGATGATACGCAATATCGCGATCATCACTTGGCGCGAATTGACCGCCTATCTCACCCAGCCTGTTGCCTATGTTTTTATTATCGCCTTCACGGTTTTAGCGTCGGGCTTGACGTTTTACGCTGGTGGCTTTTTAGCACGTGGCAGCGCTGAGCTGTCGGTATTTTTTCAGTTTCACCCCTGGCTTTATCTCGTTTTAATGCCGGCGATTGGCATGCGCCTTTGGGCTGAAGAATATCGTGGCGGCACCATTGAACTGCTGTTAACGCTGCCGTTAAGCACCAGCCATGCCGTCATTGCAAAATTTCTTGCGGCCTGGATTTTTGCCGCTTTAGCCCTCGGGTTGACCTTTCCGATCTGGCTTACAGTTAGCTTTCTAGGGCAACCTGATCACGGCGTTATTGCCAGCGGCTATCTGGGCAGCTGGTTACTTGCAGGGGGGTTTTTAGCGGTAAGTGCGGCAGCGTCGGCGGCAACCCGCAACCAAGTGATCGCCTTCATTTTTGGCATTACGCTCTGTTTTTTGCTGCTTGCTGGCGGCGCTGACATAACGCAAACCTTGGTGCGCAGTTGGGCCGACCCAGCGATTGCCGAAGGTTTGGCAAATATTAATGCTGTCGCCCGCTTTCGCAGCTTCGTCGACGGCCTGATTGATCTGCGGGCCGTCATTTTCTTTATCACCCTGATCGCCAGCGGGCTGTTTGCAAGTGCCGCTTTGGTGCGGCTCAGAACCGGCTCATGACAGATCAGGCGATCCCCGCAACCAGGTCATTTATCGCCCGTATCTCGCGCCGAGGACGCGCCGCGCTTGGGGTTGTACTGGCCGCAATCTTTTTCTTGGCGGTTAATATCTGGGCCGAAATCAGTCTGCCAAACCAACGTTTAGATACCACCGCAGAACAACTTTATACCCTGACATCCGGTACCCGCGCGGTTCTGGCATCCATTGATGAGCCTGTGACCTTACGCTTGGTGCGTAGCCGCAGTTTGGAGGGGTTGGGGCCGCAAGCTGTAAAACATGCCCAACGGGTCAGCGAAATGCTGGATTTATACCAGCGCTTGGCAAACGATAAGCTGCGCGTTGAAACAATATTTGTTGAGCCATTTTCCGCTGCAGAAGACCTGGCCGAAGCCGCCAAGATCAGCAGCCAATCAAACACCGCAGGCGGGCGTTTTTACCTTGGTCTCATTGGCACCAATTCGACCGATGGATTTGAGACGATTGAGCACTTATCACCCGCCCGGGCGCGCTTCCTGGAATATGACCTGAGCCGCTTGATCCATGATCTCGCAACCCCGCGCAAACCTGTTGTTGGCGTGCTTGGTGACCTGCCCTTGTTCGGCGATCGCACCCGTGGCCTGAGCGCCTTCACAGTTATCGAGGGTATTAGTGGGTTTTTCGATATTCGCCCAATCATGGGAGCGGTCGACGCGATTGAGGATGATATTGACATTATCATGCTGGCGCAGGCGATCGCGCTAGATCCACAAACCCTTTATGCCATCGACCAATTTGTGATGCGTGGCGGGGCCATCTTGGCATTTATTGACCCGTTAAGCGAAGCCTTGCCGCGCCCCGTCGACGGGGCGCCCATAAATCGCAATGCGGTGCCCACAATTTCACCTTTGTTATGGCATTGGGGGGCCGCAATCAGCGACACCCATGTGGCTGGCGACCGGCAGGCAGCGATTAAAGTCAGCGTCAGCCAAAATGGCCGACAAGTGGTCACGGATTATTTGCCGTGGGGGGCGTTTACCGGCAGCCAATTAGCGGCAGCCGAGACCATTACGGGCAATTTACGCCGTCTTCAATTACGCAGCAGCGGCATCATTTCCGCGACCGGCAATCCGGCCCTGACCATCACCCCGCTTATTACCACCTCACGGGATGCGATGCGGGTTGCAATCACAGAAATTGAGCCACAGCCAAACCCCATCCAGTTATTGGCTGATTTTAAAACCAACAATACCGCGATGGTGCTGGCGGCCCGCCTGAGCGGTGCCATCACCTCGGCCTATCCAGATGGACCGCCAGCGGAAATCACGGACCCCTTAATCCGCCAGGCCCACCAAGCGACAGCGGCCAGTCCTTTGGCCATGGTTTTGGTGGCTGATAGTGACGTGCTGAGCGATCAGAGCTGGCTGGAAACCCAGGCCGATGGCGGCAAATTACCGTTTGCGAATAATGCTGATTTTGTGATTAACGCCCTCGACCAGTTAAGTGGCGGTGCCAAGATGATGGATCTGCGCGGCCGCGGCATTGGCGCGCGGCGTCTCACTGTTTTGGACGATATGCAACGCCAAGCTGAAACCGCCACGCGCACGCGCGAAGCCGAATTTAATCAAGCCATCGAGCTGCTGCGGGAAAAAATAAAGCGCCTGACCAGTGGCCGAAGTGGCGGCGCGATGAGCCTTGAGGACGCCTTAGAAATTGAAGCCTCGCGGCGTGAAATCCTTGATCTGCGGCAACAATTGCGCGCCAGCCAATTTGATGTGCAACAAAAAGTTCGCGATCTATCGGCGCAAATCCAGGCCGCTAACATCTGGGCCGTCCCGGTGTTTTTAAGTGGCGTGTTGCTGATGATAACAGCTTGGCGCTGGGCCCGTCGGCGACGGGCATTGACGGCGGCTAAGGGCGTCACGTTACCACCACCAGGACAACGCATATGAGCGTGCGTGGTTTTTCAATTTGCGTGTTGATCACCTTGCTGGCGGTTTTGGCTGCGCTGGTGGCAATTCTTCGGCACGACAATCACGGGTTTGACCAAAATATTGGCAAACCTGTGTTCTCGGCATTGGCCGCCAACCCGCAAGCTGTGAAACGCCTGGATCTGCGCCATCACAAGGGTGGCTTTTCTTTCACCCGAGGGCAAACATTCTGGCAGAGCGATGATACCTTTAACTATCCCGCATCGGCGCGGCGCGTCGACGGTCTTATCAACGATCTGGCCGAACTGCGCTTGGCAGAGCCGAAAACCCAACGCCCAGATCGATACGCCCGCATCGGCGTTGAGCCAATTGAGGCCGCCAACGCGCGCGGCGCACGCCTGCGCCTCTATGACGCGCAAGATCAGCTTATCGTCGATGCCATTATTGGCGATCGGATCAGCCGCCCGACAGGGGATGCCAAAGCGGGAACCTTTTTGCGGTTAACCGATCAGAAGCAAGCCTGGCTGGCCAGCGGAGCGATTACCTTACCGCTCAGCTTGCGCCCTTGGCTGCAATCCAGCGTGATTAATCTGGTACCCGCGACAGTGGCACAAATTGAGATTATCGACCAACGCGGTCAGCGCCGCCTTCGCCGAAAAACAGCGATGCATAGTTTCACCGTTACGTCTGCGGGTGATGCCAGCAAAAAACCTATCCCCGCAGGCCGCCAGGTTGTTGACCAATTGCTAACGGCCCTTCAGCCATTGCGGTTCAGCGATGTCCGTCGCCGCCAAACCGAGCCTGTCTTTCGGGCGATTGCAGTGGTTAAAATCCAACGGTTTGACGGGCTGATCCTGACCATACACATCGCCGATGAAGACGGTATCGCTTGGATCCAGCTTGAGGCTGAGCGGCTGCCAGGGATCACATCAGACGCCTTAACCGATGAGATTGCGGCCTTGCAGAGCCGCTTTCAGCCCTGGACCTTTCAGATTGCCGATTGGATCAATGACCGCCTGACGGAACCTTTGGATCGGCTGCGTCAGAAACCGTAACGGCGACCGGTGGGTTCAGTTCGCGCCAACTTTGCAGGGTAATTTGCACCGCACCCCGCAGAAAAAGACCGGCGATCAACGCCCCAGCGATGACATCGGGCCAGGCGCTGCTGAAAACCCAAACAGCCCCGGCAGCGACAATGACAGCAAGATTGCCAATGGCGTCATTGCGGCTGCAAATCCAGACCGAGCGCACATTTGCATCGCCATCACGATATCGGAACAACAGCCCGGCACTGACGATATTCGCCGCCAAAGCTAAAGCGCCGACCCACGTCATCACAACGGCAGAGGGTTGCCCCATATCAATCATATTATAGATTGCCCAGCCGAGGATCCAAAAGCCCAGCGCGCCGAGGCTGATGGCTTTTAGCAGTGCCGCCCGCGCGCGCCACACAGCAGGTTTTGAAATAACGTATAAGCTCAACGCGTAGGTTGCTGTGTCGCCCAGGAAATCCAGCGCATCAGCTTGCAACGCCATTGATTGGCCTTGAAAGCCAGCCGCAATTTCCACAAAAAACATGGTCGCGTTAATCGCAATAACGATTCCCAGAACACGCTTGTAAGGCGCAGACATGCCCGCAAAAACCGCATTACCACAACCACATGAATCTGTCATATATCCCCGCAATTTTAGCGCCAATTATAGCACCTTCACCCGCACTCATACAAGGTCTGGCGAGAGATTGCCTGAACGCCTATAGTCCCAGGATCGCAATTCATGGGGAGCGCGTTTCGATCATGTCCTCACTTCATTTAAGCCAACATCAAATTGACCGTTTTTGGCGCGATGGCTGCTTGGTTGTCGACAACGCTGTCAGCCCCACACAACTGGCCGCCATCAACGCAGATCTTAAAAGCTGGGTTGAGGAAAGCCGCGCGCACACATCGCCCTTTGGCGCGCCAACCGTCGATCAACGGCCACGGTTCGATATGGGCGCGGAACATAGCGCTGATCGCCCCGCCCTTCGGCGGGTGAACAATCCTGCTGAAATATCTGCCGCTTACATGGACGTGATGCGTGATTCAGCAATGGTCGATATGGTCGCTGATCTGATTGGGCCGAATGTCAAATACCACCATTGCAAGCTGAATATCAAACTACCGGGCGCGCAAACACGGGTGCATTTTCACCAAGACTTCATGTACACCCCGCATACCAATGATGACATTGTTACAGCGTTATTGATGCTCGAAGATGTTGATGAGACCAATGGCTGCCTGATGATTGTGCCGGGCAGCCATCGCGGCCCACTTGATAGCTTATTTGACGACGGCAATTTTACCGGCATGGTGGCCGCCCCGCGGGCAGCCGAACTGACCGCAGCACAAGTCCCCGCAATGGGCAAAGCAGGCGCGGTCTGTTTGATGCATACCCGTCTGCAACATGCCTCAGAGCCAAATGCGGGTTGCCGCGCCCGACCGCTCTACATCTGCGTATATAGCGCCGCCGATGCTGTTCCGATCGCCCGTAATCCAATGCCAAGCCCCCATGAGGGTATGATTGTGCGCGGCCAGGCAAGCGCGACAGCCCGCATGGTTGATCTACAGGTTGAACTGCCAAAACAACCTAAATCAGCCTCCTTTTTCACAGTCCAGGGGCAAGCCTCAGTTGACGCTTAAACCACGGCGACAACACAATCAGACAACACAAAGCTTCTCCCGTATCATGAATTGCCAAAACCATGATCCGCGCCGTTAATTTGGGGTTGGCCGCCGCCAAAGCCCCCCGAATATTAAGATCCCAAAGGTGTTAAGATCAGGAAAACGAGCGTATTTTCTACTATATCCTTTACTTTATTGATTTAAATACTCTTTTGCCGTGTATGGTCAATTGATCTATTTATCGGTTAGTCTATATGGTGAAAGCTTGACCGAAGGAGCGAGATCCAATGCCTGATAATATTGCCACACGCGCGCCGACTGATCCTGCAGAACAAGAACTGATTCTGGCGGCCGTTGATAAATTTCTTGAACGCGATGTCATCCCCTATGCCCATGATCTTGAGGCGCGCGACGAATACCCGTTCGAAATTGTCGAGCAGATGAAAAAGCTTGGGCTTTTTGGCGCCACCATTGGCGAGGAATGGGGCGGACTGGGCCTGGATGTCAGCACCTACTCAAAAATTGTGGAACGTGTGTCAGCTGTTTGGATGTCCGTTTCCGGAATTTTCAATTCTCACCTTATCATGGCGGCGGCTGTCGAGCGCTTCGGTACAGAAGACCAAAAGCGCCGCTTTCTGCCGCGGTTTGCCACAGGCGAGCTGCGCGGCGGTATCGCCCTGACAGAGCCTGATGCCGGTACGGACCTGCAAGGTATTCGGACTCGCGCCGATAAGGCCGCTGATGGCAGCTATATTCTCAATGGCTCAAAAACCTGGATTTCCAATTCGATCCAAGGCCAAATCCTGGCCGTGTTAACCAAGACGGATCTAAATGCCGACCCAGCCCATAAGGGCATGAGTTTGTTCCTGGTAGAGAAAAACGACCAATTCCGTGTCACCCGTAAGCTCGAAAAGCTGGGCTATAAGGGCATTGATTCCGGTGAACTGCTGCTTGAGGACTGCGTTGTGTCTGCTGATAATTTGATCGGCGGTGAAGAAGGGCGCGGCCTACAACATATCCTGGGCGGTCTGGAGCTGGGCCGGATTAATGTTGCCGCGCGCGGCGTTGGGGTGGCGCGTGCCTGCCTTGATGAATCCGTCCGTTATGCGCAAATCCGCAAAACCTTTGGCAAGCCGATTGCCGACCATCAAGCAATCCAGCTTAAACTTGCCGATATGGCGACCCAAGTCGAAGCGGCCCGGCTGTTGGTCGAGTCAGCGGCCCGCGCCTATGACAAGGGCGAGCGCTGCGATATGGAAGCAGGCATGGCCAAACTCTTTGCCTCAGAAGCCGCTGTTCACAACAGCCTTGAGGCGATGCGTTTGCACGGCGCATACGGCTATGCCAAGGAATTCAACATTGAACGCTATTACCGCGATGCGCCGCTATTGGCGATTGGCGAGGGCACCAATGAGCTGCAAAAACTTATCATTGCCAAACAATTGGTCCGCCGAAACCCTGTCTAATCTTGGGCCCAAAACACAGCATGAATGGACCTAAGCCATGTTACCCTTAGCAGGCGTGCGGATTCTGGCGGTTGAGCAATATGGTGCCGGGCCTTTTGGCACCATGTATCTTGCCAATCAGGGCGCGGAAGTGATCAAGATTGAGAATCCCCGTGATGGCGGTGATATGGCGCGCGGCGTCGGGCCGCATTTTTTTGGCCCAGAGGACAGCCAGTTTTTTCATAGTTTTAACCTCAATAAAAAAAGTCTGACACTGGACCTGACGACCGCCGAAGGCACTGCCATCTTCCATGATTTGGTGCGCGGTGCTGATGCGGTGGCCAATAATCTGCGCGGTGATGTTCCTGAAAAACTTGGCCTTGATTACGCGGCTTTAAAATCTGTAAATCCAGCCCTTGTTTGCGCCCATTTATCGGCCTACGGGCGAACCGGCAGCCGCCGCGATTGGCCTGGATATGACTATTTAATGCAGGCCGAAGCAGGCTGGTTCTCGGTGACCGGTGAGCCGGGCACACCGCCAACCCGCTTTGGTCTTTCGGTGGTCGATATGATGGCCGGACTGTCGATGGCCTATGCGCTTGCAACAGCTTTGGTCGCGGCCAAAAGTGACGGTAAGGGCCGCGACGTTGATACAAGTTTGTTTGATCTTGCGATGCATACCACCACCTATCTGTCGACCTGGTGCCTCAATGCTGATGTGGTGCAGGACCGTTTGCCAAGATCCGCACATCCTGTCTTAACCCCCTGTCAGCTTTATAAGACCGCAGACGGTTGGATTTACATTATGTGTAATAAAGAAAAGTTCTGGCCCATTTTGGCAGACTTTCTGGAGCACCCAGAATGGGGCCAAGATCCACGATTTTCCAGCTTTGCTGACCGTCACACACACCGCGAGCTGATCCAAGATTTACTGGATGAAGCGCTTTCAACAGCAACCACAGAGACATGGCTGACACGATTTGCAGGCCAGGTCCCCGCAGCCCCGATCAATGATATCGGCCAGGCCATGGCAAACCCTTTTGTGGCTGAACGGGACGGGATCCACGACTTTCCACACCCAACAAACCCAGGCGAGAGCTTTCAAATGGTGGCGCACCCAATCCGGGACGGCAATAACGCCGT
>JBELLC010000078.1:0-9243 GCA_042088965.1 Nisaea sp. | reverse complement strand
GGCGCAGACGCCCAAAGCAGGTCGATCCAGGCAAGCGCCCTACGGCTGAAGCTGACCGACCGAATTGTTGCTGTCCGTCATATCGCGAATTCCCTCATTTTTCTTGGGCTGATTGGCACCGTCATTGGCTTTATCATCGCACTTTCTGGTGTTGATCCAGATGTAGCGGCTGACGTTGCGAATGTTGCCGCTGTCGTCGCGACCTTAATTGACGGCATGTCAGTGGCGCTAAACACGACCTTAATCGGGGCGATTTTCTATCTCTGGCTGACCATGAATTATCGGATTTTAACCAGCGGCACCGTTAGCCTGATCGCAGAGATCATCGAGCTGGGAGAGCGCCGTGCATCAGCTTGACGAATTAGATGAAGACAGCTGGGGCACTGTCTTCCGCGATGTGATCCTGTTGGCCTTAATTGGTTTTGTGGCGATGGTGATTTTGCTATTGCCGCACATCAAACCAACCGAGATTGAGACCCAAGACCACAAAGCCCCTGGCAATGTTATTGTCGAGCTGCATTGGCCCAGCACCATGCCCTATGACGTTGACCTGTGGGTGAAGGCCCCCCGGCAAGCGCCTGTTGGGTTTTGGAATATGGGTGGTGAGACCTTTAACTTGCTGCGCGATGATCTCGGCTCAGAAGCTGACGCCACCGATGAAAATTATGAAATCAGCTACAGTCGCGGCATTCCCGCAGGCGAATACATTGTTAATGTTCATCAGTATGGACCAATTCCAGCGGGGACGATTGTAAAAGTCTCGGTGGTTGTCTCGGTCCGCACCCGCCTCGAGGCGGCACATCAAATCTTAAACACCGAGATTGAGCTGAGCCGCCAAGGCCAAGAGGTGACAGCCTTTCGGTTTCGCTTGGACGACGACGGTGGTCTGGTGCCAGACAGTGTGAACACCTTAAGCCGCCGTCTTGTTACGGAGCCGTAAAGATATGGATATTTTATTTTATATGTTTTTGGCCGCTGGCGTAACCGCTGTTGGTTTGGCCGCCCTCGCCGTCTGGGCGCCCCGTCATGCCCGCATTCGTCTCATCGCAACAATCGCTGCGTTGCTGTTTTTACCTGTGATTTATTTCCAGTTCACCGAATTACTCTCGAAACCAAAACCTGTTGCCTTTGAATGGTATGAGCGCAATCAAGGCAAAGCAGAAGTTTTGTCGATGAGTTTGGATGAGGGCAAAGCGATCTATCTCTGGCTGCGGCTACCAGATAGCCGCGAGCCGCGCGCCTATGTGGCGCCATGGAATGTGAAAATGGCGGAAAAACTCGAGGAAGCATTGGAAGAAGCCGTCAAACAAGATGGCCGGGTGGAAATGCAGAACCCTTTCTCAAAGCGCAGCTTGCAGGATTGGGGCGATTTATCCGTTGAAATTGTACCGCCGCCCATTCCGCCTTTGAAATTGCCGAAAACGCCGGAAAAACCTCTCAATCCGCGGGGTCAAAAGGTTTAATTATTTCACCATGCCTGCCCCCTTGGGGCAGCTATCGTCGTCCTCATTTTATGAACGGTTGAATGATGATTTTAAAAGCAGTTCTTTTAGCTATTTCGCTGCTGACGCTCTCCAGCGCCAGTGCCCATGACGGGGTCATGAACAAAGATGTGATGGCGCGGATGAACGTCATGTCGTCGATGGGTTCTGATATGCGCTTAATTGGTCAGATGATCCGCAAACCCGACAGTTTTGACCTCAACGCCGCCCAAGCAGTGTTTCAAAATCTTGCCCAGCGGGCCGCTGAAACACCCGCTGTTTTTAAGGTTGAAGCCAACGATCCAAAATCTGAGGCCAAACCCCTGATCTGGGCGCAATTCCCGCAATTTATTGAGCTCTCAAAAGCCTTAGAGACCGCTGCAACCGAGGCCGCGGGATCCCTGCAAACCCATGCTGATTTACGGCCTGCCTTGGGGACTGTTGGACGCACCTGCAAAGCCTGCCATAGTGTCTATCGCCAATAGCGCGGGTTTTGCTTATCTGTCAAAAGGCCTGTAAGACCCCACTATCCCGTGCTGTTCAGAATGTTCTGGCCAAAACCGGATAGATTGCCGGAAGAACCTGTGGCCCATCATGCCGGCCCCTGAAAGAGCCGAGGTCTAGATGGCAAAAATACATCGCCCCGCTGTTGATTTAACAGCCGGTCTATTACTTCTCTCACTGGCAATTGTGTGGGGCGGGTCGTTTTTTTTTGCTGAAATCGCCTTGCTTGAGGTGCCGCCCCTGACCGTCACCCTGCACCGGGTGTTTTGGGCGCTTCCTGTGCTGTTTGTGGTTGTCCGCTGGCGGCGGTTAGCGTTTCCACGATCCCTCAAAGCGTGGCTCTGTTATCTTGTGATGGGGGCGTTAAATAACGCCATTCCGTTTTCATTAATTTTCTGGGGCCAGCTGACGATTGAAAGTGGTTTGGCCTCTATCCTGAACGGCACAACAGCGGTATTCGGGGCGATTGTCGCCAGTATTTTCCTGGTCGATGAACCCCTAACAACCCCCAAAATCGTTGGCGCGGTGCTGTGTGTTGGCGGGGTTGCCGCCATCATGGGGCTTGATGCACTCGCCAATTTTGACTTGCGCAACCTGGCACAACTGGCGGTGTTAGGTGCTGCCCTCTCCTACGCTTTCGCCAGTGTCTGGGGAAAAGTATATCTTTCCAGCTACCCTCCCATTATGAACGCCTTTGGCATGCTGGCAGGCAGTACACTCATCATGTTGCCAATTGCCTTCAGCCTCGACGGGCCCCCCAATTTAGATCTATCCCTGCATGTTTGGGCCGCGCTTTTGGCGGTGGCGGTTTTTTCGACAGCGATTGCCTATCTGCTGTATTTCAGCATTTTAAAGCGCGCTGGGGCGGCAAATCTCATGTTGGTGACGATCATCATCCCGCCCATCGCTGTCATCCTCAGCTTTAGCTTTCTGGGCGAACGATTGGGCGGCGATGCCTGGATTGGCTTTGGGCTAATCGCCATCGGCTTGCTGGTCACCACACGGCAAGCAAAATCTCCATAAGGACGCGGAATCTTATCCGAAAATAAAGCTGTCAAAAGCCAGCGGCGATGAAACGCCAATCAAAGACAGGGTGTTCCCATCACCATCTTGAACCCGCAGATTGCCATCAATCACAGCCTGGGTCGCGGCCCCATCAATGGCCGATGCATCAAGCGGTTCTGTAATGCCCGTTAACGTGACACGGCCACCATCACTGAAATCTAAAATGAGGTCACCATCAACCTGCGTCTGGGTGACCATCAGGGTGCCGGATTGGACCAGAATTTGATCTTCTGAAGGGGTGAAATCAAAGCCTTGATCATGGCCAAGGGAGAGCACGAACAAATCACTGCCCTGGCCGCCATATAGAAGATCATCACCGCGATTGCCGTCGAGTCTGTCATTGCCTTCTTGACCATATAAAACATCATCGCCTTGGCCACCGAACAGGCTGTCATCATCCCAGCCACCATCTAACGTGTCTTGGTGTTGATTCCCGTAGATGATGTCTCGGCCAAATATCCCAAACAGGTGATCCTCACCTTGGCCGCCAAGGACCGTGTCTTGGCCACTGCCGCCCACCAACCGGTCAGCATCATCGCCGCCATCGATCAGATCATCACCCGAGGCGCCCGTTAAAACATCCTCCCCAGCGCCGCCTCTAAGAACAATCGCGCGCGGTGCAGGCGCCACACCGCCACCATCTTCCGCTAACGTCCTGTCATCCAAATCCGAAACGTCATCATCAAAAGACGCACTGCGCGCGTCTTCGGGTGTCATGAAATACGTTGCTGTTTGTTCATCAAACATAGGCCATCAATCTGTCATGCGTCATTCCCTGGTCATGAGCTAATTCACCTGCCCCCGCAGTCCAGTGCGCAAAGCCATTTTTGGAAACATCAGAGCCGATACACCCGCGCGGCGGTATCATGATAAAGAGCAGCTTTCTCAGCGGCTGAATAATCTTTGGTTAAGCGTTTGAAAGCATTCCAAAGCACCGTGTAAGAACAGCTAAATTTATCAACAGGGAAGTTCGATTCAAACATGCAACGCTCAACCCCAAACGCCTCAATTGTGTACTCAAAATAATGCCGGGTTGCCTGCATCAAAGCCTCACTGCTGGGCGGCATGTCTTCATCTTCCCAGCCAAAACCATTGACATCCATGTTCAAGCCACCCAATTTTGCGACCACATTCGGGCAGCGGGCGAGGGCGTCGATATGGCCTTTCCATTCTTCGAAAACCTCTGCCTTACGGCTGGCATAGGGACCAACCCCAAGGGGGCCACCGAAATGGTCCAAAACAATGGTGATATCTGGGAAGCTGCGCGCCAGATCTGTTAGCTCTGGGATTTGATGGTGATAACACCAGGCCTCAAACGTCATCTGACGGGGGCCAAGGTGTTTGAAGCCTTGGCGAAAGTCATCGCGTAGATACAATCCTTTGGGCGGGTTGGTGCGGTGATTTGCAACCTGATCACTCTCATCGGTGCTGGCCGCCAGGCGGATACCGCGAAACCTGCCGCCACCCGCGGCCACATGGGCGTCGAGAACATCGGCTGAGATATCGCCCCGTTTCAAATCAACCGTGCCAACAATCCCAGCGGCAATTTTTGTCGTGCCATATTGCCCTGAGGCGGCCATAGCGGCGATGCCATTCACAAATTCGGTTTCTCCAACAGGCCGAAACGCCGTCGGACCATCGGCCCGGAACATCGCCCCACATTCAATGAATACCGTTGAAATAATGTTATGGCCCCCGGCAACATCAGCGGAAATTTCATCCATCAAATAACGCGGTTGAACCCGGCCATTGACGCCATCCCATAGATGATGATGTGGGTCACAAATTGGCAAATCTGGTTCCAAAGGTTCTTCGTGAACTTGGTCCAACCATGCTTGATTTTTTGAGGCGGCAACCATCTGCAAATCTCCTTCATCTCAACCTGCCACTGATGACGCCAAGCTTAAGGCCTAACGCGGCCACTGACAAAATTTTATAGATGTTAAAACTTCTGGTTGCAGCGGCTATTGTCGGCGTGGTCACGATTGCTTTACACTCCGGATAATATTTTCACCTGTCATCAAGGCGATGAGCGGCGCACATGCATGAAACCCAGACAGCCTTTGGTCCCGTGAACTTTCATCAGATTGGCACAGGCGATGACACAATCATCCTGTTGCATGGAGCCGCCGCTGGACCGGAAACATTACAGCGTTTGGCGGCCCAATTGGCCCGCCATAACCGCCGCATCCTGATTCCGGCACTGGCCGGATATGGCCTGTTGGAGATGCAGCCTGGCACAAATGCCCTGACTGTTAACCTGGCAATCGCGCGCGCCATTGCCGATCAAGCAACCGGGTCACAGATTGGCCTATTTGGGCATTCAATGGGCGGGCTGATCGCTTTAATGTTGGCGCTTGAAATGGAGAAAGCGGGCAAAACCGTCACCGCAGTGGCTTTTTATGAGCCGATCTTGCATGATATCCTTGATCCCGATAACAGCGCTGATCAGGCCGCCATCACTTGGGATCAGCAAATTATCAACGCCCTGACCGCTGGCATTGCAGCGGGCACCCCTGATGAAGCTGTCAGCGCTTTCATTTCGGCGTGGAATAATGTCGCGTGGGCGCAACTGCCGCAAAAATTTCAGCAGCAATTAACGGCACAAGCGGAGCGCTTGGCTTGGGAGACCACATCCCTGCCAAAGCAAGGTCCCTGCGCCGCAGAAGTGGCCAAATTGCGGAGCCCTGTTCTGCTTTTACGGGGCAGCCAATCGCCTGCTTTCAGCGTTGCTGTTTTTGCCGCTTTCTATGCCGCACGGCCCGCGAGCTGTTGTCATATTCTGGCCGACCTTGGGCATCTCGCCCCAATGCGTGACCCGGTCGCCATCAGTGCCACGCTCGACCCCTATTTTGTCAGCAAAGGGATGTGACCCATGGCCTCAAGTAGCGATATCCTGCCAGCATTTGCGCCGCCACAAGCCGTTGTAAAGGCATCACCCGATGGCAGCTTTATTTTATCCTCTGCCATGCCCCTTGAGGGCCATCCGGATAATCTTTGTTTTTATCTTGATCAATGGGCGCACGAAAGGCCCGACCAGACCTTTCTGGCTGAAATTGTGGATGGCCAATGGCAGCATCTAAGTTATGGCGATGCCCGCATGCGGGTGCGGGCACTGGCCAGCGGATTACTGAGCCATTTTGGCAGCGATAGGGGGCCGCTCATGCTGCTCTCCGACAACAGCCTAGCGCATGCCCTGCTGCAATTGGCAGGCATGTATGTAGGCCTCACCGTCGCCCCGATCTCACCTGCTTATTCATTGATGTCAGAGGACCACGGCAAGATCATTCAAATCGCAAAACACCTCTCGCCAGCCGCGATCTATGCTGATGACGGCGCGAAATATCAACGCGCGCTAGCGGCCTTGACCGCGTTCACCAGCAGGATTTTGGTCTCGTGTAACCCGCAGCCGGAACAAGCCGCAAGCTTGTTGAAAGATATCGTCGGCGATCCAAACGATCCGGCTGTCGATCAAGCGAGCCAAAGGGTCACTGGCGATACGGTGGCCAAAATCCTCTTTACCTCTGGGTCAACGGGCCAACCCAAGGGTGTGCTCAACACCCAACGCATGCTAACCGCCAATCAACAGGCGATCCGACAAATTTGGCCGTTGCTGGCAGAACCGCCTATCTTGCTGGATTGGTTGCCGTGGAATCACACGTTTGGCAGTAATCATAATTTGGGACTTGTGCTGCGGAATGGCGGCAGTCTGTTCATTGATAATGGCAAACCCACCCCGGACTTAATTACCCGAACCGTTGACAATTTACGGCAGATCTCACCAACCCTTTATTTCAACGTGCCGCGCGGCTTTGCCATGCTGCTGCCATACCTCGAAGCAGATGCAGGGTTGCGCGACCAGTTTTTTGCTAAACTTCATCTAATTTTCTATGCGGGCGCGGCCTTGCCAAGTGATCTCTGGAAACGCCTTCGCGACCTATCTATCGCGTCCCGTGGCGGCGCCATCCCGATTATTTCGGCCTGGGGATCGACCGAAACCGCACCAGCGGCAACCAGCTGCCATTTTATGACCGATGGCTCTGGCGCAATCGGCCTGCCCTTGCCCGGAACAGAGATTAAGTTCATCCCCAATGGGGCAAGTTTTGAAATGCGGGTACGCGGCCCACAAGTGACCCCAGGGTATTTTGGCAATCCAGCCGAAACCGCTGCTGCTTTTGACGCGGACAACTTTTATAAAATCGGTGATGCGGGTAAGCTGGTAGACCCGGAAAACCCCGATAAAGGGGTTTTGTTCGATGGCCGAACAGCCGAAGATTTCAAATTATTAACAGGCACTTGGGTGAATGCTGGTAAGATCCGGGTGGCGGCCATCGATGCAGCGGCGCCGCTGATCCAAGATGTGGTTGTCGCTGGCCATGACCGTGATGAAATTGGCTTGCTGGTCTTTATCAGTCCAGCCGCTTTGCCCGATGGCATGCCACCGCCGCCGCTAAAGGGCAACACTGACAGCCTGATTGCTCCTGGTCTGGCGGCACAATTGCGCCGTGCCTTTGCGGCCTATAATGCAACCCATCGCCATGCGACAGAGCGCATTGGCAGATTGCTATTGCTCCGTCACCCACCGTCAATTGATGCCAATGAAATCACTGACAAGGGCTATATCAATCAACGCGCTGTCCTTGAAGGCCGCGCAAATTTAGTCGCGCAATTATATCGCGACGATCCAGCCGTGATTATTTTATAAGGGGGGGTGTCGACGCATCCTCCACATAGGCAGCGCGCGGGATCAGCGGCGCACGAGCGTTCAGGGCCGCAATCCCAAAACCGGCGATGGCCTTGTATTTGTCTGCATGGACGGCAAGTTCAGCGGCTGAGATGACATCTTCAATATGCTCAAAATCGCCGCCGCAGCGGTCTTCGACAATTTGCATAATGGCATCTGGGCCCTGGCCGCGATTGGCCAAGGTGACCTTTTCGGTTGCCGGCCGCACCTCCGCCTCAAATGCCTGTAACGCGGTAGGGCCAACCCCATGGAGATGCATCTTTGCGGCTAAAATCCGGCCATCAATAACCGCCTGACTGGCGCCGTTAGAACCAACAGGATATGTCGGATGAGCCGCGTCCCCCATCAAGGTGACAGCGCCTTGGGTCCACCCCGGTAACGGGTCGCGGTCAACCATGGGATATTCATAAATCGCGTCTGCCCCGCGCACCAACGCTGGCACATCTAACCAACCAAACCGCCAGTTCTCAAAGGCAGGTAAAAATGCGCTATCATCTGCCTGCCGGTTCCAATCCTCTTTCTGCCAAGGATCGCTTGCATCATATCTCAACTCGGCAATCCAATTTAGGGTTGCCGCGCCTGTTTCTGGGTCCGGGTTACTGATCGGATAGGCGACAAATCGCTGCTTTGCGTGCCCCATCAAAATCATCGATGCCGCCGTTAAAAAGGGCTGTGCCTGCGTCGTGCCGCGCCACATCACGGCCCCGCCCCAGATCGGTTGTCCTTCGGCGGGATACATTTTCTGTCGGATCGCTGAATGAATACCATCGGCGGCAATCAGCACCTGACCCTGTTCGGCCCAGGTCTGCCCGGCGCGGTTTTTCAGATACAGGCTGGCGCCGTCTGCATGGCACTCAAATCCAACCGCTTCGGCATCGTTGACAAGGCAATCCGGTCCGGCACGGGCCAGCAGTGTTTGAGCCAACAACATTTGTAGTTGACCGCGATGAATGGCGTATTGCGGCCAGTGATAGCCGGCCCATTGGCCCCGTGGCTCGGTCCAAATCTCCAAGCCTTTACAGGTATAGAATCCATAGTCGCGGGTTTTGACACCAATCGCGGCAAGCGCATCTTCAAGGCCCAGATCATAAAGCTCCCGTACAGCGTTCGGTTGCAGATTAATGCCGACGCCCAGAGGTTTAAGTGCCGAGACACGTTCAAAAATGCGGAAAGGAATGCCTATTTGCTGCAAGCTTAGCCCAAGCGCCAAACCGGCAATGCCGCCACCAGCGATCAGAACCGTCATTGACTCAGCCCCCCCTTTTGATAAACGGCCAGAACATCTAATATTATGATGACGGGTCAATAAACGTCACTAAGATAAACTCAGAACTTTGCGCTGACTGTCGTTCAGACATTTTATACCGCATATATTGACCTGGGAGCGGGGATTCATGAATACATTTGTTCTGTTACACGGGGCTTATCAAGGTCCATGGATTTGGAAGC
>JBELLC010000077.1:0-14758 GCA_042088965.1 Nisaea sp. | reverse complement strand
ACAACCGCCATGTGGGTCTACCGGCTTGGCGCGGAGCAAGCCAAGCGGATGCTGCTGACAGGCGATAAAATCGATGGCCGGGAAGCGGCCCGCATCGGCCTCATTTTAGAGGCCGTACCCGACGATGAATTGGACGACCGGGTTACCCAAATGGCGCATCGAATGGCAAGCGTGCCGATTAATCAGTTGGCGATGCAGAAAATGATCATTAACCAAGCGATTGAAGCCATGGGCTTGGCGCAAACTCAACAGCTGGCAACGGTGATGGACGGCATCGCCCGCCATTCACCAGAAGGCATGGCCTTTAAACACAGGTCAGAAACTGTCGGCTGGAAACAGGCGGTGGCGGAGCGTGACGACGGCACCTATGATTGGACCAAAGACCAACCAATTACGGACGTCGCGGACATAACCTAGCGTTCCATTGCCCCCAGGCAGCTATTTTAAAAAGGCCAAAACCATGGAATTTGTCAGTATTGAAAAACACGACCGGATCGCCATCGTCCGCTTTGACCGCGGCATCGCCGCCAACCCGATGTCGCAACAATTGCTGCGCGAGTTGACCGAAGCTGCCCATAGTTTTGACCATGACAGTCATACATCAGCGGTTATTTTAACCGGCCGTAGCGATCATTTTTCGATGGGGGCAGACTTAAAAGACCCGCAAACTGCCGCCCTGCGTGAGGCTGGATTGGCAGAGCGCCGCGTTGGCATGATGGCCGGCATGCGCATGTGCCGGGCGTGGGAGGAGATCCAAGCCCTGACCATCACCGCGATTGAAGGCTGGTGTGTCGGTGGCGGGGTGGCCTTGGCCGTGGCCACCGATTTACGCATCCTTGGCGCCAGCGCGGGCATGTATGTGCCAGAGATTGAGCGGGGGATGAATATGAGTTGGGGATCGGTGCCGCGGATCACCAATTTAGTTGGCCCGGCGCGGGCCAAACGGATTGTCATCCTGGCGGAAAAAATAATGGCCCCCCGCGCTGTCGACTGGGGCTTTGCCGATGAAAGCGTGGCTGATGGCAGCGCCGTAGCCGCCGCCCTAGAAATGGCTGAACGCGCTGCGTCGCTGCCGCCTGTTGCCCTGCGCATGTGTAAGCAAGACATTAACGCCTATGCCAATGCGCTGGCCTCGGTTGCCAGTCACAGTGACTACGACCAGTTCGCCCTGGCCCAAAGTGGCGGTGACTTTGCAGAGGGCGTTAATGCCTTCTTGGAAAAACGCCCGCCGCGATATACCGGCGCCTAGGGTGTCAATTGAACGCTTGTCATGACGCCTTTGCGTTGCATAGGATGATGAAAAAATCCTGAAAGGTAGCGTGATGAATGAGCAAGCTGGCACGATAAAAGCAGATTATCACCGCGACGGATTTGCTTTTCCAATTGATGTGGTTTCAGCGACCGAGGCGCAGCAACTCCGCAGTGATCTTGAGACAGCAGAAAAGCAGTTGCAGGATCAGCCAGACAAACTGGCGCTACTGCGGTCATATCCAGATCGGTTGTTACCAAGCTTCGATCAGCTTATTCGCCGCCCCAGCCTGTTAGCCCCTGTGCGCCAAATCCTCGGCGATGATCTCATGGTCTGGAGCGCCGGGCTGTTTACAAAAGAGCCAAACACCCCGCATATCGTCTCTTGGCACCAGGATCTGACCTATTGGGGCCTTGATGATGCAGAAGAGTTGACCGCCTGGGTCGCCCTCTCTGCGGCGACGCTGGCAAGTGGTTGCATGCGTTTCGTGCCGGGCAGCCATAAAGTCAAACAAGTTCCCCATGTGGATAGTTTTAACCCGAATAACCTGTTGTCGCGTGGCCAAGAGGTGGCGGTTGAGGTCGATGATCGCGACGGTGTGGATATTATTTTGCACCCGGGGCAGGCCTCGCTGCACCATGGCCATTTGTTCCATGCGTCCGGCCCCAATCAAACCGCTGATCGGCGCATTGGCGTGGCCATCCGTTATATTCGTCCGTCAATGAAACACGTGAGCGGCGACACAGCTTTGGTGGCCCTGGTAAGCGGTGCCGATCATTTTCGCCATTTCACGATTGCAGCCCCGCCACAGGCCGCGCTCCGTGATGCTGATTTTGCCCATTGTCAGCAAGACAGCGAGATTAAACGCAAGATCCTTTACGTAGGGGCGCAAGAGGCTGCTGGCAAACGCTATTAAGCGAGGTCTTTCTATCGTCAATTTAGTCTAGTATGCTTTCATTATGACGACTTCACAGACGATCCCTGCTGTCACCCTTGAACTGGCCCATTTCGCGGCAGATTTGCACTTTCAACAGTTGCCAAAGGCTGTTGTTGAGCATGCAAAGCTGGCGATGCTTGATGGTCTTGGTGTGGTCCTTCAAGGCGCGCAATTACCCTGGTCACGCATGGTGGCGGAGATGGTGATCGCCGATGGCGGGTCACCTGAAGCAAGCCTGATTGGCAGTAACATAAAGGTTCCTGTTGCCGCCGCCGCTCTGGTCAACGCCACCGCGGGGCATGCATTTGAGCTTGATGACATTCACCGCGATTCCATTGTCCACCCCAATTCAATCTGCGTGCCCGTCGCCCTGAATATGGCAGAGCGTGTCGGCGGCTGCGACGGTCAAACGTTGATCACCGCGATTGTGGCAGGCTATGAAATTGCCAACCGTATTGGCGCTGCGGCTGGAACGGATTTATTGCTGCGCGGCTTTCATCCGCAAGGCACCGCAGGCGCGATTGCAGCAGCGGTGACAGCCACGAAGATTTTAGATTTGACGGCGGCCGAGATGCTGAACGCGATTGGTATTGCAGGCTCCCTTGGGGCGGGGCTGATGGCTGCGCAAGAAGGTGCCATGGTCAAACGCCTGCATTCTGGCCGTGCGGCCGAGGCAGGCGTGCGGGCCGCCCTGCTGGCACAGCAAGGTTTTACCGGTATCGACAACCTGGTTGAGGCAAATTATGGCGGCTTTTTATCCAGCTTTGCAGGCCATACAGATAATTGGCAACGCGCACTGGCAGGCCTTGGCACCGCATGGGAAACCACCAAGACAGGCTTTAAACCCCATGCCACTGTGACCAGCATTCATTCATCGCTGGATAGTCTTCAGCACATCATGCGCCACAATGATTTGAGCGCCGATGATATATCTCGGGTTGATGCCGGGATCAGCCATCCAACGTATGTGCATTGCGCCTGGCCTTTTGAAAGTCAAAGTATTACCGCGGCCCAAATGAACCTTGCCTACGGCCTGGCAATGATTGCCCTTGATGGCGCTGCCTTTGTGGCGCAGTTTACCGAAGACCGGCTCCATGACCCTGCTGTTCTGGCCTTTATCAAACGGGTTCACCCGGTCATTGATGCAGAGATTGCAGAACGTGGGCCAGCCTTTCGGCATATGGCAAAAATGACCGTGACAACGATGGACAATCAGGTTTTCCACCATGTGGAACAGCACCGACGGGGATCCCCAGAGAACCCTGTTTCAGCCGCTGACGTGGCCAACAAGTTTCACGCCCTGACGGCACCGCTGCTCAGTGCCAATCAGCAAACCGCCGTTCAGGCAACAATTGATGACTGTGACCACTTGCACGATAGCCGCACACTGGCTGACCTGCTGATCACGACAAGCGCGAATTAATGTCAATCCTGATAAGGGGAAAATGCCATGCATGTTACGGATATTGGGGAATACCAACTGAGCCGTGTTGTTGAGAGCCAAGCGCCCTTTTTAGAAGCGTCGGCCTTCCTGCCAGATGTGGACATGGATTTGGTCGAAGCAAACCGCGATTGGCTGTTTCCGCGCTTTATGGAAGCGGGCACCAATAAGATTATTCTCGCGATTCAATCTTATATTTTGAAAACCCCCCATCATACCATCTTGGTCGATACCTGTGTCGGTAATCATAAGCCACGACCAGGGCGGCCGATGTTTGATATGCTGAACACCCCGTATATGGCAGAACTGGCGGCCGCTGGCGTCCAACCCGAAGAGGTTGATTATGTCCTCTGCACGCATTTGCACATTGATCATGTGGGCTGGAACACAAAACTATTGGATGGCCGGTGGGTCCCAACCTTTCCAAACGCTAAATATATTTTTGCCCGGACCGAGTTTAATTTTTGGCAAGAGCATCACCGCACCGGTCAGCAAACGGTCGTCCCGAATGTCTATGATGACAGCGTCTTACCCGTGGTTGAAGCAGGCCAAGCTGTCATCGTTGATAATGATTATGAGCTTGATCACGGCATTTGGTTTGAACATGCCCCAGGCCATACCGCTGGTAATATCGTCATTAACGTCGCCTCTGCCGGCAATACAGCCATCCTAACAGGTGATGTGGTCCACCATCCGTTGCAATTAATCCGACCTGAATGGTCAAGCCGCGCCTGTGAAGATCCCATCCAATCCGCCCAAACCCGGCAAACGCTTTTAGAACGACTGGCAGATAGCGACACGCTTATGGCATCAGCGCATTTCGCCGCCCCAACTTGCGGTCATGTGCACCGTCATGGCGACGAATTTCGGTTTGAATTCTTACGCTAAGAGATTTTTTGATTAATCTGAACAAGCAGCCACGCACCGGCCAAAGATTGACATAAAGCCTACATTTTCTATATTAAGTCTATCGCAGTAGACGTCATAAAAATAGCTGAGCGTTGTGATCCTCCGATCAGCTGAAACAAGATCGGTAATGAGGCAACAACAACATTGCCTGAGCATGTGAGATAACAGACGATGCCAAGTGATACCGACATCAATGATTTGATCGCTTTTGGAACCCGCGTCCGCAACCAAAGCGATAATGCAACCCGCTTAAGCCGGCCTGAAGCTTCCAACCCACAGGTTTTGGCAGCTGGTGAAATCTATGCCGCGAACCAACATCGCCAGGGTTTTAAACCTCTGTTTAACAGCTCCCTGCTCAATTTCTGCCAATTTGAAAAAACTGTCGCACGCGATAGTCAGCAAGATCATGTAACGCCGGGTCAAGTGCGCACAAAAATGATCTTTCCTTTCAATAATCCGGATTCTCAAGGGCAGATGCAATATGCGTACATGTTTCTGTTTGAACGTGATTTTGACCATAAAGTAAAAAGCGCCTTCAACGCCTCGATGGCGGCGGAAGATCGTGAGCATGATCTGAAAGCGTTATCATATATCGACGAATTACCTTCCTTTGACGCTTTTCTTTTGAAAGATAAATTTGACGTCGAAGGCATCGAGCTCGACGAAAGTTATGCAACAGTCTCTGACGCGCAATACAACGCCATCAAAAAACCCATCATGATGGAATTTTACACCATCATTGACTCGACCATCGGCGATGGCGAAGGCATTGATAAAACAGCGGCTGCAGAACGTCTGTTAAATGCGCTCTGGAACCTTGATGATATTGATACATTGAAACCTTTGGTGTTGGCGCTCCGCATCGAGGAATCTGAGGCGTCGCGCCATTTCTTTGCATGGAAGGGGTTGCTGTATTATGTCCATATGTATGGAAACCGTTTTAATCAATTCACCACAGTCGTCGACGACCTTCGTGAAATGGCGCAAATTCAGGATATCGCTGATGCGCATTCGGTGGAGGATAGCCTTCAAAAGATTATCGACATCCACAATAAGTTCACCAGTTTCAAACGCAACTACCATGCCCTATTCGACGCTGCGTTTAAAAGTGGTGAAGACCTTGGCGGCTTCATGAAAATTCTGATCAGTGCAGGTAATCTTTACTGGATGCTTGGTTACGCCATTGGCATGCTTGCAACAACTGAAGACTTTGTCCGGAGCCTGAAAGACTCGGCAGCCCCAGATAATCAGAAAGCGCGAGAAGTCCGCAGTTATCTTCAAAATATTGCAGCGTAGATTTCACAAGCTCAGTAGAAACGGGAGTCTAGATGTCGAAATTTCTTGACCGCTTTAGGTTCAACGGAGACATGGAATCGGTGCATGCGGCATCGATTGAAATTCTGACCACAATTGGTGCGCCAACATCAGAAACGACCGAAATCCGTATCAGTGCCGCAACCCTTTTGAGGAATATAAAGGACCCAAAGGCGATAAAAACCGCTGCCAACGATCAGGAAAAAGCAAAAGACGAAGATGAGGAGCCTGGCAGCATTACGATTGAGCTTGATTTCACCATGCTCAGCGAGACCAAAACCCAGGCACGGATTACCATCAATATTGTTGGGGGGCGCACGCCTGATATGACGCCGCGCTGTAATGCTATTGCGCAGACGATCATTGATCATATTCATGAAAAATACCCGCTTGAACTGGCCCAAGCCCGTCAAACTGAACTCCCCCCCGAAACCAAGCAACGCATCAGCTTGCCTTTTCTGATTGCCACCATTGCCCTGTTGGTGATCGCGGGTGTTGGTATCTATACCGTCTACACTTTTCTGACACCAGATCGGAAATTTGAAAAGGCGACGGTGGAAAATAAGAAAAAGCAACGCATGGATAATTCAGAGTCCAATCAATCCCCCTCTGGACCGCCGAAACCGAATAATTCTGAAACGGCTGGGAAACAAAAGGCACCAAAACCGGCGATCAGGCTTGCCCTTGCATTTGGTCCGGTGTCACCCCTTGGCTGTATTTTTGAGCTGGAACTGTCCAAACCAGCTTCATTGCCGCTGTTGCGACTGCACGCCGATATGGAATTCATCGGCATGGGCGAAACCGTTATTACGTCAAAAACCCTCAAACTCGACCTGAACTCTGACCCAATGCGCAGCAAGTATTCCGGTCAACTCGCGCTATTAGAAATTCCATGTAATGTGGTTAGCCAAGCCATTATTGCCGATGTGACAGCCTGCCAGGTTCGCGATAAACCAACCTCGTTCTGCCGGAAATTGGTCAAAGATGATCCACGTTCAAAATTCCCCATTCGGCGATTTTAAACGCGCCATCACTTAATCACGCGCGCGGCCAATGATACCGGCGGCTTGCAGTTCGGCAATGTCGCCGCCGTCTAGACCCAGCGTTTCTGACAGCACACTGGCGGTATCTTGCCCCAGAACCGGCGCTGGTGCCGCTGGCAGCCTGTCAAAGGCGTCAAATTCAACGAATGATCCAGCCGCAAGGTGACGGCCCACACCGGGTTGGTCGATCTCGTTAAACATTGGGTTGGCTGTTGATACATCAGGGTCTTCTTCAACCAATTGCCGGAAACTTTGATAGGGTCCCCAACAGGCCGCTGCCGCGTCCAGCGCCGCCCCCGCTTCTGCCAGGCTGCGGGCCGCAAACCAGGGGGCCAAAATGGCCTCGATTGCGCTGCGGTGCGCATAGCGTTGTTCTTCGCGGTCAAGGTCGCAGCCATGCGCGACCGCCAGCGCCTCAAACCGCGCCGTCATGCCCGTCGCCGCCACTAAGGCGTGCCAATGGCGGGTGGTAAAGGCTGTGATCATAATCCGGCGATCATCAGCAGTGGCAAAATCACAGCCAAAGGTGCCAAATACATGATTGCCTGTACGGGGACGGTCATGGTCATTGATTTGCACCTCTGCGATATAGCCAAGATGGCTCAGCACGGAAAGCGCAGAATCAGCCAATGCAATCCGAATATACTGTCCCTCGCCAGTGTCACGGCGGTGGCGATCAGCGACCAATACAGCATTCGAGGCAGACAAGCCTGTCACCACATCCCAAACCGGCATAACGTGATTAACGGGCCGCCCATTGTCTTCAGGCCCCGTCACCATTGGAAAGCCGGTACGGGCATTAATGGTGTAATCAAGCGCCACACCGCCATCGCGGCGGCCAACAATATTGACCATGATCAAATCCGAACGCTTCGCCTTCAAGGCCTCATAATCGAGCCAGCCTTTGGCGGGTAAATTGGTCAGGACGATGCCGTTTCCATCGCCTGCCCGGGTCATTAAGTCCTGCGCTAAGGCGCGGCCACGCGGCTCTCGGACATTCATGGTCACAGACTTTTTACCCTTATTTAGCCCCGTTCAATACAGGCTGTCACCCGCCGCCGTGACCGGCCAGCGATTGTAATCAAGCCCGCCGCCAATGGGATCAATACGAATGATTTCAGCGCCCATTTGCGCCAATGACAGGCTGGCATAGGGGGCGGCAATAAAGGCCGAGACTTCAATAATCGTTAAACCGGATAGCGGTCCTTGCATCGGAATTTGTCCTTTATTGGTCATGACAGGCGACGTCATAGCGTTCGCCAGCTGCGTCTACCACGATATCTATATCAGCGGCCCGTAAGTAACGATTTTCTATTAATACCGCCGCAGCGGCGCGCACCTGGGCGATATAATCGCCGCGATCCCGATAGCGTTCTGCCAGCGATTGGCGGGGGTCATTGCAGGCGGCCCGATCAGCTTCTGATCTGGGAAACATCAATGACATGCCGCTCATGGGCACAATCTGCTCGCCAGCGCCTGTGTCTGGGTCGCGGGGATTCCAACCAGCATGGCTGGCAACCGGCACGCTGATATCTGGCAATTTAAGGCCTGCGCGCTCATTGCCGTCCTCATCCACAGCCGCCACCAATGCGGGGTAAAACGCGCCTTCTTTGGCAGGATAATGGGCCACGCCTGTCGCCTCTGCCGCGCCCATATCAACCACCCGGACAAACGGCAAGCGGCGGGCGTCTGGTGCAGCGAAACCTGGAAAAGACTGAAACACCTGCAAGACCGCCTCACGGGGCACCGCCGTGCCATCGTCGATGCGGGGGTGGCAACTGGCTGGCGGTGCTTTTCCCACCTTTACCCAATCAACCAAATTCATTAAAGCGGCCCGCAAAAGCGGTCGATAATCAACCACATTTAAGCCCTCACGGGCGGTGGTTTTAATAGCGGCATTATGCCGTGACTGCCCCAGGTAGCCTGCCACATGTTGGGTACCGGCAAAAAGATAACGGCGGGTATTGGGCATTTCAGGCAGGTCACGTGTCGCCGATGGATCAATATGACTCAGCGCTGCATCCCCGCGCCAATATTCTGCGGCGGTATCTGTTGAAATGATTTTTGGCATCGTTCCAAGAGCGGCTTGACGGTCCAGCAGGCCCGCCGATCGCGCGCTCAGCGGATCGTCAAGGGGCATATCGGCATAGGGGAAATCATGCCCCCACAGCGGCGTTGTTTGATTGGAGGGCTGTGCAAAGCGATGATTGAAAGCACCGCGCCGGGCACCGGCCACATGCGGCTGAAGGCCGTCATAGGCTTGGCTGCCATCTTCACAACGGTTCAGGCCAAGATACAGAAAATGTCGCAACATCCGGCCGGTTTGTGACACCCCCCAGGCAATTAATATTGGGTACGGCGGCAGGGCTGCTGACCCGGTGTCACCAGATCGTAAATAGGCAGCTGTATCCCGCAAGGCCAAAAGGCCAACACCGGCGATGGGGGCCTGATCGGTTGTATAAACAAGCTGATAAATCTTCCCTGGGGTAAAGCCACCGTCGAGTTGAATATGGCGGCGGCTTGGCATCGATTGCCCGGCGCTTGAGGTGGTTGCAAAACGCCAATCCTGGCGAGGTACTTCACTGTCAGGGCCATCCTCAAAATCCCGACATAACAGCACCGCTGTCTGCTCTGCACCCGCTGCAGCGGGCAAGACAACATGGTTACGGTCGGCTAACAGCCACGTTGTCTCGGCGCTACTTGGACGAATATCCACCATGGTTTGCCCGCTGACAGGACAGCCATCGCGTTCTGCAATTGGTGCCACAAGTCCCATCATATCTTCGCTGCGATGGACATCCCATTGCCAGCCAAGCGAGACGATTGTGAAGCCTTGCTCAAACAGAAAGCCATCACCGCAGTCTGCCTCCCGGCGCACCGGCGCACTTGCCGGCACCCGGTTGAGCATTGGCACCACCCGGCGGCGACCACGGTTCGGCAATTCAACCACCGCCGTGCCATTGCCGCGCTCTGGGTCCACCGGTAAAACAACCGAAAAATCACTTTTAAAATGCACCAGGCCATCGCCCTCGCGCGCGGCCAAATCAAGGTCAACAATTACTTGATTTTGAGGGTCGCTCGGATCAACGGCAAAATGCGCCACACCATCAATCTGTCGGTAACCACCAACCGTCCCAAATGGCCGCCCCCCTGCATAGTCGCCGTCTCTGTGTACCTCAAAATGAATCAGGGCCATCCGCTTTACCTTCCTGAATAACACACGCCGTTTTGCGGGCAGCGTGTTACCTTGCAGACACCGAGACAGGCGTCATGTTCTGATGCATCCAGCTGGCAAAGGCCGTCATCTGCGCGTCGGCGTTCAACTGCCCGATAAGCTGGACCCCCACGGGCATCCCCGCCACCGCCAGCATTGGCACACTGACACAGGGGGAGCCCGTCAAAGAGGTTGCAAAATTGAATAACGGATCACCCGTCGGCCGGGGCGCCAATGGCTGCCCTGGCACATCACCCTGCCAAACCGGCGCGGGTCCAGGGCAAGACAATGTGATCATGGCATCAGCTAACTCAGCGCAGGCAACAAAACGACGGCGAACCTCTGCCCTTTGCCGCAAGCAGTCTTGGTAATCAGCGGGACTCATCGCTTCTGCGTTTGCAAGGGTTTGCAACAATCTTGCGCTCACACCTTCAACGGCACGGTCCACCAAATTGCGATGGCCCCAGCGATTTTCAAACGCTGTGATGGCATTCGCCAATCGCTTCGCCTCGCCTATAGCCTGTTCAAACTGTTCAATCCTTGGATCGTCGTGGCGGCGCAGAATTTTACCACCAGCCTGCTCAAAGGCCGCCAAAAGCGCCTCCATTGCCTGTTTGGAGGCATCATCAAGTGTTGCCCAACCTTCGGTTTCAATGAAAATCAACCGCTCTGGGCGAACCGGTGCTGGCGGCGTCATTGGCCCGCTGAGACCGGGATAGCCAGGGTCACCCCCGACCCGGCTGGCCACCTCAATCGCCACCTGCCACATATCTTCGAGTGATCCTGCATGCGGTCCATGGGTGCTCATCGAGGTTGTTTGTCGCTCCCCCCGATTTAAGGCGCCTTGGCTTGGCTTGAGGGCGAAATTACCGCAATAACCTGCTGGCCGGATAATCGACCCACCAACTTGTGAGCCAATCGCCACCGGCAGCATTTTCGCCGCCACCGCTGCCGCCGACCCAGACGATGAGCCACCCGGGGTGCGGGTGACATCAAAGGGATTTGTGGTCGCTCCTGGATGCGCGCCACCTAGCTCGGCTGTAACGGTTTTGCCAAGGATAATGGCCCCTGCTTGGCGTAAGGCCCAGACCATGGCGTTATCATTTTTGGGAAAATGACCTTTATAGGCCGCACACCCCATTTCTGTCGGCATATCTTTGGTTTCTAACAGATCCTTAATACCAATGGGCATGCCATCAATGGCCGATAGGGGTTGGCCTGCTTGCCAGCGAGCGGTACTGGCATCAGCAGCAGCCTGAGCGGCACTTTCTTGCCATGTCACAAAAGCCTGAATCTCAGGCTCGGCCGCATGAATGGTCTCAAGACAACGCTCTAAAAAGGCGCGCGGGCTGTCACTGCCATCGGCGAAACCGACACAAGATTGACTATAATTTAGTCCCTGAAATGTTCCTGGATGATACGTTCCCAACGCCTCCCCCTATCGCTAATGATTCCGACACTTAAAAAAGATCATAGACCGAACCAGTGCTGCCGGTAAATCACCGGTAGTCCTTTTTAGCGATATCAGGTGAAGGCGGCCGATGATGAGCTGCGCTGCTGGCGAACGTTCAGCCCCAGCATGATACATAAGATGATGGCCACGGTGTTTAACCCAACCGCCAATCCATAACTCAGGGCAAAATCACCTAAAAGACCAGCCAGGACGCCAGCCCCCGCAGGCCCAAGCACTTGGCCAATGGCAAACATAAACGTCACCACAGCAAAACCACCTGCAGCCCGCTCTGCTCCCAGGTAATCGCCAACAGCGGCAGCAATAATCGGCGGCAAGCTCCAGGCCGAGAGGCCGAATAAGACCAGCGACACATATAACGCCGAACTGCCCCAATCATTGGCCACCAAGCCATAGGCGATTGCTTGCACAAAAAACGCTGAAAGCATGCCGATATGATGGCCAAACCGATCGGCAATCAGGCCAAAGATCGCACCAGAGAAAATACTCAACCCGCCGACACAGGCCCATAAAAAACCCGCCTCTTCAGCGTCAACACCAAGGTGGTCCACCATGCTCGTGACGATAAAGGTTGCATAGGTCAAACAGGTGACCCCAAATAAGAAATAAATTGCCCCCAGATGGAACATCCGTGGCCATGCTGACGCAGCCTCATCAGCTTGCGCGTCTTCCACGTGGCCCGACTTAGCCATCGCTGGCGGTCGCCCAAAAGGCACCAACCCCATGTCACTGGGCCGACTGCGCAAATACCATGCGGCCACTAAACCCAGAATAATTTCAATAAATCCAAAACCGGCCCAAATGAGCTGCCATGGCTCACCGCCGAGGCCATCAGTGACCCGTGGCACCAGAAAGCCAGAGAAAACCATACCAATGCCCGCACCAGCCACAGTCACGCCTGCACCCCGCGCCCGGTGCGAGGGATAAAACCAAAATGAGGCAAGCGACATGGCCCCAACCAGCCCCGCACCACTCCCAAGACCAGTCATAAAATAGCTGGCCGCGACAAATTCAAAACTACGCCCCGCAGACATCGCCAGCAGGCTAAATCCAATGGCGATCATGCCGCCTGCACACAGTTTTCGCGGTCCCAAGATAGGCGCCAGCCACGGCAGAATGGCGACAATCGCGAGATAGCCAACGAAATAGGCGGCGCTTAAAAACCCCTGTTGTTGGTAATCTAAGCCAAGATCTGCCGCCATTGAGGGCAGCAACATGCCAAAAGCAAAACGCGCCAACCCAATCGCACCAAGCACCATCAACAACGCAATCGCTGTGATGACCCAAGCATAATGCAAATTTGATCCGCTGGATCGGCGATGGCTGGCAGCGGCATTATTATCAGGCATCAAATACGCTTTTCGGGCAGGCAGATCAGGGTGACGCGCCAAAACACAGGACGACATGGGGCGCATGGCCGCACAGCATAGCAAAAAAACATCGTTCCCTATCGACTATTTTTCGCTTGGCAAAACCCTTTCAGAGCCTTTCTTTTGCCCGCAGATGGTTAAAAAGCGCCCGATCTCCTGCATCAAAGCTTGTTGAACCTGCCGTGAAGTCTATTTCTATCAACACGATACAACGGGCCATCAAACGGCAAACCCAAAAGGCGGTTTTCATGATCAAAAGAATTCTGATCGAGCTCAGCATTTATATATTTTTTCTGCTGATCTTTCCGCTGGCATTAGCGTCATTTTTTTACGGCCTTTGGGGCGGTGTGACGGTTTTTTTCTATGATGGCGCTGGGGCACTTTTAAGCTGGTTGCTTTGGCCACAAGAAATCCCCCAATTGGCCAATGATTTTGAGTTGATCATGCAGAGCTTTGGCCTTCATCACGCGCCACCTGCTATCCTACATATCTTTGTGTTGCCGGCGATATTATGGGCGTTACGGATGTATTTTCGGGCCAAGGCCCGCCGCCAAGATCGGCTGTTACAAGGCCAAGAGCGCGTTTAAGATATGTTCAAAAGGCGCTTACAGAAAATACCGCAGGTGCCCAAAGCACGGATCGTCAAATTCTTGATTATTTTTTCCGTGACAGGTACCTCCAGCATCTTTGTATCGGATATTGCCGCCGCTTATATCCACCAAGGATTAGCCTATGAGATGAATACCGTGCAACAACTGGTGCTAATTTCGATTGTGTATCAGTTTTTGCTGATCTTTTTCTGCTTCATCTTTGGCGAGCTTGGTTATGTCATGCAGAAATTTCGAAAGATCAAAGGCCTGTTCCAACGCTCAAAGACCTGATCATCAAGCCGTTAAATATGACAAATTCTGGCAATTCCGTGCTTCACCTGTGCGCAGCCGGATGGCTGCCGTGGCGATGGCTTTGGTGCGCAGATCAAACAGTCCAGCCGGACTATAAAAGGCCGCATGCGGCGACAGGATAAAGCGCCCATCAAGCCAGGGGGCTTTGGCGCTATAAGCTTGCAGAAGCGGATGGTCACTTTCGGGCGGCTCAACCGGCCACACATCAATCCCGGCACCGGCAATGCTGTTATCACGCAGCGCCGTATACAGGGCATCAACATCTACCGTTGGCCCACGCGATGTGTTGATCACCACAGCACTTGTTTTCATCCGCGCCAACACCGCCGCATTGATGATCTGGTGACTCTGCGCCGTCAGTGGTGAATGCACGCTGATCGCATCTGAGATTTCGGCCAATTCATCCATACTGGCAACACGTTTAAAGCCGGTGGCCAAATCCACCCCATCTGGCAAGAAAGGGTCGTAAAAAGCAACATCCATATCAAAGCCAACAGCGCGCCGGGCGGCCGCTAAGCCAATCCGGCCAAGACCAACGATACCAAAGACTCGGCCCCGCAACCGATCAATGCAAGGGTTTTGCAAATAGGTCCATTCAGTTGATGCCGCCCGCTGCATGACACCGTCATACAGCGTCACCCCACGCCGCAACGCCAATAACAACGACAAGGCGTGGTCAGCAACTTCGGTAGTGCCGTAATCGGGCACCGTGCTGACCGCAATGCCACGTTCGCCCAGAACCTTTAAATCCAAACCATCAAAGCCAACACCGCCGCGCACCACAATCGTGGCCCGCTGCATTTTATTGACAGCATTCATGACCCCTTCGGTTCCCCGATAAGTCACAATGGCGTCGGCACTGGCCCAGGCGGCGTCTGTCACCTCCTCAGGGGCGTCAAAAAACTCTA
>JBELLC010000076.1:9812-14984 GCA_042088965.1 Nisaea sp. | reverse complement strand
TACAATATCGCGGCGGCTAATGGGGATAAGAAGGCGCCAAAAAATCGCGATTCAATTGCCAAAGGTCTTTCATCGGCGGACCTCAAGGAAGCACAAAAACGGGCCAAGCGTTGTTTGGAGTCTGGGTATAAAGACTGCAATTAACGTCTCTCAGAGGGTGTGAGGCGGCGGCAATGGGGGCGGCGGGTTTACGGGACTCGGCTTGTTTCTTAGGGTCTCGGGCAGGGGATGGTGATTTGATGATATGGCAGGCGCGGCAAAATGGCGGCATTTTTCTCGGCTGCAATGATCCAATCGCGCTAAAGCATTGAAAAAAATCACAAATATTGCGTTGAAATTGGCCCGGCATAACTGTTGACCGGGGGCAAATAATCTCTGCTTTTCGCCTTAAATTCTGTTAGTCTAAAAATCTGTTTTTAACTTTATGGAAGGAGGTGATCCAATGTCGAGTGATAAACGCCTGGTCTCTTGGAATAGTGGTGTGGAGTCTGCGGTCTGGATTAACCTTCAGATACGCTGAAGCATCGTTTCTTTGAGCTATTTTAAGAGATCGCGAGATCACGGGAAGGGAGGCTTGATTGCCTCCCTTTTTGTATGAGTCTGACTTTTATCCCCCAAGCCAATCGTTTCCCGACCAATACGCCGAAGATGGAACAAAACCCCATGCAGCAATCTGATGACCTCTCCCTGCTGTCCTTGCAAATTCAGCAGCAGATCGTGTGCAGCGCTTGTTCCGACGAGTTTATGAGCGGTCAAACAGATAGCCGCTCTTTGCAGGATTACAGCCGCTTGGATGTTGGCTTTTCAGGGCGTGGTGTCCAGGTGTGGTGCCGCCGACATAATCTTAACGTTGTGCATATTGATTTTGAGGGCCAACAGCCCTCGGCTGATTTTCGCTGCCTCAGATGATGGGCGGCGGCCGGGTCATGTCATGGCGGTCATGCGCGCCTTTTTGATCCATTGTTACCGCCTGGTCCACCGGCGACCAATATGGTTCAGTATCTGCCAGGGGCCGGGTGCGGTGATGTTTTTCATCCAGAGGTGAGCAGTTCGCGTGTCATCAGCGCCGGCTATTTGGGCGTGGAAGGCGTGCGCCTGATAAAAAGCCTGGGCCTTGGCGGCCGCCCGTCCAGAGCGTGTCTGTTGGGGCAGCGCCGCCCATAAATGTTGGGCCCCATGGTCCTGGCAAAAGTGCACGGCCGATGCGATCAAGTGGCTGCCAATGCCGCGCCGTTGCGCCGCCCGCCGGACCGCGATGGCAAATATATCAATCGCGGTCGGACTGCGGGCTTTCAGGGCGATAAACCCGAGGGCTGCATCACCATCAAACTCAATAAACACATCAAGCGGGCCAAGCGCCGTGGTCAACGCCTCTAAGGTGTCGATATCATCCCCAAGTTCCGGCAGGGTTGACAGGATTTCCCGGCAAATCTCTTGCTTGTGGGCAATGTCTGAAAGGGCGCTCATAATAGACGGGACCGTCGTGTTTTGATAAAATGCCGCCTAGACTTGCAAATACCATGGCCGCCAGCAAGTGCCTCCACCATGTCATCATGGGCGGCCCTGCGTGAGCAGGATTGCATTTCGGCTCGACCAAGGTATAGTCCCGGCGGTTTTACAGGGATTGCTGCGGCCAGGCCGTGAAAGCTTATCTCATTATTGACCTATCTCGGTCTGGAGGATGTTGGATGTTGATTTCACCTGCGTATGCACAGGCCGCCGGAGGCGCTGGCGGCTTTGATATTCTGAGCTTAGCCCCCTTGGTGCTGATCTTTATCGTATTTTATTTCTTGCTGATTCGCCCACAGCAGAAAAAAGTTAAAGAGCATAAAGAGATGCTGTCGAAAATTCGGCGCAAAGATCGGGTTGTCACCAGCGGCGGCATCCTTGGCACGGTCACCAAAGCGAATGATAATGATGACAATGTGAAGCTTGAAATCGCTGAGGGCGTGGTGGTGGAAGTGCGCCGCTCAATGATTGCTGAGGTTGTCTCACGGTCAGAACCTGTGAACGATTCTAAGGCGGACAGCGATTCCAAATCGGACAAAAACGCTTAAAATCGCGTGACCGGGACAGTCGCATAACAATAGGCGTGACATAAGATGCTTCAGTTTCCACTTTGGAAAACACTTCTGGTTACCGTGATCTGCGCGCTGGGGCTGGCCTATGCCATTCCTAATTTTGCAAACCTGCAGGTGAGTGAAAATTGGCCGCGTTGGCTGCCAGGGCAAACAGTGAACCTGGGCCTCGATTTGCGCGGGGGCTCGCATCTCTTGTTGCAGGTTGAAACCGATGTTGTTGTCCGCGAACGCCTGGAAGCGATTCAGGATGATACTCGGCGAGCGCTTCGGCGGGCAAAAATCGGCTATACCAATCTTGGCATTGGCGATTTGGCGGTGACCTTCCAATTACGAAACGCCAATGACCGCGACCAGGCTTTGAGCGCGATCCGCGCGGTTGACGGTGAAGCGGAAGCATCGATTGACGGCATGGCGGCTGAAATCGCTCTTGGGGATGTCTTGGTGCAAGCGTTGAAAGATCGTGCGCTTGTGCAATCAATTGAGATTGTGCGCCGGCGGATTGATGAAACAGGCACCCGCGAGCCAACCATTCAGCGCCAAGGGGACAATCGGATCGTGGTGCAGTTGCCGGGCATTGATAACCCAGATCGGATCAAGTCGCTTTTGGGTAAAACTGCAAAGCTGACATTCCAAATGGTGGATACACGGGCATCTGTTGAAGATGCCCTTGGTGGTCGGGTCCCGCCAGGCTCGCGCTTACTCCCGGCACAAAGCGCCGAATCAGCGTCAAGTCATTATGTCGTGCGGCGGCGGATCATGGTCTCTGGTGACCGTTTGGTGGATGCCAGCTCTGGCTTTGATCAAAATAATCGCTCCGCTGTGTTCATTCGGTTTGACCAAGTCGGCGCGCGGCAATTTGGCCGCGCCACCACAGAAAACGTCAACAGACCTTTTGCGATTATCCTTGATGGTAAGGTAATCAGCGCACCGGTGATCAATGAGCCAATCCTTGGTGGAAGCGCTCAAATTACAGGTGATTTTTCTGTGGCAGAGGCGCAAGATTTAGCCTTGTTGTTACGGGCAGGGGCCTTGCCAGCGCCGTTGCGGGTGGTCGAAGAACGCACCGTTGGCCCAGGTCTCGGCAAAGATTCCATCGCCGCCGGACAAACCGCCAGTGTCATCGGCATGGTTTTGGTCATCGCCTTTATGATTGTGACCTATGGTCGCTTTGGGATCATGGCAGATATCGCCCTGTTCTTTAACGTGACCTTGATTTTGGCTGCTTTGTCGCTGCTACAAGCGACGCTCACCTTGCCGGGAATCGCCGGAATCATTTTGACCATTGGCATGGCTGTTGACGCCAATGTGCTGATTTTTGAGCGTATCCGCGAAGAAACCCGTTATGGCCGATCACCCTTCAATGCTGTGGAAATTGGCTATCAGCGGGCGCTGACGACCATCATTGACAGTAATCTGACGACGCTTTTTGCCGCTGTCTTCCTGTATAGTTTTGGATCAGGGCCGATCCGTGGCTTCGCTGTAACCTTGGCAATTGGCATTTTAACCTCGATGTTCACAGCGATTATGTTAACGCGGTTGATGGTGGTGCAATGGTTGCGCCGACGCCGTCCAACCGAGTTGAACCTATAGGAGGGCCGAGGTGATGTTGAAACCTTTACGTCTGGTGCCCAGTAATACAGCGATTGATTTTATTGGCTTTCGTCGTGTCGCTTTTGTTGTGTCACTTCTTTTGGTGATTGGCTCAGCCCTCTCTTATGTCGCCGTTGGGTTAAACTTCGGGATTGATTTCCGAGGCGGTATTTTGCTGGAGGTGCGCAGTTCAACGGATGAAGCTGATTTGCCTGCCATGCGCTCGCAGCTCGGCGCTTTAGGCCTCGGAGAGGTCTCCATTCAAGAGTTTGGAGGGCCCCGTGATGTGCTGATTAGGGTGCAGCGCCAAGAAGGTGATGAACGCCAGCAATTGGCGGCCATTGAAACCGTTAAAGCCTCTCTTGGTGATGGCTATAGCTATCGGCGGGCAGAGTTTGTTGGCCCGACAGTCGGCGCGGAACTGATTGAAGCCGGAATCATGGCGGTGCTTTTCGCCATGGGATCGATCTTGGTCTATATTTGGTTTCGATTTGAGTGGCAGTTTGGCATGGGGGCGATTGTTGCCCTGTTGCACGATGTCATCACCACCATTGGCCTTTTCGCGCTGATCGGCCATGAATTCAACCTGGCAACCGTGGCCGCCATTCTGACAATCGCTGGCTATTCCATTAACGATTCCGTGGTGGTCTTTGACCGGGTGCGAGAGAACCTGCGCAAATACAAGAAAAAGCCGATTTCCTGGGTGTTAAACCTGTCGATCAATGACACGTTGTCGCGGACGGTGATGACCTCTGTGACGACTTTGCTGGCGCTGCTGGCGATCTTCTTCTTTGGGGGGGCGATCCTCGCTGACTTTGCCTTGGCAATGATTTGGGGCGTTTGTATCGGAACTTATTCCTCAATCTTCATCGCCGTACCTGTTTTGCTGTACGTCAAATTATATCGCGGTGGTGACACCGATGATAATACGCTGGTCCCTGAATATGAGCGTGAGCTTGCCAAGGATGAAAGCTAGCGCGGCAAGCTGTTTTGCTCCCCAGACCGTTTCTGTTCCTGGGCCTATTGTTAAAAGGAGCTGTTGATGGACGTCACGCCGATGGTTGCCGAAGGCCTGCAGGTTATCTCAGGCTATGGGGATGGCGGTTTTAGCATTACGAATGCGCGCTATAATCATGCCGTGATCGTCACCGCAGAGGCTTGTCAAGTTTGGTCCGTGAGAGACCCGATGGCCTTCACATTAGATGACTTTGAGGCGTTATGGCAGTTATCGCCGCTGCCGGATGTGGTCCTTATTGGCTGCGGCGCCCGCGGCCAAATGATTGCCCCAGGTCTGCGCACTGCCTTGCGCGATAAAGGCTTGGTTTGCGATGCTATGGATACGGGCGCTGCGTGTCGAACCTATAATGTACTGCTGTCAGAGGGGCGGCGCGTGGCCGCTGCCTTATTGCCGGTTGATTAAGGTTTGCCGGCACCTTGGTGCAAAAGGCGTTTTAGATAGGCGCTGAACACCACGGCGCTGGTCCGCGTTATTCTGCGTGCC
>JBELLC010000076.1:0-9712 GCA_042088965.1 Nisaea sp. | reverse complement strand
TAACAGCGGCCGCGTGCCAGATCTTCTTTGATATCGCGCAAAATATTGGTAATTTGCACAGCTTCGCCAAGCGTGCTGGCAAGCGGTGCCACAGCATCGTCAGAGACCTTTAGAATATGCAGGTAAAGCGTGCCGACAGGCACGGCGACCAACCCACAATATCGCCTTAAATCTTCAAAGCTATGAATCTCAGGCGGGCTTTGGGCATCTTCAATCATGCCGTCAATCAGTGTTAAAAATGCCGCAGCGGGCAGCGGGTTTAGCTCTGGGTCATGGATCATAAGATCTGAAAAGAGGCTATCGGCGCGGCCTATTTGCCAGGCGGCGATAGCCTCTTTCCAGGCCGCTAAACGGGCCAGTTTTTCGGCCATCGGCAGATCACCATCTGCAATATCATCAATGACACGGCAAAACCCATAAACCGTCAGCACCGCGCGGCGTTGGTTTGATGGCAAGGCGGCCATGGCAAAGCGAAATGAACTGCGCGCCCGTTTGTTAATGGCCAAAGGGTAAAAACCTGCGGGCGTTAAGACGTCAATTGCGGGGCTCATGCGCGCCACCAGGCCTGGGCAAGACAGATGGCCATATCCATGGCCCCTAAATTGACCTTCTTGGCCAAGATATCGCGCGTCCGCATTTTTTGCGCCAAACGGCGGCCACAGTGTGCGGCTAGGTAGAAATGCCGCCTGAGATTTTTTGACTTAATTTCCCCGGCTGCTGTCAACGCTTCTGAAATTTTAGCCTCCCCCCAGGAAAGCTGTGCATCACATAGGGCCTTTAAGGCAGGAGTCTGCCGGTGTTTTAACAGATCGTTGATGTCGCTGTGGTATTGCTCGAAAAAGACTAATGGGATGTAGACACGGTCTAGGTCGCGCAAATCTTCGCCGCAATCGCGCAAATTTGTGATCAGACCAAGGCCCGTACACAGCGCGTCTGTATAAGGGTAAAGCGCTCTATCTTCACCATAAAGATCGACCAAAAAGCGACCAACAGGATTGGCGCTATAGCGATAGTATTGCTCTAAATCAGCGCTGTCTTGAAAGCGGGTTTGGTGTTGGTCATTTTCAAACGCGGTAAGCAAATCGCCCGCATGGCGTAACAATTTTTCATCGTCCTTAACCGCTGCCCGCAGATGATCAATCAGGGGGTCGGCGGTGCGATGTAATAAGACTTGCCGGAAAATGGCTAAATTATCCGCACGCTGAGTGGGCTTTTTTGTCGGATCGTCCGCAATATCATCGACTGTCCGCGCGAACTGATAAAATGCCAAAACAGGTGCACGCGCCGGGCGATCCAAAAAGATTGATAAAACCGGGAAATCTTCCCTTGGTATTCGTAGGTTCTCAGCCATGTTGTTATTTATGACCAAGACCGGCTCCCGCTAAAGGTATTTTTTGTGACATGACGGTGACTGTAAACGAAACGAATGCGCGTGTCCGCTTGCTGGTGCGGCAACGCGACCCGGCACGTTATCTTTGTGCACTGTTTGCGCCCATAGACACACGCCAGCAGTTGTTTGCACTGATCGCTTTTCATCACGAACTGGCGCAGGCCGTTGATCGGGTTAGCGAGCCAATGTTGGCACATATTCGCTTGGCGTGGTGGCGCGAGGTTGTTGCCGAAATTTCCCAAGGTGAGAGTCGTCGCCATGATGTGGTTGAAAGCTTAGCAACCGCCCAGGTCCTTAATCGCAGGCTTTCCAGTGCCGCATTAATAAGCATGATTGACGCTCGTGAGCATGACATAGAGGCAACCCAGCCAACAAATATTGCGGAATTCATCGAATTTGCGCAAAAGCCAGCAGGGGCGTTAGCAGCAGCCATGCTTGACTGCCTAGGGGTCATGGATGATGCAGATCGGCAAGCCGCCCTGTCAGCGGCAACAGCCTGGGCAATGGCAGGACAGTTGCAAAGTCTCGCCTTTCACGCCGGACACAATCATATGGTGTTGCCAAGCGATGTGCTGGCGGCGCATCACCTAACAGCCAAAGAGATCACTTCTGGCCGGGATGATGATCGGTTGCGTGCCGCCGTGGCAGAGATATCAGCTGCGATTACCCCTTGGCTTCAGAAAAGCCGCGCTTGTCCCCGTCAGGCGCGGCCCATCGGCTATCTGGCCATCCTGGCGCAGCGGCGCCTAAAACGCTTTGCTGCATTGAAACATAACCCCTTTGCCGCAGCGTTGCAGCAGCCAGATCAAGGCGCGATCTTTGCCCTAACCTGGCGGGCATGGACAGGGCGTTAGGCGGAAGGTGCAGCAGGCAGCCAATCGACAATGTCTTCAGCGGCCCGCGCTGTCATCGCCCGGCGACGGTCAACACCTTTCAAGGGGCGTAGCTTGCCGGCCTTATTTGGCACCTCGGCAGGGGGCGGGAAGAGGCCAAAATTAACATTCATCGGCTGAAAGGTTTTGGCATCGCCGCCGCCTGTCACATGCGAAAGCAACGCCCCCAAAGCCGTTGTTAACGGTGGCTGTGGATAGTCCTGACCGGCGATTTCACAAATCAGAAAACGCGCTGCCAATAACCCCATGGCAGTGCTTTCAACATAGCCTTCAACCCCCGTAATCTGACCCGCAAAACGCAATCGCGGCGCATTTTTTAAGCGAAGGTCGGGCGTTAACAATTTGGGACCATTAATAAATGTATTACGATGAAGGCCACCAAGACGGGCAAATTCAGCTTTTTCAAGGCCCGGAACACTGCGCAGAATACGGACCTGTTCACCATGCCGAAGTTTGGTTTGAAAGCCGACGATATTATACAACGTGCCCAGCTTGTTATCTTGCCGCAACTGGATGATCGCATAGGGCTTTTCAGGATTATGGGGATTGGTTAGGCCAACAGGCTTCAAGGGACCGTGGCGTAAGGTTTCCGGACCCCGTGATGCCATCACTTCAACCGGCATACAGCCTTCAAAATAAGGGGTGTTCTGTTCCCATTGATGAAATTCGATCTTGTCACCATCGAGCAATTCTTGAACGAAGGCTTCATATTGCGCTTTATCAAGAGGACAGTTGATATAATCCGCGCCATCGCCATTGGGGTCTGATTTATCATATCGCGATTGGAACCACGCTTTATCAAAATCAATGCTGTCACGGTGCACAATCGGGGCAATGGCATCAAAGAAGGCAAGGGCATCTTCGCCGGTGACCGATGCAATACCCGCGGCCAAATCAGGCGAGGTCAGCGGACCTGTCGCGATGATCGCAGGGCCCCATTCGGCAGGTGGTAAAGCTGTCATCTCAGCGCGCATCACGGTGATAAGAGGGTGGCCATTAATCCGCGTCTCAACCGCTTCCGAGAAGCCAACGCGATCAACCGCAAGCGCTGATCCCGCGGGAACACGGTGTTCATCTGCTGCGGCCATAATCACAGATCCTGCCTGGCGCAATTCGCGGTGAAGCAAGCCAACAGCATTATTCTGCCAATCATCGGAGCGAAATGAGTTTGAGCATACCAACTCCGCTAAGCCATGGGTGATATGGGCATCGGTCATTCGCTCTGGACGCATTTCATGCAACACCACAGCAAGACCTGCCGCCGCCAGTTGCCAAGCAGCTTCAGAACCAGCAAGGCCGCCGCCAATCACATGTATGGGACGCGAAGTATCATCCATTTAAGGCTCCATCAGGGGGCAAACGTATCTGGCTCGGCATAACTGTTTGCGGCGCGCGCCGCAAGCATTAGGCGCTTTTAAGAGTGTTTTCCGGGGTCGCAATCCCCAAATACCGCGCCAGATAATGGCCCGTGATGCTTTCAGCGGTGGCAGCAACCGTTTCAGGCGTTCCTGCGGCCACAACCCGGCCACCACCAGCGCCGCCCTCAGGACCAAGATCGATAATCCAATCAGCGGTTTTGATCACTTCCAAATTATGCTCGATGACAATCACCGTATTACCTTGGTCAACCAGTACTTGCAGCACATCTAACAGTTTGCGAACATCTTCAAAATGCAAACCTGTTGTCGGCTCATCCAGGATATAGACGGTCTTGCCTGTGGCCCGGCGCGAAAGTTCTTTGGCCAGCTTGACCCGCTGTGCTTCACCGCCCGAGAGGGTTGTCGCGGGTTGACCAATTTTCACATAACTTAGGCCGACTTGCTCCAGTGTGATCAGTTTATCGCGGATCGACGGCACCGCTTTGAAGAATTCAGCGCCTTCCTCGACGGTCATATCCAGGACATCGGCAATCGATTTTTCTTTAAACCTGACTTCTAAGGTCTCCCGGTTATAGCGTTGCCCATGGCAAACATCGCATTGCACATAGACATCCGGTAAAAAGTGCATCTCAATTTTCAGGACGCCATCGCCTTGGCAGGCCTCACAGCGGCCACCTTTGACATTGAAAGAGAATCGCCCGGGGGCATACCCGCGTGCTTGTGATTCTGGTAAACCCGCAAACCAATCGCGAATTGGGGTAAAGGCCCCTGTATATGTCGCGGGGTTTGAGCGTGGTGTCCGGCCAATCGGTGATTGATCAATGTCAACGACCTTATCAATCAATTCCCAACCGCTAATTTCATCATGAGGTGCAGGGGCCTCGCGGGCTTTGTGAATGCGCCGCGCCAAAGCCTTCCAAAGGGTTTCGATGACCAAAGTCGACTTACCGCCACCACTCACCCCGGTGATGGCCGTGAAAACGCCGAGGGGAAAGTTAACCGTGACGTTTTGCAGATTATTTCCGCGCGCACCCTTAACCGTCAGCTTGCGACCACGCTTGGCTTTACGACGTTTTGTTGGCACCGCAATTTGCCGCAAACCGGTCAAATATTGGCCTGTTAAACTCTCGGCAGAGCGCATCACCTGTTCCGGTGTGCCAGAAGCCACCACATGGCCGCCATGTACCCCTGCGCCTGGCCCCATATCAACCAGATAATCAGCGCTACGAATGGCGTCTTCATCATGTTCCACGACGATAACTGTATTGCCCAAGTCCCGCAAACGTCTCAGGGTGGCAAGCAGCCGGTCATTGTCACGCTGATGCAGGCCAATCGACGGCTCATCGAGGACGTAAAGAACCCCGGTCAGTCCGGAGCCAATCTGCGAGGCAAGCCGTATCCGCTGACTTTCGCCCCCGGAGAGGGTCCCGGACGTGCGGGATAAGCTGAGGTATTCAAGTCCCACATTGTTTAAAAAGCCCAACCGTTCATTAATTTCCTTTAAAATTCGTTCGGCGATTTCATTTTCTTTGTCCGACAAAATATCTGCGAGGCCCAGGAACCAGGCCCCCGCCTCATGGATTGAAAACGCAGTAATATCGCTAATCGTGAGACCTGCAATTTTAACGGCGAGAGCCTCTGGCTTGAGGCGCTGCCCGTGACATGCCTCACATTTATCAATACTTTGGTACCGGCTTAATTCATCGCGAACCCAGTTTGAGTCAGTCTCTTTGAAGCGGCGCTCTAAATTTGTGGCGATGCCTTCGAATGGTTTGCTGGTCTTATAGCTGCGGTGGCCGTCATCATACGTCATGGAGATTGGCGTTGTACCGCTGCCATACAAAAGTACATTCTGCACGTTTTCGGGCAGGTCGCGATAGGCTGTATTAATGTCAAAATCATAATGGTTCGCCAAACTTGCAAGGGTTTGACCATAATATTTTGACGTGCTGTTGGCCCACGGCGCGATCGCCCCTTTGGCTAAACTGCGTTCTGGTTCGGGAACGATGAGATCAGCATCGAAATACATTCGTGTGCCAAGCCCATCACAGGTCCCACAGGCGCCAAAAGGGTTGTTAAAAGAGAACAACCGCGGCTCAATCTCATCAATCGTGAAACCGGAGACAGGACAGGCGAATTTTGCTGAAAATGTGTGTCGTTCATTGCTGTCAGCGACTTCAGCAAACAGCAAACCATCTGAAATGCCCAAGGCCGTTTCGATGGAATCGGCCAGCCGGGTGGCAATACCGTCGCGGACAACGATACGATCGACGACAACTTCGATATCGTGTTTCAGCTTTTTGTTGAGGGCAGGCACGTCTTCAATCAGGCTGATGGTGCCATCGACTTTCACCCGCTGAAAACCACGTTTCGCAAGGTCGGCCAGCTCTTTGCGGTATTCGCCCTTGCGCCCGCGCACAATCGGCGCCAGCAAGAATAATCTCGTACCTTCAGGCAGTGCCATGATGCGGTCCACCATCTGGCTGACGGTTTGGCTTTCGATCGGCAGGCCTGTGGCGGGGGAATATGGAATGCCGACGCGGGCAAACAATAATCGCAGATAGTCATATATCTCCGTCACCGTGCCAACGGTCGAGCGGGGATTGCGGGAGGTGGTTTTTTGTTCAATTGAAATCGCCGGCGATAGGCCTTCAATTAGGTCCACATCCGGCTTTTCCATCAACTCCAGAAACTGCCGCGCATAGGCCGATAGGCTTTCCACATAGCGCCGCTGACCTTCGGCATAGATGGTATCGAAAGCCAAGGATGATTTGCCTGAACCGCTCAGGCCGGTCATCACAACCAGCTGATTGCGCGGCAAATCAATGTCGACGTTTTGCAAATTATGCTCTCGGGCACCGCGAACGCGGACCACTTTAAGCTGCGAATCAATATCCATAGGGCCCGTCACTTTTATCAGGTCAGCAGTGCCGCGAACGGTGCTGAAACAATCTATAACACGAGGGTAAAAGCATAGTGCAATCGGTGCAAATGATAAGTCCCAAGCAATCCTGTTGGATGTCAAATCCTATGCAAAACAGACTGATAACAATAGGTTATCTTTCGTTATGATCGAACCTTGCTCCAATTGCGGTGAGATTGCCAGGTCTATTTACGTCTGGCGAAAGCGTGCGTGAATTCTTTCGACGAACACCTATGATGTGTTATCAATTATGTCACAGTAGATTCGGCCGGAAACGGGCCAAATAATATGGAGGAATGGGTCAATGGCAGGCAGTTTGAACAAGGTCACCTTGATTGGAAATCTTGGTCGCGACCCAGAGGTGCGCTCGACGCAAGACGGCATGAAAATCGTGAACCTGTCGATTGCCACGTCGGAAAGCTGGAAAGACCGCAATTCTGGCGAACGCCGCGAGCGGACCGAATGGCACCGGGTTGTGATTTTTAATGAGAATCTTGGCCGTGTGGCAGAACAGTTCCTGCGCAAAGGCTCGAAAGTTTATTTGGAAGGGGCTTTGCAAACGCGCAAGTGGACGGATCAAGGTGGTCAGGAGAAATATACCACAGAGATTGTCTTGCAGCGCTATCGCGGTGAGCTAACGATGCTTGATGGGCGCGGTGAAGGTGGCGGTGGCGGTGCCAGTGATGGCGGCTATGGCGGCGGCTATGGCGGCGGCCAGCAGCAGCCAAGCAATATGGGCGGTGGCATGGGCGGCAATGATGGGCCGGCTCCTGTTGGCGGTTTAAATGACTTGGATGATGAGATCCCATTCTGAGGCGATAGGTTAGCTGTAAAATAGTAAAACAATGCTGGCTGCGCGCGATGGCTGGGCATGCCGTTGCCCGTCTCTATAAAAGACACAAAGTAAGTTTCTGTTTTTAAGGGCTTTTTTAACCTCAAGAGTCCTTTTAACTGCAATCTATTCAACTTGTCGTTACACACTGAAAAAGCTATGATGGAATTTCCTTGATGCGTTGCATTGGCAACCGGCTAATGCGGCGCTCTGAACCCCTTTAGAATGGTCCCTGCGTGAGCGTCGATACACCTACAGATTTTGATATCGTTCCGGTAACCATCGAAGACGAGATGCGCCGGTCCTATCTTGATTATGCGATGAGCGTAATTGTCTCTCGGGCCTTGCCTGATGTGCGCGATGGGTTAAAGCCAGTGCATCGGCGCATTCTCTATGCCATGAAAGATGGTGGTTACGACTGGTCCAAGCCATACCGCAAATCAGCGCGGATCGTTGGTGACGTAATGGGTCAATATCACCCCCATGGCGACAGTGCGATCTATGATGCCATGGTGCGGATGGCACAGGATTTCTCGATGCGCCTGCCGTTGGTTGATGGCCAGGGCAATTTTGGCTCGATGGACGGCGATCCGCCGGCGGCGATGCGGTATACAGAGGCCCGCTTGGCCAAAGCAGCAGAACTTTTACTGCGGGATATCGACAAAGATACCGTTGATTTCGTTCCCAACTATGACGAATCGACCTTGGAACCGGCTGTTCTGCCCGCGGAATATCCAAATCTTTTGGTCAATGGCGCGGGCGGTATCGCGGTCGGCATGGCAACCAATATCCCGCCCCATAACGTCGGCGAAGTGATTGATGCATGCTGTGCCTATGTGGACAATCCAGGCATAACGATTGACGAATTGATGGGCTATGTGGTCGGCCCAGATTTCCCGACAGGTGGCTTGATCCTTGGCAAAGCAGGGATTCGCGATGCCTATCATACGGGGCGGGGCTCCATCGTGGTGCGCGCCAAAGCCAGTATTGAGGAAATTCGTAAAGACCGTGAAGCGATTGTGGTTACCGAAATTCCCTATCAGGTGAACAAATCACGCTTGCTTGAACGAATCGGTGAAATTGTCCGTGATAAGACCGTCGAAGGCATCTCTGATTTGCGCGATGAAAGTGATCGCGACGGCGTGCGCGTGGTGATTGAGCTGAAACGCGATGCGGTGGGCGAAGTGGTGTTGAACCAACTTTACCGTTTCACTCAATTGCAAACATCCTTTGGGGTCAATTTGCTTGCCTTGAATGCCGGGCGTCCCGAGCAGATGAACCTGCGTGATGTAATTCATGCGTTCATAAATTTCCGCGAAGAAGTGATCACCCGGCGGACCCGCCATCTGTTAAATGCGGCCCGCGATAGAGCCCATGTACTGGCCGGCTTGCTGGTGGCCTTGAACAATATCGACGAGGTGATCCGGCTTATTCGTGCGGCACCAGATGCGGCAGCCGCCCGCACGGCGCTGATGGATCGCGACTGGCCTGCCAATGACGTCGCCGATTTTATCCGTTTAATTGATGATCCTGGGCATGAAGTGATCGACGGAAATTACCGGCTGTCAGAAGCCCAATCGCGGGCCATCTTGGACCTTCGCTTGCAGCGATTGACAGGGTTGGAGCGTGACAAGCTGGTCGCTGAAACCCAAGAGTTGAGCGACAAAATTGCAGACTATTTGGATATTCTGCAATCTCGGCCGCGTTTGATGCACGAATTGCGTAGCGAACTTGTTGCCGCCAAAGAGCAGGCGGATACACCGCGCCGCACGGAATTAATGGAATCAGAGTTTGAACATGACATTGAAGACCTGATCCAACGTGAAGACATGGTCATTACCGTGTCGATGAACGGCTATATTAAACGTGTACCATTGTCGACCTATCGCGCTCAACGGCGCGGCGGTAAGGGCCGCTCTGGGATGTCAACACGAGATGAAGACACGGTTGGCCGCCTGTTCGTTGCCAATACCCATACGCCGCTGTTGTTTTTCACCTCGCGCGGCATGGTCTACCAGATGAAAGTCTACCGTCTGCCGCTCGCATCGCCTCAGGCGCGGGGTAAGGCCATGGTGAACCTTTTGCCGTTGGCCGAGGGCGAATGGATTCAAACTGTTATGCCGTTGCCAGATGACGAGCAGCAGTGGTCCGAATTACAGGTCATGTTTGCCACTTCTGCGGGCACGGTGCGCCGTAATGCCCTGTCGGATTTCACCAATATCAAACGTAATGGCAAAATCGCCATGAAGCTTGATGACGGTGACCAGCTGATTGGCGTCATGCCGTGTACTGAAG
>JBELLC010000075.1:4940-15122 GCA_042088965.1 Nisaea sp. | reverse complement strand
CCGAGACAGATCTGAATACGGATAAAATCTCAGAGCTGCTGGCCACACATCGTCTTGTCGGCGTGCCGTATGATGAGGCGATGATCACCAATGCTGCGGCTGACTTGGCCACCCAACTTGACCCCGATGGAGATACCGAGGGGCTGGAATCACGCTATGCTAATTTGAGCATTCGTAATTTCGACGGTAACCCGCGTGTCACGGAGATGGATGCGCTCATCGCTTATCTACAGATGCTTGGCACCTTGGTTGATTTTTCAACCTTTACGCCAGATGCAAGCCGATAGGGGGGTGGGATGACAACGAATTATGATTTGCTCCGTGAATTTGCTGATAGCTGGGGCTTGTTGGCGATGCTGGTGATGTTTTTAGGCATCGTTATATTTACCTTCCGGCCAGGCAGCCGCGCCTTGCACCGTGATATGGCGCATCTGCCACTCCGCAATGACGAGGCCCCAAAAACGCTTGAAAATTCAGAGGGAGGCCGTCAATGAGCCAAGATCAAACCTCCAAGACTTCTGCTGCCAATGTCAGTGAGGAGACCACCGGTCATCAGTGGGACGGAATCCAGGAACTTAACAATCCGCTCCCCCGATGGTGGCTATGGACGTTTTATATCACCATCATTTGGGCCGTGGGTTATATGGTGCTGTATCCAGCGGTACCGTTATTGACGCAAGCGACGCCAGGGGTATTTGGCTATGCCTCACGTGCTGACCTTGAAAAAGAGATCAACCATTACAAGCAAGCAAATGCGGCGCTTGATACGGCTTTGGTCTCGCATGCATTGAGCGATGTTCCTGCCGATCAGGCATTGACGCAATACGCGGTTTCAGGTGGCCGGGCTGTTTTCCAAACCTTCTGTGCCCAATGTCATGGTGCGGGTGCGGGCGGCAACAAAGGCTATCCAAACTTGTTAGATGATGACTGGCTTTGGGGTGGCAGCCTGCCGGACATTTACCTGACAGTTCGCCACGGCATTCGGTCGCAATCAGACGAGGACACGCGGCTTTCTGAAATGGCAGCCTATGGCGAGATTTTAGAGCCATCTGAAATTGAAGATGTCAGCCATTACGTGATGTCGATATCGGGCGGTCCTTTTGAGTTGGCACGGCTGGAGAGTGGCAGGCAAGTCTTCAATGACAATTGCACAGATTGTCATGGTGCCACAGGTGCGGGTAACCGTGAATTTGGTGCCCCGAATCTCCGTGATGCATTATGGCTTTATGGCGGTGATCGAGAGTCGGTGGTGAAAACCATCACCCATGGCCGAAATGGCGTGATGCCGGCGTGGCGCGAGCGGTTAACCGAAGCGCAATTGCGCCAGGTCACCCTCTATGTCCATCAACTCGGTGGCGGTGAATAAGGACATAAACGGTTGGACTCCAATGCTTCAAACGAAGCCTTGTACGCGGCGCGGACGCCTGTATTTCCGCGCCGTGTAAAAGGCTGGTTTCGCCGCCTGAAGTGGTGGCTCATGGCCTTTACACTCGCGATTTATTACCTCACCCCCTGGCTGCGCTTTGATCGTGGTCCGCATGTGTCGGATCAGGCCGTGTTGGTCGATCTGGAGCACCGACGGTTTTTCATGTTTTGGATCGAGATTTGGCCGCATGAATTTTATTTTGTGGCCGGTCTTTTGATCATGGCAGGCATCGGCCTATTTCTGTTTACCTCGGTTTTAGGGCGGGTTTGGTGCGGCTATGCCTGCCCACAAACGGTTTGGACCGATTTGTTTATCCTGGTGGAACGCTGGGTAGATGGCGACCGTAATGCCCGCATTCGTTTGTGGAATCGTAAATGGGATATCACTAAGCTGGTGCGGCGCCTGATCAAATGGTCAATCTGGCTGTTGATCAGTGTCCTCACTGGGGGCGCCTGGGTATTTTATTTCACCGATGCGCCAAGCTTGGCAATGGCCATGCTGTCGGGGACAGCGCCGATGGTTGTTTGGGGCTGTATTGGGGTTTTAACCGCGACAACATTCATATTTGGCGGTTTCATGCGCGAGCAAGTCTGCACTTTTATGTGTCCTTGGCCGCGAATTCAGTCGGCGATGATGGATGAAGATACCTTGACCATTGGTTATCGCCACTGGCGGGGCGAGCCGCGATCACGTCATCAACGCAAGGAGATTGACAACGCCCACGGTGACTGCGTGGATTGTAACGCCTGTTTCAATGTCTGTCCCATGGGCATTGATATCCGTAATGGCCAGCAGTTACAGTGTATCACCTGTGCGTTGTGTATTGATGCCTGTGATGATGTCATGCAGCGGCTTGGGCGCCCCCGGGGCCTGATTGATTATATGGCGGCGTCTGACGAGGTGGCAGAGACTTCAGGTAAACCAGTTAAGCCCGCGTGGCAGCATATTTTCAGGCCACGGACCATTCTGTATACGATGATATGGGCGTCGATTGGCATTGCCTTGGTCTACGCTTTGTTTGTGCGTGCGGACCTTGAGTTCAGTGTTGCACCGGTGCGCAACCCGACCTTTGTAAAGCTGGCGGATGGCAGTTTGCGGAATATTTATGAATTCCGTTTGCGCAACAAAACCTCGCAGCCACGGGTTTTTGAGCTGGGCATCGATCGCGCCTCATCAGCGCTGACGTTAATGTTGCCGAAAACAGCGTCAACAACAGTTGAGGTTGCGCCAGATCGGACTTTTCAGCAGCGCGTATATGTCCAAGCGCCCGCCAATAGCCTGCCAGTAAAAAATGCTGCAACCAGCTTTCGTTTCTGGATTAAGGACGAAACAGGCAGCGAGAAGCAATTTGTCAAAAGTGTTTTTAATGGGGTGACTAAATGAGGGTTCAAAAGGGTGAATTTACGGGCCGCCATTTCCTGCTGATTGTGCTGGCAGCCTTTGCCACTGTTGTGATCGCAAATTTAACTTTAGCCTATTTTGCTCTGGGCAGTTTTCCGGGCTTGAACGTCACCAACAGCTATGTTGCCAGCCAAGAGTTTGATGCCAAAAAACGGGCCCAGGATGCGCTCGGTTGGAAAAGCACGCTCAGTTATGAGAACGGGCGGTTATCGCTTCGCCTCACCGATGCACGTGGCGTCGCCGTGACACCCCTGCATTTAGCACAGCCGTTGACGCTGCGGGTCGGGCAGGCAACTACGGCGCGCCAGGACCAACAGTTTTCAGCAGATTTTGCAAATGGCCAGTTCAGCGCGGTGGTTGATTTGCAAGCGGGCAATAAGATTGTCTTTATTGAGGCGATTGCGGCCGACGGCACGCTTTTCTCCCAGCAGCATAATCTGCACTTGCGATGACGGCAGAGATGCAACCCGCGCGCGCCACCGGGGCGGCTGCCGGTCCCACCATGAACGCGTCTCAAACAGATGTGCAGGCGTCAGAGGCAGCAAGCCGAAACCATGTTTTGCATGTGCCTGGAATGCATTGTGCAGGCTGTATGGCAAAGATTGAACGGCAGATTAATGCGCTCGACGCTGTGACAGCAGCGCGGGTTAATCTATCGCTGAAACAGTTGACGGTGACAGCGGCCGAGGGGCTGGATATTGCGGTTATTAAAGATGCGTTGGCAGACATCGGTTTTCCGGCCGAAGGGCTGGATTTAGATCAGCTGCCGACAGCAAAGGATAACCCGGCCAAAGCCTTGTTAATCCGCCTGGCAGTCGCGGGCTTTGGGCTGATGAATGTCATGTTACTGTCGGTCTCGGTTTGGTCGGGTGCGGATGCCGCAACTGGCCAGTTTTTAACCTTAACCTCGGCCCTCATTGCGCTGCCAGTTTTGATTTATGCCGCGCAACCGTTTTTTAAAAACGCCTATCATGCGCTGCGGGTATTCACGTTAAACATGGACGTACCGATTTCTTTGGCGATTATTTTAGCGGCCTTGGCGTCGCTTTATGAAGCGCTCAGTGGCGGGGCGCATGCATATTTTGATGCCGCGCTGGCGTTGACGTTTTTTCTTTTGGGGGGGCGGTATCTTGATTTAATGGCCCGTCAGAAAGCCCGTTCGGCGGCGGCACAGCTATCCCGTATTGAAACACCACTGGCACGGCAAAAACGTGGTGAAGAGATTTTTGATATCAAAATTTCTGCCTTACAGCCGGGCATGATTATTGTTGTTGCTGCCGGCGAGCGGATCGCTGGTGACGGCATTGTGCGCCGCGGTCGTAGCGATTCTGATCGCTCGTTTCTTACCGGTGAGGCAGAGCCTGTGATGTTGTCTGAAGGCGATGATGTCTTTGCAGGTGAGGTTAACCTGAGTGGGCCTTTAGAGATTGAAATTACCAAACCGGCTGTTGACAGTGTTCTGCGGCGTTTTATTGATCTTGTTGAAATCGCAGAGCGCGGGCGCGACCGCTATCGATCGCTGGCAGACCGAGCGGCGGCGATTTATGCCCCGCTTGTGCATGTTTTAGCGCTGGTCGCATTTGGGCTGTGGTTTTGGTTGTCCGGGGAGGTGTATCTGGCGCTGACCATTGCGATTTCGGTGCTGATCATCACCTGTCCCTGCGCCTTAGGATTGGCCGTCCCGGCGGTCATGACAGCTGCGAGTGGGCGGTTGTTTGCGCGCGGCGTATTGCTCAAAAATGCAACCGCTCTGGAACGAATCGCAAAAATTGACACAATTGTTTTTGATAAGACGGGGACAGTCACAAATGGGCAGTTTATGCCAACACATTTTGACGGCTGGCACACAGAAGAAATGGCGGTCCTGCAAGCTTTGGCGCGCGCCTCGGTACATCCCTTGGCACGAGCGTTAGGTGAGGCACTGAAAGCGTATGACTTGGCCGCCGTTGAGGTGACCGACATTTGTGAATTCCCCGGAAGTGGTCTGCGTGCTCGCTATCAAAATGCCAGCGTTTGGCTGGGTAAGTCACAATGGTTGCGCGGGACCGCGTCTGACACAAAATCTGACCGGCGTTTGGGACTGCGGATAGGGAGCGCGCCGATAAAGTGGCTCGATTTTGAAGAGGTTATAAAGCCTGGTACCAGCGATATGTTGGCCTGCCTGGATCAGGCAGGGATGCGGCGGATTCTGTTAAGCGGTGATCAACAATCAGCAACTGACGCGGTTGCCAGACAGCTTGGGTTTACTGCCTGCCAGGGGGCTGTGACACCCGCTGAGAAATTATCCTTTATCAGCAAATTACAGGCTGAAGGGGCGGTTGTTTTGATGGTCGGCGATGGTCTCAATGATACCGCCGCGATGGCCGCCGCCGACGCGGCTGTGGCGCCCGCATCTGCCTTAGATGCCGCGCGCACGACAGCGGATGTTGTGTTGCTGGGTGGCGGCCTTGAAAACCTGCCTTTTTTGCTGGCCACAGCAGGTGTCGCCCGGCGGCGAATTTTACAGAATTTCGCCATTGCCGGCTTGTATAACCTGATCGCCGTGCCGCTCGCGTTGATGGGGATCGCTACACCGTTAATTGCCGCAATTGCCATGTCGGCATCGTCGATCACAGTTTCTTTAAATGCCATTCGTTTACAGGTGGCACGGCGTTACCGGGCGCGGATACAGCCCGAACGGGCGGCCCGACCATGACAGCCCTGTTATTATTGATTCCTGTGTCCCTGTTGCTTGGTTTAGGCGGGCTTGCGGCGTTTGTTTGGACGGTATCAGACAACCAATATGACGACCCAGAGGGGCATGCAAACCGCATCCTTGATCATCGCTTTGATCAGCAGCCAGTGGCAGGTGACGCCAGCGGCGCAACGGAAAATCGGCCCAAGCCAAAGACCTAAAAGCGGTATTCTCAGTGTCCATAAGTTATGTTAGCCGCCGTGCCGCGTGCGCGGTGCCCTTCACCGCAATTTATCAGCTGACAATGGGCAGGCAAGATAGACGCCAAACTCATTCCCGATATCGGCGCTGACACGGGCATGGACGCGGCCTTGGCGGTCTTGAAAACGTTGGCTGTCGACGGTCGGAAAGACGCCCTCGTGCCAAATATTTGGATGGATATACAGACCCTTGTCCCCCTCACACCAAAAAGCGACAACTTTTTCAGGGCCAAGATCATCGCCGGGCAGCGCCAGCGGCACAATGAAAGGGCTGTTATCGAGCGGGTAAAAGAATTGCCCGCCATCGGGGTGATAATTCATATGCCAAAGCAAAACCTGTGTGCGCGGCACTGTTTGCTGTTTGGTCTGGGCCTGTTGCGGATCGGTTGACCAGCCCAAAACATAATTGCCGCTCACCGCCGCATTTTCGGCAAACAGCACATCACCCTGCCAATCGCATTTGAAAACTCCCTCAACCCAGCCAGCTTCATCGCCGGTGTCCTCATCCACGGGCCGCCAGCCTTGCGCGGGCCAGCGCACGATCTCAATCTCAAATGTCTCGGGGTCGTTCACGAGACAGCCATAGCCCGCCAGACTTTCGGTGCTGGCGCGCACCAAGGGGACTTCAAAAACGGGCAACGAGGGTTTGCTATTGGCGTCAAAAATATACTCTGGCTTCGTCATGTTCAGCCTCTAACAATGTCATTGACCTGGCGAAAATTGCGTCAGAAATCATGGTTTTAAATAGGCTCAAGGGCACGTGCTGCTTCGGGGGCGGCATTTGTCAGCCCTGCTTGTAAAACGGTCAACTTTGAACGTAGCGCCCCCATGTCTGCATAGCACCCTTGAAGCCAGCGTTGCCCCTCGCTTGAAAAGGCTCTGCGGGCATGCAGAACCCGCCTGTTGTTGATCAAAAAACTGTCGCCGGGCGCGAGACGGAAACTGACTTCCATGTCGGGGTCATCAATGATCTCCCCCAGGCGGCGATAAGCGTCATAATAGGTTTTCATATGACTGAAGGGGATATCTGTGAGGGCGGCGGTGGCCCGGTTGTTAAAGCGCATACCGATCAGCTCACCGTCGGGGGCAAGCTCAATCATTGGGCGGCGGGCGCGCAGGCACACATCTTTGCGGCCCACATATTCAAAATTCGCACAATAGCGGGCGAGAACATTGAACCAGTCCGGGTTTTCCGCGCGTAAGCGCTCAACCGCGCGAAACCCATCAACAATCATATTCTCTCCGCCCGCAGCATCACTTTGCAGGCAATAAAGGATTTGGATGGGCGGGGCGGTCTCGCTATAGGGGTTATCGGTATGGGCCTGTAGGCCCAAATTGGTATAGGCTAGATTGCTGGGCTTTGCCTCCGCCCGTACATCAAAATACGGCCCATAAATGGTTTCGTGAACATAGCCGAATAGATCAACCACTTGCAGCAAGGCCTTGTCTTCAACAGGGCCGTTTTGTAACTTGCCAAAGCCAAAGCGGTTGATTTTCGCCAACCAATCCGCCAAGGCCGATGGGTCCGACTTGATGGTTGCGAAATCTGCCTGAGGTAGCTGGCTCATTAACGTGCTGTCCCAGGTTTCAACATCATGCTGTGTCCAGCCAGAGGGCGGCGCGCCTGGGCGATCATAGGCATTGTCCAACAGCCAGTTGAGGGGGTAGTCACAGGTCTTATCTTCGGGTGAAAAAGTAACGCGGAGAATGTCATCTGAAAGCGCTGCTGCGCTGATGGTAATATCCCGTGGAATATCCCGCAGGGCGATCAGCGATTGGCCATTATCAGGTGACCGGCTGTCCGGGTCTGAGGCGTTATCACGCAACCAAATGGCATGAAAACGGCATTCTTGATTGGCGGTGATAAGGGTCAGATAGGCATTGTTTTTATCGACATCGACTCGCATGTTTACCTCCCATGCCATTATTTTAGCCTGCTGTTTTATAACAGATTTTCACATGTAGATCTAAAATGAAAGGGCACATCGTGCGGCTGAAAGCAGGGCCACATTGCCATGGTCTGACGATCACCATCTGGCATTGATTTCGTTGCCAGATCATAGCGGATAGGTCTACGCTCACCTATGCGAATGATCACCTAAGAGAGAATGCCATGACGACGCAATTTGCCGCTGGTGCTGCTTGGATGAAAGGCCGGATCATCCCCATTGGTGAGGCCGCAATTCCGGTAAATGATTGGGGACTGGTTCACTCTGATATCACCTACGACGTGGTGCCTGTTTGGGAAGGTGGCTTTTTCCGATTAGAGGATTACTTGGACCGTTTTCAGGCGTCCATGGCAGCGCTACGGCTGGATCCAAAAATGTCACGTCAGGCGATAAAGTCGGCTCTCACCGAGATGGTTGTTGTCGCTGGATTTCACCATAGCTATGTGGCGATGGTCTGTAGTCGTGGTGTCCCGCGGATCCCTGGTAGCCGTGACCCGCGTGACTGTGACAACTACTTCTTTGCTTGGTGTGTGCCCTATATCCACGTGATTAAACCAGAGCGGGCGGCCCAAGGGGCCAGTGCGTTGATAGCCAAGTCGGTACATCGTATTCCTGATGATAGCGTTGATCCCCGAGTTAAAAACTATCACTGGGCGGATTTTACAAAAGGCTTGTTTGAGGCCAAAGATCAGGATTTTGAGACCGTTATTTTGGCGGATCAAAATGGCCAAATTACCGAAGGGCCCGGATTTAATGTTTTCGCCGTCATCGATGGCGGTTTGGTCACATCAGGCCATGGTGCGCTGGGTGGGATTAGCCGGCAAACCGTTCTGGAGATTGCCGCCACTGAGGGCCTGCCGGTCAGCATCCGTGATCTGCCGTGCGACGCGTTTTTACAGGCAGATGAAGTTTTTATTTCCACCTCGGGTGGCGGTGTTATTCCTTTGGTCAAAGTTAATGAGACAGTTTTTGCCAATGGCGCTTGTGGTCCGGTCACGGCAAAACTACGGGACATATATTGGCAATGGATGATGCACTCTGACTATCGCACTGAAATTCCGTATCAAGGCTAGGGTTTTGGCACCCATGTGGGCCATTCATTCTGACCCTGTTGGCTGAGCTCATAGACGCCCGTTGTGAGACGCTGAAACCAGCCATAGTGATTATCGCGCATGATCGTGGTTGCGGTTTTCACGGTTGTTGCTGCCGCCACCTGTGCGCCCTTGCTGGCGCCATTTTCAGCCAAAAATGCCGCGCATTTTAGGGCGTCTTGGCGATAACCTGTGATCAAGCCTTGACGGGTGCTGCCGCCGCGGTTTGGATCACCACTAAGGCGGGCAAAAGCTCGCAATAATTGGCTTTTCTTTCTGGCCGACTGGCGCGGCTGATAGGGGGCCGGGTCCTGGTGCACCTCAACCAAGCCATCATTCAGGCGCACTGTGATCATTCCCAATCCCAGGCGACGCGCAAGTTTTTTATTATCTGCAAGGGATTTTAAAAAGCGCTTTCCGGGTTGCCGTGGCACGGCTAGGTAGACATCGTCTGTGATCGCTTGGCGGGTGATGCATTGATGAAACAGGCTCAGCGAAAAAGCCGTTTTCAATTCAACAATCACAGGTGCTTGTCCGGCACGGAGGGCAACGATATCGGCGCTACCGACCTCGGCTTTAACTGTATATCCTTGCTGCTCAAGGAAGTTTTTAATTGGCGGATAAAGGTCTGTTTCGCGCATGATTTGAGGGATTTCTGTAATTTAACCGGCTACAAAGTCCGGTTTCCATCATCAGTGTAACCTGCACGCGCGCGCAGACAAGTAATCAAGCAGCGGATGTGGCGGGCCGTCAATCGTAAAATCAAAGACGCCAGCACGCCTGAGTGCTATGGACAGTGAGAGGCCATCAATCGGTGGTGGGGGGAGGACATGTCAGCTTATTTTGAAGAGTTAGACTATCAGATGACAGCGCTTGGTCCGCTTTCTTTGCGGCGGCGGCGACAGTTTAAGCTCAACATTGATGTGGTCGAGGTGATCCTCGGCGATGGGCATTTAATGTCAGATTTATTCACCGCCTCTGAAGAGGCTTTGGCAAATTTGGCGATTGCCGAACTGTCAGCAGCGTCACCTGATATTTTGGTTGCAGGTTTGGGCTTGGGCTATACTGCGGCCACCGCCCTCGATCATGATAAAGTTGCCGCGCTAACTGTGATTGAATATCTGCCACCTGTGATCGGGTGGCACCAACAAGGTCTGCTGCCATTGGGCCAGCGTTTGGTTCAGGACCCCCGTTGCCGTTTGGTTGAGGCCGACTTTTTCCATCAAGTTGCTGTCGGTGACGGCATTGACCCAACAACCCCAGAACAGCGTTATGATGCGATTTTGGTTGATATTGACCACAGCCCAGAATTTCATCTCAACCCCCGGCATGAAGATTTTTACAGCCCTGAAGGGTTAACCAAATTAGCGGCTCATTTGCG
>JBELLC010000075.1:0-4840 GCA_042088965.1 Nisaea sp. | reverse complement strand
CCCTGAAATGTTTTGCAAGGCCCCAGCGTATTGCCGTGGTGAGAGGTTTGAGAGCAAGCCTTTTCAAACCACGTGCATAGCTGAAACATAGGAGGCCTTCATGTCCAATCAAATTAGAAATATTGCTGTTGCTACGGCGGCTCTTGCTGCTGTCGCCGCGTTTTCGGTGCCGGCTGCCAATGCGGCCGCCAAAGAGAAGTGTTACGGGGTGGCGCTTGCTGGCCAGAATGATTGTCAAGCAGGCCCAGGGACGACCTGTGCAGGCTCGTCAAAAGTCGATTACCAAGGCAATGCGTTTAAGGCCGTGCCAGCAGGGACCTGCACGACCATGGAATTGCCCAAAAATGCTGATGGCACACCACGCAAAGGTTCTCTGACGGCGCTTTCTCGCGACCTGCCGGCATAATAGCCAATTCTGTGGTGCCGGTTCGTTAACGGACTTGGGACAACAGAAAACGGTGCTGGCGAGGTTTCGGTCCCTCCCGTTCCCCCTCCCTCTGGGGCCTCGCCAGCAATTTTCCATCGTTACTTGCCAAGACTCGTTGCGCAGAGGAGCGAAAGAATGGCCGTCGACATCAAACAGATCCCCAAAGAGCGTGCGGGGGTAAGTTTTAAGCCGCAACATTATGATGACATCATGGCGCATAAACAGCGGGTTGGCTGGTTCGAGATACATGCTGAAAATTATATGCTTGATGGTGGCCCGGTCAGGCGACGGTTATTTGAATTGGCCGCAAACTATCCAATGTCGTGTCACGGTGTTGGATTATCGATTGGATCACCAGATGGCCTTGATACAGGGCATTTAAGGCGTCTGAAAAAACTTTTAGACGCGCTGCAACCAGCATTGTTTTCCGAACATTTGGCCTGGTCCACGCATGGTGGTGAATTCTTTAACGATTTACTTCCCCTGCCGTATACAACAGCGACGCTGAACAGCGTTGTCGCCCATGTTGATCAGGTTCAGCAGACGGTTGGGCGGCAGATGTTATTGGAAAACCCAGCGACTTATATTACCTATAATGAGCATGACATGGCAGAAACCGACTTTCTGTCAGCGATCATTGAGCGCACGGGCTGTGGCTTGCTTTTAGACGTCAATAACGTTCATGTTAGCGCCGTTAATCATGGTTTTGATGCTCAGGATTATATCCATCAGCTGCCGCTGTCAGTGGTCGGTGAAATTCATCTCGCAGGCCATACCATTGATCGGGATGATCATGGCAGCCGATTGCTGATTGATAGCCATGACCGGGCTGTTGCCGACCCTGTGTGGCAGCTTTATCGCAATTTAATTGGCCGCATTGGGCCCTGTGCAACGTTGATTGAATGGGACGGCGATATTCCCGCCTGGCCTGTTCTGGCAGCAGAGGCGGAAATCGCAAGCGGTATTCTCGCACCAGCGGGAGGGCAGGCCTATGACGTTGCAATGGGTTGATGAATTTGCGGCGGCTTTACGCCAGCTAGAGGCCCCAGTTCCAGCCTTTGTGAAGGGGCCGCCGCCGCTAGAAAAGCGTTTTACCGTTTATCGTAATAATGTCTACAGCAGCTTGATTGAGGCCATGCGGGCAGGCTTCCCGATTGTTGAAAAACTGGTGGGCGAGGGGTTTTTTGGGGAACTGGCGCATGCCTATGTTTCTGCACACCGGCCAAAAGTGCCGATGATTGTGTTTTATGGCGAAGATTTTGGCGATTTTATTGACGGCTTTGAAGCGGTTGCAGAATTGCCCTATTTGGGGGCAATTGCGCGCCTTGAATATGCGCGTCGGAAAGCCTTGCACGCGGCAGATCAACCCTATCTTGATCCGCATCATGTCACGTCTTTATCGCAACCTGACCTATTGGCGCAGCGGCTGCATATGCACCCAAGTGTTTCGGTCCTGCGATCGGCCTTCCCACAATTTGATATTTGGTATCACAATGCTGTTGATCCCGCAGGCAAGATTGCCGCTGAAGGGCAAAATGTCCTGGTGAGCCGTCATCATGACACCGTCAATGTATTGTTGTTGCCATTAGGCGCTGCAAGTCTGATGCAGCATCTTATGGCGGGTGAGACAATTGCTGACGCCGCAGAGCAGGTCATGGCCCAAAACCCGCAGGTCGACCTTAGTCAATCACTGCAAATAGCATTGCAGGCAGCGACGCGCCTGTTTTCACGGAACGGAGAAACACCATGAGTATTCGCACCCTTAATGTCATATATCAGCAGATCACGGGTTATCTGGACCATACTGCTGATGAGGTTTTGCCGTTATTGGCGCGGTTCACATTTGCCGCCACCCTCTCGGTTTTCTTTTGGAAATCCGTTTTGACCAAATTTGGCGATGGCCTGACTGGTTTGGTCATTCCATCGGCAGGCGCCTATTTGCAGATTTTTCCGATGCGATTTGAGGCCGTTGGCTACGATACCGATGCCCTCAGCAGCCTTGATTGGCTGGTTGCGGTGGCGGGCACCTATGGCGAGCTTATTTTGCCGATTTTGGTGGTGATTGGCTTGGCCACAAGGTTTGCTGCCTTTGGCATGATGGGCTTTATCGTGGTGATGAGCATTGTTGATGTTTGGGGACATAACGTTATGGCGGGGCAATTGTTCGATGGTAATCCCTCTAGCCTCATTGCCGATCAACGTCTCTATTGGTTGCTGATGCTGGCGGTTTTGGTGTTCCGTGGTGGTGGATCCTTGTCTGTTGATAAGGTTTTGTCACGCATGATGGTAAATCGGACATGACGATGGCCCTAGCGGAACCGTAAAGGGCGATGAGTCCTTGCGATTGGTAAGGGGATTGATTAGCATACGGCCAAATAAAACATAATAATATCTTGGTTGTATGATCGTGGCAGGTAAGCAGCCGCAAAGGCTTGACGATGAAGCGATATCTGCTCTGTTGCGTGCCGGTATGTCAGGTGATGACGCGGCCTATCAATCTTTCTTTCGAAACATAACCCCTGTGCTGAAAGCCATGGTTACGGCGATCGCGAGACCGGTCCCTGTTGAGGAAAGAAAAGACATCATGCAAGATGTATTGCTTAGCCTACACAACAAATGCCACACTTGGCAGCAAGACAGACCTGTCCTGCCGTGGATTTATGCGATTACCCGTCATAAGACGATCGATTTTTTACGCCGATACCAACGCCGATCAGGCAATGGTGGCGACCTTGATATTGATGCCATTATTGAGATTTTACCGGCCCGTATGGATGACCCGTCTGTTCTTATTGATCTGGAAGCGGCGATGGGAAAGTTGACACACAACCTGTCGACGAGCGTTCGTTTAATGGGGCTTGAAGGCAAGAGTGCAGCTGAAGCAGGTGCCGACCTTGGGGTGAGCGAAAATGCCGCTCGGATTAATTTTCATCGCGGCATGAAAAAGCTTCGACAGTTATTGTCTCTCGGGTCGCCAGAGGGGCCAAAAGATGAGTGATTTTGACGCCTTAATTGATACCCTGCGCCCCGCGCGCAAGACGAAGTGGCGTTCCTTGCGATCTCTCTACAGCCTGATGCTTGCCGCCATGACGGTGATTGTGGCGGGCGTCGGCTTAATGGTGTTAGACGCGCTCGCGTTGCCGATCCGAAATGATTACCTGGCGATGATCAAGACCCCGACAGTTGCTGCCAAGCAGCTTGTGCCTTTGATTCTGCTATTGTTAGCAGGGCCGCTAACGATGCTATTGATGCGCCCTGAGGCGGAGGTGGGCCGGTGGATTTATGCCGTGGCATTGGTGCTCGCCGTCTTTCCAGCACTCGCCATGCTGACATTGTCGAGCCTGCCGTCGGGGGCATGGTTGACAACCATCAAAGGCCAAAGCCTGATGCAATGCTTGGTCACGGTTCCCAGCCTTTCGGCGGCGTTGCTGGCGGGGCAATTGATCACCATGCGGCGCGGCGCGGTTACCCAACCCGTTGCGGCTGGCATGCTGGCCGGCCTGACGGCAGGGGCGATTGCGGCGATCATTTATGCGATGATCTGCGCCGATGACAGCCCTGGGTTTTATGGCGTCTGGTATGCGGTTGGGATCATGATTCCGGGCGTTATTGGGGCTATTTTAGGGCGTTTTACCTTGCGTTGGTGATTTCTCTCCCGCTGGCACTGCAAGTTTCAGGCAGTTTTCAGCTGCTGGCAAGGGGCACACCCATGCATCGCTATAGGCGCAAGAAGGATTATACGCAAAGTTGAAATCAAGCCATAACTGGCCATGCGCATTGCAGCCAAGGTCAGCGCCTTTAATCGTGTCTAACAAGTAACGACCGCCGCCGTAAACGTGCGTGCCGGTGTCGCGAAATGGCAAGAACAATCCGCCGCCATAACCGCTGATCCAATACAGGGTGAGTTCTTGGCGCAGCTGGGGTGCCAGACCGTCGGTCATGCCCAAGGGCTTGATCCAGGTGGTCCCATCACTGCCGGTATTCATTGGTACGCTCGGGTGCGGGCGGTCAAACGGCTGTATTTTGGCGGCAAGACACCAGCGCGGATCATAATCGAAGAGCACGGGTGCTGCCGCCCCGTTATTATATGTCGGGCTCGCTGGGTGCGCCGTGAAAAGCTTGGCCCGTTGGTCCCGCCAGAGCGCCCAGCTCTCTCGGCCGCTGCTTGCCCCGATAGCTGCGCGCACATCTTGATAAAGGGCAAAAATCTCACGCCGCCAGTCGGCAATTTCCAGTTCTGTTATCATCGCCTCTCACCACCGCCACTACCATCACCATCCGTCGTAAGCCTAGCACGAAAAACTGCACCGATGGCAGGGGTGGCTGCTGCGGGGCATTATTTAATGAGCAACCGCCGGAGCCGTGAGGAGAGCATATCCATCAACATCACTGTGATTAAGACAACAATTGAAA
>JBELLC010000074.1:0-15464 GCA_042088965.1 Nisaea sp. | reverse complement strand
TGGCACACCAGGGGGTATGGTTCCGATCACACCATCAGCCGAAGACCAAGCCATGTTGAAAGACATCGCTGAGAACGTTGTTCTGAAGCGTTGGGCCAAGCGTTGTGGCAAGACTTGCACCGACGAGTGGAACGCGACAGTGGGTAAGGTTGTTGGTTTAACCGCCAGCCAGTAAGCTGATACCATGAGAATAGCGCGCGTCACGGCCATGCCATGGCGCGCGCATTCATATTAAGTAGATTTTTAATAACGATTTTAAATCGGAGGCATGATCAATGAACGCGATGTTTGAGCGTGTGCATGGTGGCTTTAAAAAGACGTCGCAAGCAGCTGTATGGGTCGGCGGGCTGGCGCTTTTATTGTCCGCTGTGATGGTAACCATTGATGTGACCTTTCGAAAAATATTTGGCCTAACGTTAAGTGGCTCTGATGAAATCACCGGTTATGTTTTTGCAGCTGCAACCACATGGGCATATTCGTTCTGCCTGCTCAATCGATCCAATATCCGGATTGACGCCTTGTACAATACGCTGCCGCTGAAGCCGCGCGGCGTGCTCGATATGGTCGGTTTGGTGTTGCTGGCCTATTATGTCTATCTGCTGACCACGAGCAGCTGGCAAATGTTTGTTGAAAACGTTGAGTATAACTCCAGTGCCCAAACCACGTTAGCGACGCCGCTCTGGATACCACAGTTGTTTTGGCTCAGTGGGCTTGGTTTCTTCTTTATCTGCCTGGTTTTTTTGGTGCTTTATGGATTGTACGCGGTCTTCAAAAGCGATTGGGAAACCGTGTCGCGGATCGCTGGTATTAAAACCGTGGAAGAAGAGATTTCAGAAGAAACCTTCGTGAAATAACGTCATCGTTCGCGCCGTTGCTGACGCCTTAGACTGGAAGTCATTATGCCTCTAATTATCCTTGCTGTGCTTATGGTTTTGATCGTCTCAGCTGTGCCTGTGGGTGCGGTCCTGGGGATCTTGAGTTTAACCTTAGATGAGATGTACCTGCGCGGTCGTCGATCGCTGATGCTTGGTGATTTCGTCTGGGAGCAGAGCATTGAATATATCCTGGTGGCGATCCCGATGTTCATCCTGTTGGGAGAGATCATGTTGCGCGCCGGGATTGCACAGCGGATGTATAACGCTGTTGCGCAGTGGCTGTCGTGGCTGCCAGGTGGCTTGATGCAAGCCAATATTGGCACCTCGGCCATCTTTGCGGCGTCATCGGGGTCAAGTGTTGCCACCGCGGCAACTGTTGGCACGGTCGCCTATCCTGAAATTGAAAAGCGCCGTTATAGCGAGCCATTGTTTTTGGGCTCACTGGCCGCTGGTGGCACCTTGGGTATCCTGATCCCACCGTCGATTAATCTTATTATCTATGGCTTGTTGACCGACTCATCGGTTCCTGAGCTATACCTTGCTGGGATTTTCCCAGGTCTGATCTTGGCTGGCTTGTTTATGACGGTGATTGCGATTGCCTGTCTGCGCCGCCGCGATTGGGGCGGGGTCAAAGTGGAGACCAGCTGGACAGAACGCATCCGTGTTCTGCCGGATCTGTTGCCGCCGATCTTGTTGTTCGTGGCGGTTGTCGGCTCGATCTATGCGGGGGTTGCAACGCCGACCGAGGCGGCCTCAATCGGGGTTGTTTTTGCGCTGATCATTGCGGCTTGGAACCGCGCTTTGTCAGTTGGCATGTTAAAGCAAGCCTTTGAAGGCACAATGCGATCGACAGCGATGATTATGTTGATCATCTTGGCGGCGGTGTTTTTGAACTTTGTGCTTGGCTTTATGGGGATCACCCAAGCCATGCTGGAAGCGATCGAGAAAATGGGCTGGACGCCCATGGGCACGATGATTGCGATTATCTGTTTTTATCTGATCCTTGGCATGTTCATGGAAACCTTGTCGATGATGTTAACCACCATTCCCGTGGTCTTCCCGATTGCCATGCATATGGGCTTTGACCCGATTTGGTTTGGCATCATGATCACGGTGTTGATGGAAGCGGCCCTGATTACGCCGCCGATTGGCATTAACCTCTATGTGGTTCATGGGATCCGTGCCCGGGGGGGGAATTTCAATGATGTCAGCTTGGGGGCGATTCCCTTCTTGATCGCCATGCTGTTTTTGATTGCCCTGCTTTTGGTCTTGCCAGATGTCGCAACCTGGCTGCCAGAGCAATTCTATTAATGGCGGATCGCAGCTGACTGCCCTCAGCTTTCACGTTATGAGATCGGCCGAATCGGGGATTTCAGTGGAAACTGCTGCCTGTCGCTGTTAAAACCCGTGACAAGTTTCAGTCAGAAGCAGCGGCATTGATCGCCGGCAGTTAAGTGAAGGAAAGCTAAAATGGCAGCGAATTGGAGCCCAGGCGGCTGGCGTGATTATCCCATCCAGCAGGTGCCTGATTACCCCGACCTTGCCCATCTCAATGCGGTGGAGCAGCAATTGGCTGGCTATCCGCCGTTGGTATTTGTTGGCGAGGCACAACGCCTGAAAACCGATTTGGCCGCTGTTGCCCGCGGCGAGGCGTTTTTGTTGCAAGGCGGTGATTGCGCTGAAAGTTTTGCTGAGTTTTCGCCCAATAACATCCGCGATACCTTCCGTGTGCTGTTGCAGATGGCAGTGGTCCTGACATTTGGTGCCGCTGTGCCCGTGGTCAAAGTGGGCCGCGTGGCGGGCCAATTTGCCAAGCCGCGTTCGGCTCCAACTGAGGTGATCGACGGCGTTGAATTGCCAAGTTATCGCGGTGACATGGTCAATGGCATGGATTTCGATATGGCGAGCCGGAATCCTGATCCATCGCGCTTATTGCAGGTGTATAATCAGTCTGCCTCGACCCTGAACCTGTTGCGGGCTTTTGCCCAAGGCGGCTTTGCGAATTTGGAAGAAGTCCATCGTTGGACCCTTGATTTTGTCAAAGGCTCGCCATCCAGTGAACGCTTTGAACAGTTATCAGGCCGCATTGGTGAATGTTTGGAATTCATGCGGGCCTGCGGCATCACGCCGGAAACGATCCAGCAATTGCGTGAAACAGAGTTTTATACTTCCCATGAGGCGTTATTGCTTGGCTATGAACAAGCCATGACGCGCGCCGACACCATCACAGACGATGGCGGTTGGTATTCCACTTCGGCACATATGTTGTGGATTGGTGACCGGACCCGTCAGTTGGACGGGGCGCATGTGGAATATATGCGCGGCGTTCGCAATCCGATTGGTGTGAAATGTGGGCCCAGCCTGGATACAGATGAATTGTTGCGGCTGATTGAAACGCTGAATCCTGCCAATGAAGCGGGGCGGTTAACGCTGATCGCGCGCATGGGCTGCGATAAAGTGCGTGAAGGCTTGCCGCCCTTGGTGCGGGCGGTAAAGGCCGCAGGCGCGCAAGTGGTCTGGTCCTGTGATCCTATGCACGGCAATACCATCAAATCATCAACAGGCTATAAAACCCGCCCTGTGGATCGAATCCTTGACGAAGTTTCCGGGTTCTTTGAAGTGCATGAGGCCGAGGGAACTTATGGCGGCGGTGTGCATTTTGAAATGACCGGACAGGACGTAACCGAGTGTCTTGGCGGCGCGCAAGCGATTACCGAAACGGCTCTTGGGGATCGCTATCATACCCATTGTGATCCGCGCTTGAATGCCTCGCAATCATTGGAATTGGCGTTTTTGATTGCGGATATGTTGAAGGCAAAACGTGCTGGTACAGCGGCGGGCTTTGCCAAGGCATCATGATGCTTTTTTCTGAGCTGCGCCTGTTTTGAGGTGGAGGTCTATTTTGAGGTGCGGTGATGGCAGACGATAATCCCCTTGGAAGTGGTGATGCAGCCCGCCATCCAAAAGCAGATAGCTTGTCACGCTATGTGGATAAGTATTTTCTGCGAACCAAAGAATGTGTGGGCCGTTTTGGCGATGCCGAGGTGACTTATGCGGTGTTTATGCGCCGCCCTGTGACTTGTGCACCGCGTTTGGCGGTGGAATGGATTGCCAATGTTGCCCGTGAACGGGGCATTGAGATCAAAGTTGAGCAGTGCTTTCGCGAAGGGGCGTGGGTTGGGGCAGGCGAACCGCTGCTTTATCTAACCGGCTCATTTTATCATCTGGTTGATTTAGAAACGCTTTATCTGCAAAAGCTGGGGGCTGCCTGTGTTGCCGCCTATAACGCCTATGTTATGTGCGTTGAGCTGCCAAAAACAGCTTTTCTAGCGATGGACGCCCGCCATTGCGCGGGTACGGAAATGGCCGAATTGATGGCCTATGGTGCGAGTGTTGGGTCTGCCAAGGCGCGCAAGAAAGTTGACGCTGTTGGTTTTATTGGCAACGCGACCGATGAAACCGCCCGCTATTTCGATCGCAGCGAAGGTCTCGGCACGATGCCCCATGCCTTAATTGGCTATGCAGGGTCAACCGTCAGTGCTGCCGAGATGTTTCATGAGACCCATCCCGACACAGATTTGGTCGTGCTTGTGGATTATTTCGCCGCAGAAATTGATGATAGTTTAGCCGTCTGTCGGCGCTTTGCCGAGCTTGCCAGCAGTGGTCGGCTCGCGGTGCGGTTAGATACCCATGGTGGCCGGTTTATGCAGGGCTTGGATATGGCCGAATCCTATGCGGTCTTAGAGCGAAATGCCCAAGGCAGTATTCGTGGCTATCGCTCTGAAGCGGAGTTGCGCCATCTTATCGGCACCGGCGTGTCAGCTGCCGCAGTGTGGTATATGCGTGAAGTTCTTGATGCTGCTGGCTTTGATAAAGTGCGAATCATTTGCTCTTCAGGCTTTGGCCCCGAGAAATGTCGGGTTTTCGCCTTAGCGGAAGCACCCGTCGATGTGGTTGGCACCGGAAGTTATTTGCCTGACAAATGGAGTGAGACCTATGCGACCGCCGATATTATCGCTTATAATGGCGAAGGACGTGTCAAAGTCGGGCGCGAATTTCTTCTGAAACGGTAGGGTCATGCGCACAGGACGCATTTTGATTATCGTTCACCAAAAAACATCAACACCGGGTCATGTTGGTGCGTTGTTGGCGGAACGTGGATATGAGTTAGACAGGTGTTGCCCCTGTCACGATGGCACCCTGCCTGAAACACTCGATGATCATGATGGGGTGGTTATTTTTGGCGGGCCGATGAGCGCCAATGATGACGCTACTCTCGACGGTATCCGCCAAGAATTGGATTTCATCCCGAAAGTTCTCGACGCTGAAAAACCCTTTTTGGGGATTTGCCTTGGCGGGCAAATGTTGGCACGGACATTGGGCGGTAATGTTGCCCCAGATGTTGATGGGCGGGTGGAGATTGGCTATACCGAGATCACACCCTGCCAAGAGTTTACCGATTTATTTGCGCCCTCACGGTATTTTTACCAATGGCATAAAGAAGGCTTTGAGGTGCCCCAGAGTGCCCGCGTTATGGCTCATGGCGCGGTCTACCCAAACCAAGCTTTTCTGTATGGCGAAAATGCTGTTGGGATTCAATTCCATCCCGAAATTACCCGCGATATGATCCAGCGATGGTCCATGGGGGCCGCCCACCGTCTTGACCAACCAGGGGCGCAGCCGCGCATCGCCCATGACATTGGCTACAGGCTGTTTAATGATGGTATTGATCAATGGACACGCGGCTTGCTTGATTTTCTGGATTTACCTGATCTGCAAGTCCGCAAGGATATTGCCGCCGATTAAGGGTTTTTGCGCCATCGCGGGGCGCGATGACAGATCCGTTTTGCCACGCCGCTTGATGAAGCAGGGGAGGCGATCTATCTTATCGGTATGAGTGTCGATATTGATGATAGCGTGGCTTTGGTGCCAACCGTTCTTGCGGGCTCGCAACAGCCGGACCTGAAGGCTGATGCGCCGCTGCAAGATCAAAGTCGACCGTTTGAAATTGTCTCTGAATTTGCGCCCGCAGGCGATCAACCGACAGCAATTGCGGAGTTGATTGGTGGCATAAACGGCAATGAGTCTGATCAAGTTCTGCTGGGCGTCACAGGCTCTGGCAAGACCTTTACGGTCGCCCATGTCATCCAAGAAGTCCAGCGACCAGCGCTCATCCTCGCGCCCAACAAAACCTTGGCAGCGCAGCTTTATGGCGAGATGAAAACCTTTTTCCCGAATAACGCGGTGGAATATTTCGTCTCTTATTATGATTATTATCAGCCGGAAGCCTATGTGCCGCGCACCGACACCTATGTGGAAAAAGAAGCGTCGATTAATGAGCAAATAGACCGCATGCGGCACTCAGCGACCCGCTCATTATTGGAACGTGATGATGTGATCATTGTCGCTTCTGTGTCCTGTATTTACGGCATTGGCTCGGTTGAAACCTATGGCCGAATGATCATTAAATTGGCGGTCGGAGAGCGCATTGATCTGCAAGACTTAACCCGTAATTTGGTGGAATTGCAGTACAAGCGCAATGATATCAGCTTTCATCGTGGCACTTTTCGGCGGCGCGGTGACAGCCTGGAGATTTTCCCCGCGCACTTAGAAGATCGCGCCTGGCGGCTGTCGTTTTTTGGCGATGAGCTGGAATCTGTTCAAGAATTTGACCCGTTGACAGGCGAGCGGACAGCCGATCTTGAAAGCATTCGGGTATTTGCTAATTCCCACTATGTCACCCCAAAGCCGACCTTGCGGCAAGCGGTCAAGGGTATCAAAAGTGAGTTAAAAATCCGCCTGGAAGATCTATATAAAGATAATAAGCTGCTGGAAGCTCAGCGCTTGGAGCAACGTACCACTTTTGATATGGAAATGATGGAGGCGACGGGCTCTTGCGCTGGAATTGAAAATTATTCCCGCTATCTGACAGGCCGCGCACCAGGCGAACCACCGCCCACATTGTTTGAATATCTACCCGATAACGCCCTGCTTTTTGTCGACGAAAGCCATGTTACGGTGTCGCAGATTGGGGCCATGTTCAAAGGTGACTTTGCGCGGAAATCAACGCTTCAAGATTTTGGGTTTCGGTTGCCATCCTGTATCGACAACCGGCCGCTGAAGTTCGAAGAATGGCAGGAAATGAGGCCGCAAACAGTCTATGTCTCAGCAACACCGGGGCCATGGGAGCTGGACCGTACCAGCGGTGTCTTCGTCGAGCAATTGGTCCGTCCCACAGGCCTCATTGATCCTAAATGCATTGTCCGCCCGACCACCCATCAAGTTGATGATGTGATTGCAGAATGTCAAACCTGCGTCAGCAAGGGCCAACGTATTTTGATCACGGTATTGACCAAGCGGATGGCCGAAGACCTAACCGAATTCATGCATGAGGCGGGGTTAAAGGTTCGCTATATCCACTCTGATGTGGAAACCTTGGAGCGGATTGAGATCATCCGTGATCTGCGCCTTGGTGTCTTTGATGTGCTGGTTGGGATTAACCTCTTGCGGGAGGGCTTGGATATCCCGGAATGCGCGTTGGTTGCGATTCTTGATGCGGATAAAGAAGGTTATCTGCGCTCAAAAACATCATTGGTACAGACCATTGGCCGGGCGGCGCGTAACGTGGAAGGCCGGGTCCTGCTGTATGCCGATCGTATGACCGATAGCCTGACCTATGCGATTGAGGAAACAGAGCGCCGCCGCCAGCGTCAGATGGCCTATAACGCCGAACATGGTATCACCCCTGAAAGTGTGAAAAAGAATATCGGCGACATCCTGGAAAGTGTCTATGAGCGCGGTGATCATGTGACGGTCGAGACCGGCAGCAGCGAAGGTGAACTGGTTGATAAAGACATTGGTGACATCATTAAGGATTTAGAAGCGGCAATGCGCGAGGCGGCAGCAGATTTGGAGTTTGAAGAAGCGGGCCGGATTCGCGATGAAATTCGCCGCCTAGAAGCAGCTGAGTTGGGCATGACATTGGAAGGCAAACCGCTGCCAAAAGGCGCCGTTGTGCGCATTAAATCACCTGTTCAACCGCCGCAGGGGCGCGGCGGTGAGAAGAAGTCAGGCAAGCCCCGGCGGCGGCAAAAGCGCGCCTAAAGGCGCTTGTTTGCTGAAACCAAATCATGGCATGGTGATGGCTCTGAGAGCGTATTGGTAAGCTGGGGCATCACATGGCTGATCAACATCCACATATCGCAGATTTCGTCACCCAATTGCAGGCGCTGGCCGCCAGCCATGATGATGTGGATATGTTGCTGCGCGAGGTGGCGAAAATAGCTCAACCCTTAGCCCATGATCGGGCGTGGATCGACCCTGAATTCTATGAAGCCAATGAGGCGCAAGGCTTTGCCATTACCGTTCTTCACGAAGAGCCGGATCATAACTTATTGGTGGAAACCATTGCTTGGTTGCCAGGGCGAGGTGTCACCCCCCATGATCATCAAACCTGGGGCGTTGTGATTGGTTTGGATGGCGCAGAAACCAATACCAATTGGCGGCGTCTGGATGATGGATCAGTACCTGGTTATGCGGAAGTCGAACCTGCAAGCGAGGTTGTGGCGCGGGTCGGTGATTGTATCTTATTGCGGCCAAATGATATCCACAGTGTCCTGAATGACGGCGCCGAGACCGCCTTATCCCTGCATATTTATGGCCGAAGCTTGCGCCATGTGAGCCGGTCAGAATTTAATCCATTGGCAAAAACCCAGAAGCCCTGTCCGATTCGCGCGCGCCGCTAGATTAGATCACGGGAGGGTCTTGAGGAAGGCCACGATGGCGTTATCGGTGTGGTCTTTTTGGTCACGGTGCGGGCTATGACCGCAGTCTGGTAAAATCAGATGCTGAAAAGACCCTGATACGGCCGCCGCAATCGCATCGACCTGGGCCACGCTGCCGTATTCGTCGTCAAGGCCTTGGATAACCAATGTTGGGCAGTGGATCTGTGCGAGGGGGCCGGTAATATCCCAGGCACGAAAATCAGGATGTAACCAAATATCATTCCAGCCATAAAAGGTCCGCGCCGGATCACGGTGATAGCGGCCAAGTTTTTGCGGCAAATCGGTTGCTGTAAAAACATCGCGTATAGCGGCAATCGCTTGCACCGACATATCTTCAACAAACACGTGCGGCGCTTCAAGGATCAAGCCGCTAATCTGGCGGTTATCGGCAGCATGAATAAGCGCGATTGACGCACCATCGCTATGGCCCAGCAGAATCGGCGCGCTGAACTCCAAGTGGTCAAGTAGCTTTGGCAAGATCTGCAAAGCTTCTTCATGCATGTAAGCGGGCGTTAAGGCCTTTTTGAAGGGGGTTGATTGACCATAGCCATAGCGCGAATAAGCGACCACAGTTCGGCCAGTGGCTGCCGCCAAGCGCGCTGGCAGGTCCCGCCATAAGGCTGCACACCCTAAGCCCTCATGCAGCATAACCAGCGGCTGTAACGGCGGTGTTTTCGGGAGCTCCTGGTGGCGCTCGTCGGGGCGTCCCTGGGGGCTTACGCGATAGGTTTCCAGCATCAGGCCGTCAATAGTGATCACCTGATCTTGGCGCGCGGTTTCCGCTGGCGCTTTCATCGGTGACGACGTGGGCATGTGGCTAGGCCGTCGCTGTTTGCAAATCAGCAAACCAGTTTTCCGCCCACGCACCGGCGTCATCTTCGGGCAACGAGCTGGCCGAGGCATTGTGGCGCATTACCTCGCCGACCCGTTCGCCGCCCAAGTTGGTTAACAAGGTGTCAAACAACTCTCCCGAACGGCAAAAGGTCTGCGCATAGGTCATGTCACCAAGGGCGAAAACAGCATATCGTAGGTGACTGAGGTCAGGACGATTTTTCTCCAAGGCTTCAAAAAAAGCTTGGCCATTGTCCGGCACATCACCTTGCCCATAGGTGGAGGTGCAAATCACCACCGCCGCAGGGTCAGCAAAAACAGTTTCATCCAGATCATCCATCAGCAAGGTGTCAACGCTGAGGCCTTTTTCTGTCAACACGTCACTAATTTCCTCGGCAACCAATTCAGCTGTGCCTGTCATTGTCGCGACGAGAATTTTAACCTGATCAATTACCATCTTGGCTCTTTCGCAATCTGAATATGCAGTATAAATCGCCCGCTGTTATAAATAGGAGTATGATCGCAACATGAAAAGACCCAAAAAATTAATCAAACAGCCTTAAAGGCAAGCTGATGGGGAATAACAAGGCAGAAGAAACAACCGCACTCTTGCAGCAAGTTGCAGGGGAAGTGCGCGCGGCACGGGCGCGGCGCGGCATGACACGCAAAATGCTCGCCCGAGATTCCGGGCTGTCAGAGCGTTATTTGGCACAGCTTGAGGGCGGCAACGCCAATCCCTCCCTGAGTGTTTTAGATCAGATTGCGCGCGCCATGGATGTGACCGTGGTTGACCTGATCATGCCGGCTGGCAGCGGTGGTCATTTCGAACAGCAGGTGCTTGACTTCATTCACCACGCCCCAACCCCGGCATTGGGGCGGCTGCAGGACGTTTTGGCAACGCGCTTGCACCCCTTGGGTGCCAAAGCGGCGCGCGCCAATAAGGCCGATATGCGGGACCAGCGGATCGCTCTCATTGGCTTGCGCGGTGCCGGAAAATCATCGCTTGGCAAGCAATTGGCGGATCAGCTGGAGGTGCCATTTATAGAGCTAAACCGGTTGGTTGAGGCTGAATATGGGGCCAGCATTGGAGAAATACTCGCCCTCTCAGGACAGCCGACCTTTCGCCGACTGGAGCGGGCGTGTCTGCAGGATGTGATCGAACGCCACAGCCAGGCGGTGATTGCAACGGGTGGCGGTTTGGTTGCGGATCCACAAAGTTTTCAATTGCTGCGTGGCCGCACCCATACGGTGTGGCTGAAAGCCAGTCCTGACGAGCATATGGCCCGTGTCATTGCCCAGGGTGATCTGCGGCCAATGGCAAAAAATACTGAGGCAATGGCAGATTTGAAAGCAATTTTGACCGCCCGTGAGCCGCTCTATGCGCAGGCTGATGGCAGCATCGATACAAGCGGAGATGACTTTTGCGACAGTGCCGCTGCCTTGCTGCGTTATGTGAAAAACGTGTTGCCCTGAACCGACTGCCGTTACCCCGCAACAGCAATCGAGGGCCGCCAGTTTTTTAAAGTCGTCCAAAAGGCCGCTTTAAAAAAGTGCATAAAATTTATAAAATGCACTATAGTGCAACTTAGTGGCGTGCAAAAAGAAGCTCGAAATGCGCAAAATTAGCCGCCCGCAGGGAGTAAAATATGACCGCTGTGCAGGACCTTATCCTTTATGATCGGCATCCTGATAGCTATCGCCATTGGCAGCTGACGGTTGATGGCCCGATTGCCACCTTGACCTTGACCGTTGATGAAGATGCCGGACTGAAGGGCGGATATAAGCTGAAGTTGAACTCCTATGACCTTGGGGTTGATATGGAGTTGTATGATGCGGTCCAACGGCTCCGGTTTGAGCATCCAACGGTCAAATCGGTCATCATCACCAGTGGCGTTAACCGGATGTTCTGTGCTGGTGCCAACATCTATATGTTGGGCTTATCCAGTCATGAGTGGAAAGTAAATTTCTGTAAATTCACCAATGAAACCCGTAATGGCCTTGAAGAATCCAGCCGGGATAATGGCTTAAAATTCCTCGCGGCCTGTAATGGGACGACCGCTGGTGGCGGTTATGAACTGGCGCTTGCCTGTGATGAAATTTTGCTGGTGGATGACCGTTCAAGCGCTGTCAGCTTACCTGAAGTGGCCTTGTTGGGGGTTTTGCCGGGCACAGGCGGGCTTACCCGGGTTGTCGATAAGCGCAAGGTCCGGCGTGATCTGGCGGATGTGTTTTGCACCAGCGAGGACGGGGTCCGCGGGCGCCGCGCTGTTGACTGGAACCTGGTTGACCATATTGCCGCGCCAGCAGTGTTTGCCGAAAAAGCCCAGGTCCATGCAGCGCGGTTGGCGGCGACAAGCCAGCGGCCTGATGGCGCTGAAGGGATCGCGATGACACCGCTAAAGCGGACCATTGACGCGCGCGGTTATCACTATGAAACCGTCGATGCCGTGGTGGACAGGGACAACCGCACTGTAACCATCACCGTGTGCGCGCCGACAAAGCCTGTGGCCGCTGAGATTAACGACATTCTTGGTGCTGGGATGGATTGGTGGCCGCTGAAGATGGCCCGCGAGCTAGATGATGTGATCTTGCTGTTGCGGACCAATGAGCTGGATTGTGGGGTTTGGCTGCTGCGCAGTGAGGGTAAGGGTGATCTTGTCCTGGCAGCCGACGCGGTTTTGACAGCACAAAAGGCGCATTGGTTTGTCCGCGAAGTGACAGGCATGTTGCGGCGAACTCTGGCACGTTTGGATGTCACATCGCGCAGCCTGATTGCCTTAATCGATGAAAAAAGTTGTTTTGCCGGTACTCTGTTCGAGATCGCCTTGGCGGCTGACCGCAGCTATATGCTCGACCTGCCCGAAGACGCGGGGGCGGCGCCGGTCATTGCCCTGAGTGCAATGAATTTTGGGGCTTATGCAATGGTCAATGATCGCAGCCGATTGGCGGCGCGTTTTGCAAGTGATGGCGCTGTGCTGTCAAATTTGCAGCAGAAAATATCTGAAAATCTCGACCCGGCAAGCGCTGAATCTCTTGGTCTTGTGACCTTTATTCCCGATGACATTGATTGGCAAGATGAAGTGCGCCTGGCCATTGAAGAGCGGGTGAGCCTGTCACCAGATGCGCTGACAGGGATGGAAGCAAACCTGCGATTTGCGGGTCAGGAAAATGTTGTCACAAAGGTCTTTGGCCGTTTATCGGCCTGGCAAAATTGGATCTTTAATCGGCCAAATGCCGTCGGCGAAACCGGGGCTTTGAAATTATTCGGCACCGGTTCGCGGGCCAAATTCAACTGGAAGAGGGTGTGATCATGGCAATCGATTATCAACAGAAAATTCCCAATAATGTTGATCTAAGCAATGACCGGCGGCTACAGCGGGCGTTGGAACACTGGCAGCCACGTTATCTTGACTGGTGGCAGAACCTCGGGCCAAGCGAATTTCAAAGCTCTGAGGTTTATCTGCGCACCGCGACGTCGGTTGATGCCAAGGGTTGGGCGCAGTTTGGCCATGTGCGGATGCCAGAATATCGCTGGGGCATTTTCCTGGCGGAACGGGATGCAAGCCGGACTGTTGGCTTTGGCGATGACTTTGGAAAATCTGTTTGGCAAGAGGTGCCGGGCGAACATCGCGCGGTATTACGGCGGTTGATTGTGACCCAGGGTGATACTGAGCCCGCATCCGTTGAACAGCAACGGTTGCTGGGGCTAACCTGTCCGTCGCTGTATGACTTGCGTAATTTGTTCCAGGTGAATGTTGAAGAAGGTCGCCATTTATGGGCGATGGTGTATTTGCTGCATGCTTATTTTGGCCGTGATGGCCGCGAGGAAGCCGAAGAACTGCTCCACCGTCATTCCGGTGATGCCGATAATCCGCGTATTCTCGGCACCTTTAATGAGCCTATTGAAGATTGGCTGAGCTTTTTCATGTTTACCTATTTCACGGACCGTGATGGCAAATATCAGCTGAAAAGCTTGGCAGAAAGTTCCTTTGATCCTTTGGCCCGGACCTGTCAGTTCATGTTGACAGAAGAAGCGCATCATATGTTTGTCGGGGAAACAGGGGTGGGCCGCATCATCAGGCGCTGCTTAGATGTGATGAAAGAAACCAAAAGCGATGATCCCGAGGTGATCCGCAAGGCCGGTGCCATCGATCTGCCCTTGCTGCAACGTTATGTAAATTTTTGGTTTTCATCCTGCCTGGACTTGTTTGGCGCTGATAGCTCGTCGAATGCCGCTGGCTATTTTGCGGCAGGGCTGAAAGGACGGCCCGATGAAGCCATGTTCGAAGATCACATTTGCCGGGATAGCTTATACGATCTGTCGGTGCCGGACGGCCATGGCGGCGTCAAGGTAGAGATGATCCCAACCCGCAATGCGATGAATGAGATTACCCGCAATCTCTATATTGAAGATTGCCAAAAAGGTGTCACGCGCTGGAACCGCTTGATCAAAAAAGCTGGCTTTGATTTCCAGATTAAACTGCCAAGTTCGCGGTTTCGCCGGAATATCGGCAGTTGGGCAAATATGCCTGTCGATCCAGCAGGCAATCTACTGGATGCGAATACCTATCAGAACTGTTTGGCCTCAGAACTGCCGTCAGCGGCAGATCGGGCCTATGTGCATAGCCTCATGAAGCCAGTAACTGAGCCTGGCAAAATGGCCAGTTGGATTGCCGCCCCAGATCGCGGTATCAACAATAATGCGCCAGAATTTGAGTATGTGAAACTGCATTAAGGTCAGCAATGACAGCTGCTGCGTTACATATCGCCATCATCGGTGCCGGTCCTGCCGGTGCCTATGTGGCGGAGCGCTTGCTGCGCCAAAACCCTGCTGCCTGCGTTGATGTAATCGACCGCTTGGTCACGCCCTTTGGCTTGATCCGCTATGGGGTGGCCCCTGATCATCAAGGTACTAAAAATATTGAACGGGTGTTAAGCCGGGCACTCAGCAAAGGCGATGTGCAGTTTTGGGGCGGCGTAACTGTTGGTGTCGATCTGTCTTTGGCAGAGTTGCAGCACAATTATGACGCGGTCGTGCTGGCGATCGGCGCGCCTTTGGATCGGCGTTTGGAAATTCCGGGTGAGGATTTATCTGGCGTTTATGGCTCTGCTGCTTTCGTTGGCTGGTATAACCGCCACCCCGATCATTTTGATCTGCCTGTGGATCTGGCCGGCGCCAAAAAGGCGATGATTATTGGCGCCGGAAATGTTGCTTTAGACGTGGCGCGGGTTTTGGGCAAATCAACGGCTGAATTGGCCGGGTCCGATCTGTCGCCTGATGTGAGCCAACAATTGGCCGCGGCATCCTGGGAAACGCTGCGGGTGATCGCGCGCCGGGGGCCGGAAATGGCCCGCTTTGGGCTCCCTGAATTGGATGAAATGACCCGGCTGGCAAACGCATCGGCGCGGGTGGATCGTGCTGATCTGGACAGTGCCGAGATTACGGACTTGGCACGGGCGGAGATCTTCGCCCGTATGGCGGCTGAAACAGCCCCCGGAAATCCGCTGATCCAGTTTGATTTTGCTTGGCGGCCAGAGGAAATAATCGGCACAAACGGGCATGTTTCCAGCGTCCGTTTTCGCCGTCAAAAGCGCGACAACAATGGTGCCTATATCGATACAGAGGATACCATTGAGCATGCCGCTGATCTGGTGGTGAGCTGTATTGGCTATCAACCGGCGGTCTGCGATCATCTGCAGCCAACCGAAGGCCGCTTTGCCAATACCGCAGGCTTGATTGATGTGGGCTTATATGTCGCTGGCTGGGCAGCGGATGGCCCTAATGGCACGATTGCGACAAATCGTCCAAAATCCCACGCCTTGGCTGATCGGATCCTGGCAGAGGTGTCTGCCAGCGATAAACGGGGACGTCGCTTTTTAGCAGCAGTACTCCAGGAACGGCGGGTTTCGGCGGTTGAGTTTGAGGGTTGGCAGGCGATTGATACAGCCGAGCGTGCCGCCGCTGCGCCTGACC
>JBELLC010000073.1:9140-15488 GCA_042088965.1 Nisaea sp. | reverse complement strand
CCGACGAGATGAACAACATCATACCGTAACGTAGGCCGATTTGGACCACCAAAGAATGATGTCCTTGATATTCGCCTTCGCGGATCACATCCCGCCACCAAAAGAACATCGTGCCTAAAATCAGCAAGAAACCGATAATCAGCAGCGCTGTCCCAAAGGGCTTTTCATGCATATATAGCACCGCACCAAGGGCCGTTGCCAATGCGGCTGTGGCACCAACGGCGGGCCATGGACTTGGCTCGACCAAATGATAGGGATGTTTTACATCATGCGCGCTCATTCTGCCCTCTTTCGCTTTCGACAACGTTGACCCTGCAAACGTCTGCCGCCCCAGTTAGTTTTGGCCCACGATTGCCTCGCGACCCGTTAGTTGACTGATTTGTTGGTTGTCCAATGCCGACTGATCGTCTGCCTTGAAAAAAGTATACGACAGGGTGACCGTCGTCACATCTTGTAAATTGCGATCCTCAACAATCGCTGGATCAATAAAAAATGAAACCGGCATATCAACCGTCTGTCCCGGCAATAAGACCTGCTCGGTGAAGCAGAAGCACTCAATCTTATTGAAATATTGACCCATTTTGTCTGGTGTCACATTGAAGGTCGCTGTGCCAACAACAGGTTCATTTCCCAGGTTTGTCGCCTGATAGGCCGCTAAATGTGTTTCCCCGACGTTGACCGTAATCTTTGTCATTTCGGGGACAAATTTCCAAGACAATGCCTTATTCACAGTACCATCGAAGCGCACGGTCATTTGCCGATCAACAATGGTATCCGCGCCAGCACTGGCCACCCGCGTGGTGCCGCCATAGCCTGTGACCCGGCAGAACAAGTCATACAACGGCACCGAGGCAAAGGATAAACCCACCATGCCAACAACCACCAAAGACAACAACACGCCTGTGCGCGTGTTTCGCTGCCGTGCTGCTAATTTTGCGGGGACCTGATCAGCCATCGTTATGCCATCCTGACAATCGTAATGACGAAGAACAACACAAACACGAATACGATAAGCCCCAACACAGCCATATTTTTACCACGTTTACGGCGGTACAGCTCTGTGACGGCTTCAGGTGTTGTTTTTTGCTTATCATTCATATCGCGCGTCACCACAGCCCGATCAGGCGATCAACCATCAGCATGGCAAATATCGCGAACAGATATAGAATAGAAAACCCAAACATTTGCCGGCAATGACGCTCACTATCATCAAACCAAATGCGCACAGCGCCTGCCAAGAAAGCCAGACCGAGCGCCCCTGCAACAACCGCATAGGCCAATCCTGCAAATCCCAGCAACCACGGTGCCACGCCCAAGGGCGCAACAACCAAGCTATAAAGCACGATTTGCCGCTGTGTCTCTCGCCGTCCAGAAATTACCGGCAACATCGGGATACCAGCATTTCGGTAATCATCACTGCGATATAAGGCCAGCGCCCAAAAATGTGGTGGCGTCCACATGAAGATGATCGCAAACAAGACCAATGATTCGATCGAGACATTACCGCTTGACGCCGCCCAACCGATCATTGGCGGAAAGGCACCGGCAGCCCCGCCGACAACAATGTTTTGTGGGGTCCGGCGCTTCAGCCACATGGTATAGAAAAAGACGTAATACAGGATCGTTAAGGCCAACAGCGCAGCCGCAACCCAGTTCACCGCCAATCCCATCACCACAACCGCACCGACGGCCAGAACCACCCCAAAAGTTAAGGCGTTTTCGGGGCTGACCTTGCCAGCAGGAATCGGACGCTTTTGCGTGCGCAACATGACCGCATCAATGTCGCGGTCATACCACATGTTTATGGCACCCGAAGCCCCGGCACCAACTGCCACAGCCAAGATGGCAATAAATGCCAGCAACGGATGCAACTGCCCTGGTGCCAGAACATAGCCAACCAATGCTGTGAACACCACCAGCGACATGACCCGCGGCTTCAGCAAGGCGATATAATCACCAACGGAACCATTATCGAGGCCAGCAACGCTGGCCTCGATGGTGTTTGTTGGATGCAGTGTGGAGTCACTCATATATCAGCGCCTAAACATGTTTTACCAAGCTGCTAAGTTTAGTTGAACTTAGGTTGCTCATTGAAGGTATGGAATGGCGGTGGTGATGACACGGTCCATTCCAACGTATCCGCGCCTTCGCCCCAAGGATTGTCTTCAGCTTTGCGCTTGGCGCTGAAGGCTTCCCAGACCAAGAACAAGAACACGAGCGAGGCAACGCCAGAGACATATGAGCCAATCGAGGACACATAGTTCCAGCCTTCAAAAGCATCGGGATAGTCGATGTACCGCCGTGGCATTCCTGCTAAGCCCGAGAAATGCATCGGGAAGAAGGTCAAGTTGACACCGATAAAGGTCAACCAGAAGTGCAGTTTGCCCAGTTTCTCGCTGTAATTGTACCCTGTCATTTTGGGAAACCAGAAGTAAATACCGGCAAAAATCCCAAACAAGGCACCCATTGACAGCACATAGTGGAAGTGACCAATCACAAAATAGGTGTTGTGCAAGGTCATATCGATACCAGCGTTTGACAAAACGACGCCGGTAACACCGCCGATGGTGAACAAAACCACCAAAGCCAGAGACCACATCATTGGCAATTTAAAGCTGATCGATCCACCCCACATGGTCGCGATCCAGGAGAAAATCTTCACCCCTGTTGGCACCGCAATCACCATCGTTGCCGCTGTGAAATAGGCCCGCGTATCAACGTCTAGTCCGACGGTATACATGTGGTGCGCCCAGACGATAAAGCCGACGAACCCAATCGCCACCATCGCATAGGCCATGCCGAGATAACCGAACACAGGCTTGCGTGAGAAGGTTGAGACGATTTGGCTAACAATCCCAAAGGCAGGCAGGATCATGATGTACACTTCAGGATGCCCGAAGAACCAGAACAAATGCAGGAACAACACAGGATCGCCGCCGCCCGCAGCGTCAAAGAACGCGGTTCCAAAGTTCCGGTCTGTCAGCAGCATGGTGATCGCACCCGCCAGAACAGGCACCGCCAACAGCAACAAAAAGGCCGTTACCAACACCGACCACACAAACAATGGCATCCGGTGCAAGGTCATCCCTGGTGCCCGCATGTTGAAAATCGTCGTGATGAAATTGGCCGCCCCGAGAATCGATGATGCCCCTGCTAAGTGCAGGGAGAAGATGGCCAAATCCATCGCCATGCCGGTTTGCGGCGCGCTCGACAGCGGCGGATAAATGGTCCACCCCGCACCAACCCCTGGTGCCCCGCCGGTACCCTCAACAAACATCGACAACACCAACAGGATCAAGGCCGGTGGCATCAGCCAAAAACTGATATTGTTCATCCGTGGGAAAGCCATGTCCGGCGCACCAATCATCAACGGCACGAACCAGTTGCCAAAGCCACTAATGACCACCGGCATGACAAAGAAGAACACCATGACCAGGCCATGGGCGGTCACCAAAACGTTCCAGACATTGCCGTCAGTCATGTATTGCAAGCCGGGGGCTTGCAGTTCCATGCGCATGTAAATTGACATCAACAGGCCGACGATACCGCCGATCCCACCAAAGATGATGTACATGCTTCCAATGTCTTTGTGGTTTGTTGAATAAAGCCAACGACGCACAAAACCCGCTGGGGCACCGTGATCGTGGTCATCTACATGCGCGGCAGTCGCACTCATTATATTTTCTCCGCTTGTGTCAATAGGTCAGCGTCTCGGTTTATCGGGACGCCGCCGCCAGTTTCAACTCAGGTGAAGGAGTATTCATTGCAAATTCTTGTTTGGCCTGAACCAACCATTCTGCATATTCAGCATCTTCCATGGCGATCACCTTAATCGGCATGAAGGAATGGTTGACGCCACAGATCTGATTGCATTGCCCGTAATACGTTCCCGCTTTGTCGATCCGCATCCAGGTTTCGTTCGACCGGCCCGAAATGCCATAAATTTGGACCGCAAGTGACGGCACAAAGAAAGAATGCATAACGTCGTTGCTTGTCACCAAAACTTGGATATTTTTCCCGACGGGAACGACCAATGGATTGTCCACGCCAAGCAGCCGTGGGTCACCATTCGCCTTTGCTTCTTCAGCGTCTAACATGTAGCTCGAGAAGGTCAGTCCCTGTTGGTCAGGATATTCATAATCCCAATACCATTGGTTTGCCGTCACCTTAACGGTCATATCTGGATTCTCGGCTTTATCCATAAAATACAATAGTTTGAACGAGGGCACGGCGATCACCACCAAGATCAACACCGGAATCACCGTCCACAACACCTCAATCATTGTGTTGTGGGTGGTTTTTGATGGATTTGGGTTAGATGCCGCACGAAAGCGATAGCACGTGTAAACGAGCAACAAGATAACAAAAATCGCAATCCCAAACTCCACGACCAGGAGTAAGTTGTGAAATTCTTCCACCAAAACACCAACCGGCGTCACGAACTCTTGGAAGTTTAATTGCCATGGCGTTGGTTGACTGGCCATGACCGGTGCAGTGGCCAGCATCAACATCGCGACCAGCGCGAACCCGAGCGATGCTCGAAACCCTGTTACAACACGCATTGTTTTCATCTCTTGTGATTCCGTTTTTGTCGAGGCGCATCTTCGTCACCTCATCGGATCAATTTTCTGCCATGATTCAAATCAATAAGCAATCATCTCCAATCAATATTCAGCGACCCAAATTGCCGCAGTGACTGAAATTAGACAGGCCGCAACAGACTGTTAACGGCAACAGCGTTGACGGACGTATCAGCCCTCTTATGCCGTTAGGGAAGTCCAAAAATGATCTGATGCAGTTGCCAACCCTCGACACTTTCCCATTCTAAAGCTATGTCAAAGGAACGGCAGCGATGGGTCGGTGCCAGGATTAACAGGAGAAGATGCAATGGCCGACTTGGCGCGCACTGATGAATTGTTTTTTGCACAAGCGGACCTGAACTTGGGCCAAGTGCAAGCACTGGTCACGGACACCCTGCACGGTGCCAATGATGGCGAACTGTTCCTGGAATACCGGCAATCGGAAAGCCTCGCTTATGACGATGGCCGCCTGAAAATGGCGTCATTTGACACCTCGCAAGGTTTTGGCTTGCGCGCCGTCGCAGATGAAAGTCGCGGTTTTGCGCATGCATCGGACCTATCGATGGCTGCCATGAAACGCGCGGCAGACACCGTTGCCGCTGTGACCCGCGGTCATAATGGCACTTTGGATGCAGCGCCGGCAGCGACGAATCGTGCGCTTTACGTGGACGACAACCCGCTGGCCGCCGTTGAGTTCGCGGCCAAGGTCAAATTGCTGCAAGATATTGATGCCTATGCACGCGCTGCTGACAGTCGCGTCCGGCAAGTTTCCGCTTCGCTGTCCGGTGAGTGGCAAGCCGTGCAAATCATTCGCGGTGATGGCGCGCGCCTCGCCGATATTCGGCCTCTGGTGCGTCTCAATGTGTCGGTCGTTGTCGAACAAGACGGCCGCATGGAGACAGGTGGCTATGGGGCCGGTGGTCGGGTGCCCTATGACCTATACCTCGACCCTAAAAAATGGCGTAGCCAGGTGGATGAAGCCTTGCGCATCGCGCTTACCAACCTGCAATCCATTGACACGCCTGCAGGTGAAATGGATGTGGTGCTGGGCCCCGGTTGGCCCGGCGTGATGCTGCACGAAGCGGTCGGTCACGGCCTTGAAGGCGATTTTAATCGCAAGAAAACCTCAACCTTTTCCGACCTTATGGGCCAGCAGGTTGCGGCCAAAGGGGTGACAGTCGTTGATGATGGCACATTACCAGACCGGCGCGGGTCGCTCAGCATTGATGACGAAGGCACGCCAACCCAGAAAAACACCTTGATCGAAGATGGCATCCTCACCGGTTACATGCAAGATCGCCAAAATGCCCGCCTAATGGGCGTCCCAGCAACTGGCAATGGTCGCCGTCAAAGCTACCGCCATCACCCCATGCCACGGATGACCAATACCTATATGGCGGCAGGCCAGCATGACCCAGAAGAAATATTGAAATCTGTGAAAAAGGGCTTGTATGCGGTTAATTTTGGCGGTGGTCAGGTTGACATTACCTCCGGCAAGTTCGTCTTTTCCGCCAGCGAAGCCTATTTAATCGAAGATGGCAAAATTGGCCCTGCGGTGAAAGGCGCGACCCTGATCGGCAACGGCCCCGATGCCATGAAACGCATTTCGATGATCGGCAATGACCTTGAATTGGACGATGGAATCGGCACCTGCGGCAAGGACGGCCAAGGTGTGCCTGTAGGCGTTGGCCAGCCAACCCTGCGGATTGACGGCATTACCGTCGGCGGCACCCAAGTTTAGGGGCCGCCGCGGCAAGGGATTGCGGCA
>JBELLC010000073.1:0-9040 GCA_042088965.1 Nisaea sp. | reverse complement strand
GATAAAATCAGTGAGATCTGGATGCGGCACATCCCCAAAGAGGTCTTCCATGGCCATGCCAATCGCCAAGGCTTCGGAATCGTAATCTGCTGGACACATTAATTGCAGCCCCACAGGCAGACTGGCCCCAAATTGATGGATCGGCAGGCTAATCGCACAAATACCAAAGAGATTGGCGCTTTGGGTATTCTGTGACGGCAGCATGGCCAGCTTCAACGCCGATGCATCTTCCACATCACTGACCGGCATTGGCAGACAAGGAGACGTTGGGGTGATCCAACCATCCAAATCTTCAAAGCATTCGGCCGCTTCCCAATGTAACTCTTTGTGGCGTTGCTGGGCGCTGACATAAGAAACAGCATCAACACTCAAGCCAACCTCTGCTCGGGCCGCACTTACCGGGTCCATTTGGCTATGATCGGCTTCAAAACGTTCGCGGCCTAAGCTGGCGATAAACTCCGCCGGCACGATGTTTTTAAACAAAATAGCCCGCTCGCTTGCATCTGGCAGGTCAACCGGCACAATTTCAACCCCAGCGGCAACCAGTGCTGCCTCGGCAGCGTCAAAGCAAGCCGCGACCTCGGGATCTAAATTATCAAAGAAGTGGCTGTTTGGTTTGCCCAATCGCAAGCCTGCCAAATGCGCTGCTGTGGGAATTTCCAAATCGCCAACAACCGCGTGCACAATGGCAGCATCGGTTGCTGTCCGGCACAACGGGCCGACCGTGTCTAACGTCGGTGACAGGGGGAAAACCCCATCAGTTGGCCACAGCCCAATGGTTGTTTTATGACCAAAAACACCACAGAAAGCAGAAGGGATTCGCACCGAACCGCCGGTGTCAGACCCGATTGTAAAGGCAGCGAGGCCGGCCGCAGTCGCCACCCCCGAGCCGCTTGATGAGCCACCAGGCGCACGCTTTACGTTTCCATCCCAAGGGTTCCAGGGGGTACCTCGAACGCCATTCACCCCTGTCGCCCCAAAGGCGAATTCAACCGTTTTGGTTTTCCCCAGGATGACCACCCCCGCACGCTTCAGACCATAAACAAATTCACCCTCAGGGCCGGTGATATCAGCGGTATCCAGTTGTGAGCCATTGGTTGTCGGCATGCCATCAACAGCGAAAATATCCTTAATGGCCACCGGCACCCCCATCAGCGGGCCAAGATCAGTGCCTGATTGCAAGAGCTGATCCATCGCCCGGGCAGTGGCCATCGCGGTGTCAGCGGCAACATGTTGATAGGCGCCAAGTTTTGCATCCAAGATCGCAATCCGATCTAAATAGGCCTTGGTAACAGCTTCAGAGGTTGTCTCACCATTACGAAGAGCAACAGCAAAGGCGGCGATACCGCCCTCTGCAAGCGGATCAGCAGGTAATGACGTCATAGCAATCTTATCCTTCAAAAAATGACACGAAATTAGTGTAGACCAGCAGTGACAGGACCAAGAAACATTAAAACCACAGACAGCGTGAAAACAGATGCCAGGGTTGACACCAAGATGACCGCTGTGCTGCGCATGACTAAAATGCCATAGCGTTCAGCAATCACAAACACCAATGATCCGGTTGGCAAGGCCGCACAGATCACAACTGCCGCCGCCGACATGGGCGGCAGGGCGAGCAAGCCAAACGCCAGCCAGGCAGCAATCAGCGGTTGGACCAGTAATTTCAAACCTGTTAGCCACAAGGTTTCCGGCAAGCCATCGCCCAAAGGGCGATCAAACATAAACAGCCCAATGGCAAACAATGCGACCGGCGGCGCGGCCGCCCCCAAAACATCACTGAAATTCACCACCATCGCTGGCAGGGCCCAGCCAGACATGGCCCAGATAACACCGCCCGCCGCTGCCAGCATCAAGGGGTTGCGCGTTAACATTAAACCAGCGTTTTTCAAATTGGCCCATAGGGAGTAGCGATGCCCTAAATCCAATTCGATCAGAAAAACCCCAAGGGCTGTCATCAATGCCGCATTATAAACAGCTAAGGTCAAGCCCGGGCGCAAGCCCGCCTCGCCATATGCAATCGCCAGCAGCGGTACCCCCACATAGCCTGTATTGGCAAAGGCGGCGTTCAGCGCCCGCACCACATCTTCGGCGGGTTTGGCCCGATTGCGCAGCGCCGCGCGCCCAAAAACAATCACCGCCACCCCGACCACACCCCCAAAAAAGGCCGCGAATAACGGCAGATTTAGGCTTTCGTCAACCGGCGCTTGCGCCATCGACAAAAAAATCATCGCTGGAAAGGCGACATAAAACACGAAGTCATTCAGAACCCGTGTTGCCGTCCCAGAGAAAAGCCCAAACCAACCGCTAAAATAACCCGCCGCCATGATCGCAAACACGGGTAAAATGACATTGAGAACCTGTTCCATGATAAGCAATATACCAGCAGGTGACAGCGGCACCAGATCGCGTTAAGACTTTGTTATCGCAATTTTATAAGCAATGGATTGGACGAGATGCAGCTACAAAATCATCATTCAGGGCTCATTTATGCAATGGTTCTGGCCGCTGCTGCCGATGGCAAGGTACGCGAATCCGAGTTGTTGACCATTGACGAAACGATGATGGTTTTACCGATTTTCAGCGATTTCCAGCGTGCTAATTTTGGCGCGATTGCCGCCGCCTGCGTCAGTTTACTGAGCGAAGATGACGGTATTGATGTCGCTATTGGCCTGATTCACGAAAGCTTGCCACCACGGCTTTACCCAACAGCCTATGCTTTAGCATGCGATGTTGTGGCCGTTGATGGCGTCGCCACCCAAGAAGAATTGCGCTTACTAGAGATGATGCGCCATCAGCTGAACATTGATCGGCTGACAGCCGCCGCCATCGAACGCGGCGCAGCAGCACGGTTTGCTCGCCTGCCCGACATTGACTAGCCCCTCCCATGCCTGCACCGCCGTTACAGGCAATATTGTTTGACGTTGGCAATGTGCTGATCCAATGGGATCCTCGGCATTTGTATCGCAAGATTTTGGTCACCGCTGACGGCCATGCTGACGAAACCCAAATTGACAGGTTCTTAGAGACAATCTGCACGGCAGCCTGGAACGCGGAACAGGACCGCGGCCGATCCATCGCCGAGGCCAATCAGCAATTGATCGCCACATGGCCAGCGTATAGCGCTGAAATTGAGGCATTTTATGGCCGCTTTCAGGAGATGATCCCAGGCATCATCCCTGAAAGCCAAACCGCTTTTGAGGCCTTTCGCCGCCAAGGTCTGAAGATTTATGGATTGACCAATTTTAGCCGTGAGACATTTCCCGCAACCCAAGCACGCTTCCCCATATTGCAGGGTTTTGATGATGTTTTGGTGTCGGGCGTTGAAGGCCTGATAAAGCCTGACCCGGCGATTTTTAACCGCGCGGCTAGCCGCTTTGGCCTGTATCCAGGCGCGACTTTATTCATTGATGACAGTGCCGCCAATATCGCTACCGCCAAAGCGCTTGGTTTTCAAACCCATCATTTTAACAGCGGGCCTGGCCTGCTGGCAGATCTACAGGCCAAGGGATTAATCGACATTGGGTGATGAACCGTGGCGGTGTCGCCTCGGTCATAAAAAAAGGCCCAGCGCAACAGCACCGGGCCCTTTCGTGTTTTTCACGATCACGCAATCACGTGATTGCTTACATCATGCCGCCCATATCAGGCATGCCGCCACCTGGCATGCCGCCGCCAGCCGCGCCCTTTGGCTCTGGCTTATCAGCAACCATGGCTTCGGTGGTAATCAGCAGACCAGCAACCGAGCCCGCATTTTGCAGGGCTGTACGGACCACTTTGGCAGGATCAATGATGCCAGCTTTGACCATGTCGGTGTAGGTGCCGCTCTGCGCATCAAAGCCCCAGGTCTTGTCCTTGGACTCCAGCAGTTTGCCAACAATGACCGAACCATCTTCGCCAGCATTTTGAGCGATCTGGCGGGCTGGTGCTGTGATTGCTTTGCGGACAATCTCAATACCAACTTTCTGATCATTATTTTCTGGGCTCAATTTATCCAAGCCACGTGCCGCATAAATCAACGCAACACCGCCCCCTGGGACAATACCTTCTTCAACAGCCGCCCGTGTGGCGTGCATGGCGTCATCAACGCGGTCTTTGCGTTCCTTCACCTCAACTTCGGTGACACCACCAACCCGCATGACAGCAACACCGCCAGCCAATTTGGCCAACCGCTCTTGCAGTTTTTCACGGTCGTAATCAGAAGATGTCTCTTCAGCTTGCGCACGAATTTGACCACAACGCGCTTTGATGTCGGCCTTTTTGCCAACGCCATCAACGATGATGGTTTCGTCTTTGGTGATTTGCACCCGCTTTGATGAGCCGAGCATATCCAAAGTGACATTCTCAAGCTGGATACCCAGGTCGTCAGAGACAACCGTACCACCGGTCAAGATGGCAATATCTTCCAGCATCGCTTTACGGCGATCGCCAAAACCAGGGGCTTTGACAGCGGCAATCTTCAAGCCACCACGCAGCTTGTTAACAACCAATGTCGCCAAGGCTTCGCCTTCAACGTCTTCGGCAATAATCAGCAGCGGACGACTTGACTGCACGACAGCTTCCAAAACCGGCAACATTGCTTGCAGGTTCGACAACTTTTTCTCGTGCAACAAAATATATGGATTGTCCAATTCAGCGATCATCTTGTCAGCATTGGTGATGAAGTAAGGTGACAGGTAACCACGGTCAAACTGCATGCCTTCAACAACGTCAAGTTCGGTCGCCAAGCTTTTGGCTTCTTCAACCGTGATGACGCCTTCATTACCAACTTTTTCCATCGCTTCGGCAATCATCTCGCCGATTTCGGCTTCGCCATTGGCAGAAATCGTTCCAACCTGCGCAACTTCAGCAGAGGTGGAGATTTTCTTTGAAGATTTGCCAAGGGCGGTCACGATGTTTTCAACGGCCAGATCGATGCCGCGTTTCAGATCCATCGGGTTCATGCCAGCGGCAACAGCTTTTGAGCCTTCGCGGACGATTGCTTGTGCCAAAACAGTTGCTGTGGTGGTGCCATCGCCAGCATTGTCATTTGACTTTGAGGCAACTTCACGAACCATTTGTGCGCCCATGTTTTCGAACTTGTCTGCCAGCTCGATTTCTTTGGCAACAGTCACGCCGTCTTTGGAAATGCGTGGTGCGCCAAATGCCTTATCAAGCACAACATTACGGCCTTTCGGGCCAAGGGTCACTTTCACGGCATCGGCGAGGGTATCAATGCCTTTCAGCATTTTGTCGCGTGCCTCTGAGCTAAATTTTACGTCTTTCGCAGCCATTGGTCTGAGATTCCTTTCTCGGGAGTAAACAGGTGTGGCAGTAAAATATGGCGATCTTAAACGATGCCCATGATGTCAGATTCCTTCATAATCAACAGGTCTTGCCCATCGATCTTGACTTCGGTCCCTGACCATTTGCCAAACAAAACGGTGTCACCCGCCTTAACGTCCAGAGCGACCACATCGCCCTTATCATTTCGCGTGCCAGAACCGACGGCGATCACTTCGCCTTCCATCGGCTTTTCCTTGGCACTGTCGGGGATGATAATTCCACCGGCAGATTTCTCATCACCTTCCAAGCGACGCACAACGACGCGATCATGAAGCGGCCTAAACTTCATTCCATTTCCTCCATACACATTTAAAAGGTTGCTCTTTAAAGACGAGCAAAACCAAAAAACTCAGGTAAGCGTACCAAGCCTTATCTGTCATTGGCACTCTTCCTGCTCGAGTGCCAGCGATGTAAGAACTCCGCTTCACAATGTCAAGGGTGGGATCACTCGGAAAAAATTTTTACCGTTATTTTTCATCTAACTTCGGCAAAAAAAACTTTTCCAACCAGTGAATATCATAGTTGCCGTCAAGAAAGTCAGCAGCGGCAATCAGATCTTGGTGCAGCGGAATTGTGGTCTCAATACCCCCAATCGCAAACTCCTCCAAGGCCCGGCGCAAGCGCAATAAGCATTCATTACGGTTGGCCCCGTGCACCACCAGTTTTGCCACCAGGCTGTCATAATACGGCGGCACCGAATACCCTGCGTAAAGGGCAGAGTCGACACGGACCCCAAGCCCCCCCGGGGCGTGATAATCAGAAATTCGCCCCGGTGTTGGCATAAAGTTGCGTGGGTTCTCGGCATTAATCCGGCACTCAATGGCGTGTCCATCGAAGCGCACCGCCGCTTGCTCGAGGGTAAGCTGAGCGCCCGCCGCCACTTGGATTTGCTGGCGTACCAGATCAATGCCCGTTACTGCCTCGGTGATGGGATGCTCAACCTGTAGGCGGGTATTCATCTCAATGAAATAAAATTGCTCATCCTGATAGAGAAATTCCAAGGTGCCAACGCCGCAATATCCCATCGCTTTGACAGCATCAACGGCGATACGGCCAATGTCCTCCCGAGCGCCCGCATTAAGGGCGGGGGATGGGGCTTCTTCCAACACTTTTTGATGGCGACGCTGCAATGAGCAATCACGCTCGCCCAGATGGATCACATTGCCATGGTCATCAGCAAGAATCTGAATTTCGATATGGCGCGGTGTATCAAGGTATTTTTCCATATAGACCTGATCATCACCAAACGCTGCTTTGGCCTCTTGACGGGCCATGTTGAACGCCTCTGCGGCTTGCTCAAGGCTATGGACAACTTTCATGCCGCGCCCACCGCCGCCAGATGTTGCCTTAATCAACACAGGCAGACCAATTTCAGCGGCCATCTCGGTTGCATGCGCGGCGTCGCGCAAAGCACCATCTGAGCCAGGGACACATGGGATACCGAGCTTGCTGACCGTTTCCTTGGCGACGATCTTATCACCCATGGACCGTATATGGTCCGCTTTGGGGCCAATGAAAACAATGCCATGGGCATTCACAATTTCAGCAAATTGCGCGTTTTCGGATAAAAAACCCACACCTGGATGGATGGCGTCTGCGCCTGTGATCGCTGCTGCGGAGACAATCGCTGGGATATTCAAGTAACTGTCACGGGCCGCCGGTGGGCCAATGCAAACACTTTCATCCGCCAATCGCACATGCATCGCATCTGCATCTGCGGTCGAATGCACCGCAACTGTGCGAATTCCCATCTCACGGCAGGCGCGATGAATTCGCAACGCAATTTCGCCGCGATTAGCAATCAATACCTTTTCGAACATAGCGGCGACCTACTCAATCACCATGAGGACTTCGTCAAATTCAACTGGCTGGTTATTTTCAACCAAGATTTGACGCACCGTCCCCGCGCGCGGCGCAACGATCGCATTCATCACTTTCATCGCTTCGACAATCATCAAGGTATCGCCAGCGGCGACTTGCCCGCCAACAGACGCAAAGGGCGGTGCACCTGGCTCTGAGGCGGTAAAGACTGTCCCCACCATCGGCGATTTAACAGCCCCTGGGTGGGCCGCCAACGACACTGGCGGCGCTGCCACCGGCTCGGCTGCTGGTTGCCCGGCAGGCGCGCCGCTCGGCGTTGTCTGCAGGGCCGCTGCCGCGACCGTTGGGCGGGCGACTCGCACCCGCAGGCCATCAACTTCGTATTCCACTTCCCCCAAGCCGGTTTCATCAAGCAAGCTGGCCAGATTCCGAATCAAATCCTGGTCAATTTTTGTTGTCATTTTTGCTCCCCTCAAGGGTGAGTTGGGGTTTTAACCGTCTCGCTCCAGCAGCTGTGCCATGGCATCAAGGGCCAGCACATATCCATGGCTACCAAAGCCGGCAATGGTTCCGCGCGCCACCGCTGTCACATAGGATACGTGGCGGAAAGACTCCCGCTGATGCGGGTTGCTTAAGTGCACTTCGATAACCGGTAAATCTGACAATTTTAAGGCATCATGAATGGCCACACTGGTATGGGTATAGCCCGCGGGATTGATCACAATCCCAGCTGCCCGGTCGCGCGCCTGCTGGATCATACCGACCAGCTCACCTTCAAAATTGGACTGTCGAAAGTCAACGGCAAGGCCAAGACTCGCTGCCCGCTCAAGGCACATTGATTCGATGTCTGCTAACGTCTCATGACCATAAATCGACGGTTCACGCACGCCCAACATATTGAGATTAGGGCCGTTCAACACAAGTACTTCAGGAAAATCAGACATCGCAACTCACTCACATGTATTGGGTTTTATAACACGGCTGGGGCGCGGCACAATGGCGCATGGTTAAGAACTTTAAATCCGTGCCGTCCGACTTTCCAAGATTGCGGCCAAAACAATCATTGCTCCCGCCACGGCATGCAGAAAGTTAAGCGGTTCATCGGCCAAAAGCGCAGCTGAAATTGCCGCAACAGGAACCTCTAACAATAATAATAGCGTCACCCGACTGGGCTCAAGATGGTTACCGCCATGCAAGAGCATGACGATACCCGGCACCATAATCACCGCCGCAATCCCTAGGGCACCCAGCAGGATCACCCCCGAGGGTGGCTGCATCCAGAGGCTTGCCCCACCACCAAGCAGGCCAGAAATCACCGCCGCCAGCACCAAAGCAGTAAAGGCCTGCGGCACAGCGGCAACCTTACCAGAGAGTTTTTGGGCGCTCACGATGCTGGCGGCAAATAAAAACCCTGCTGCCATCCCCAGCCAATCACCTTTGGTAAACGGTCCGATATCACCAAATAATGCCGGTCCCGCAAACAAAACCACCGCCCCGCCAACGCCCAGAAAGATGGCCATCACCCGCCCGCGGTCCGGCACCTGCCCCAGAAGCCAATAGGCGAGCAGAACCGCCCAAACAGGTGACAGATAAAATAACAAGGTAACGCGCGCGACTTGCCCCCAGATGAGGGCCAAATTCCAGCTGACCAAGGTTAACGCAAAAAGTATTGCGGAACAGCGTAACGCCAGCCCCCCAGACCTGAACGCCCCGCGGCAATGCATCACAAATGGCAGCAAAACCAGGGCGCCTGCCCCGTAAACCAACGTTGAGGTGGCCATAACGCCAAGGGCATGGCCGGTCAGCCAGCGCAACGGCCACCACCACAGCCCCCACATGATCGCAGCACCAATGGTGATCCAAACAGCCCGTCGCAACGCGCCGCTCACGCCGA
>JBELLC010000072.1:0-15514 GCA_042088965.1 Nisaea sp. | reverse complement strand
GCTCATCAAACAGGATAACCTCTGGTTCCATCGCAATGGCGCGGGCAATCGCCACCCATTGTTGCTGGCGGCCACGCATAAAATTTGCAGCAGGCACTTCATTGATGATCACTGTTATAACGCCAAGCGGGGCGGCGATCGTGGCGGTGACAGCATCGGTCAGGCGGGCGCATAATTGCGCGCGCGTCATCGCATCGTAGCCATCCATTCATGTTACTGTCACGACGGGCATAGTGCGCACCTCATGTTCTGGCGGTGCCGTCTGCCATCCACAAAGGCGGCACAGACGTCTGATTACCATGGGAATAGATAGCGGATCGGCAATCGTTTAGACCGCTGACATTCGATCAACGACGATACAATTGCACTAGCTGGCTTTAAAATTCATGATCCATCAAAAACTAGGTCCGTCGCAGCGCTGGCAACCCCACACCACTGGCATCGAACCCACCATCGACGGCCAGCGTTTGACCGGTGATATAGGCGGCGTTTTCCGAGCACAGAAAATAAATAGCGTTGCCAATTTCACGCTCCGTGCCATAACGATTCAACGGGATCGCATCATGGTAGGCATCAATAATATCTTGGCTATGGACCGCCATCGCCAGTTTGGTCCGCACCGGGCCGGGGGCAACACAATTTGCCCGCACACCATATTCCCCCAGTTCAACAGCCTGTTGCCGTGTCAAATGCATCACGGCAGCCTTCGAGGTCCCATAAGCAACGCGCAAGGTTGATGCCCGCAGGCCAGAAATTGAGGCGATATTCACAAGACAACCCCGCGCCTCCCGCAGCAGCGGCGTGACAGCTTGCGATAGGTAAAACATCCCATCAAGATTGGTTTCCATCACCCGCCGCCAGGCGCCCACATCACAGTCTTCAATTGCTCCAAAATCCGCGACACCGGCATTATTAACCAAGCAGTCTAAGCGTCCAAAATGCGCTTTGATGTCTGCGGCCACCTGACCGCCTGCTTGGGCGTTTGAGATATCAACGGGCAGGCACAGGGCCGCTGGTAATTGCGCACCCGCCGCTTTTAAAGCGTCAACGTCTCGGTCCAGCAGCACCACATTATACTGGTTCTCAGCAAATATTTCTGCGGTTGCAAGGCCAATACCGCGGGCCGCGCCCGTGATCAAAACTGTTTTTGTCATATGTTTTGAGGTCCATATCGTCATAAATCGAGGTTGCGGCCGCAGGCCAAGCCATTGGCACAGCGTGGAAAACAAGGTTGACCATTTTAAGGATTGTCGCAAGCGCCTTAAACAGGGAACATTGGGGATAACCGCAAAATACTTCCCTCTGACACCGCGAGGACCTCTGCCTTGACACGGCCCCCAAAGCACACTGCGCGCCAAGCAGATCAAATCCATTGGCAACACCCAAATGCGATCGTCGACTGCGATTGGTTAAAGGACCAGATCGGCAATCCAACACTGCGGATTTATGATTGCACCACCTATCTCTATTACACCGATGATCACCCCACAAAGCCCTATGATGTGGGCAGCGGTCTTGCCGATTATCGGGCGGCACATATTCCGCAATCGGCCTATTTGGACCTGCAAAATGACCTGTCTGACGGTGACAGTCCCTATAGCTTCACCTTACCGAAACTATCACGGCTTGCTGATGACTTTAAACAGCAAGGTATCGGCGACCCGCATCATATTGTTTTATATGCGCGAAATGGCATGCAATGGGCAACGCGCATGTGGTGGATGATTCATGTCCTGGGATATCGAAACGTCAGTATTCTCGATGGCGGCTTTGGCGAATGGCAGCGGCTGGGCCTGCCCATCGACCAGACAGAGACGCATTTCCCTGCCGCTGATTTTTCAGCCACGGAAATGCCAGAGGTTTTTGTCGATAAGGATACTGTTCTGGCAGCGATCCATGATGACAGATCGGTTCTGCTAAACGCCTTAACAGCTGATATCCATGTTGGCGACAACACCCGCTATGGACGCCCCGGACATATCACCAATAGTTTGAACATTCCCTTTCACAGGCTTGTAGATCCTGAAACAGGCAAATTGATCGAGCCACAGAAGGCCTTACAGATCTTTAATGATCACAATATCACGCCTGACCTTAACATCATTAATTACTGCGGCGGCGGCATTGCGGCGACGTTGGATGCATTTGTGCTTTATCAGCTGGGGTTCCAGAAGCTCTTTATTTACGATAACTCCCTGAGCGAATGGGCCATGGCCCCAGACCTGCCAATGCAAACAGCTTAATCGTCACTAGAAATTTGGGAAACGACAAGATGGCACACGCAATTGTCCTAACCGAGTATGGCCCTTCAGATGTTTTACAGGTCCAAGAGGTCACAGTTGCCAGTCCGGGCCCAGGGGAAATCCTCCTTCGGCAAACCGCCATTGGGGTACATTTTCACGATATCTACGTGCGCTCTGGCCTTTATAAAACCCTTCAACTTCCCGGTATCCCCGGACTGGAAGCAACGGGCGTTGTTGAGGATGTCGGCCCTGGCACATCGGACTTTAAAGTTGGCGACCGCGTCGGCTATGTCACCGCGGGTTATGGAGCTTACGCCAGTCACAGGGTTTTGCCAGAAAGCATGGCGGTAAAATTGCCTGATTATGTCTCTGATGCTTTGGTGGCCACAAACTTCTCGCGTCTGCTGACCGTTGAAATGCTGACGAAAAAAGTCACAGCGCTTCAGGCTGGCCAAACTATTTTGGTCACAGCCGCCAGCGGCGGGGTTGGCCGCTTACTGTGTCAGCACGCCCATGCCATCGGCGCACGTGTCATTGGCACCGTCAGCACAGCCGAAAAAGCCGATCTCGCGAAAGCCTATGGCTGCGCCCATGCACTGGTTTACGAGCAAGCGGATTTCATCGATCAGATTAGGGCAATTACCGGGGGGGCTGGTGTTGATATCGTGTATGATTCTGTTGGTGCCAAAACCTTTCAGAACTCATTTGCGGCGCTTAAAACCCTTGGCCATTTGGTGAATTTTGGCCAATCATCCGGTTCGCCAGACCCTGTGGCCATGTCACAGCTTGCCGAAAAATCGCTCACAGTAAGCCGCCCGATCCTGTTCCACTATCTGAATGATGGCAATGCCTATCCAGCGATGGCAGCCGCCGCTTTTGCGGCCTTTCATGCCGGTGCATTCGTGTTGCCTGACCTGCAAGGCGTCCGTCTTGAGAATGCTGCCAGCGCCCATGACGCATTGGAATCTGGCCAGGGCGGCGGCAGCCTCTATCTTATTCCATAAGCTTGGACTCATGCCGCTAGGTTGAGGGCGATGACGGCACTTTATCAGACGCCTTCGAACAACCGGATATCTCTATCTGCGCCGCCATCTAATGCCGCCAGCGCCGCTTGATAGGCATCACTTTCATAGGCCGCAACAGCAGCCTCGAAACTGTCAAATTCAATCAAGATGGTGCGTTCCTCGCGGCCATTTTCCTTGGCAACCACGCGGCCACCCGCCGCGAGGAAAGTGCCGCCTGCCGCTTCAAGCGCAGGCACCGCCAACGCCCGATAGGCCGTCGCTTTTTCAGGGTTAGCCGTGCTGCGGTGGGCGCTGATCATGTAACCTTTGGGCATGGGAAATCCTTTAAATAATGGCGGCGCCACCGAAGCACCGCCAGATGTGAAACCGGTCTCTATATATCCTAAAGCAAAGCGCTGGCGTCTATCTCATTTTTCAATTGACGCCAAGGCAAGCCCAAACGGGGCCGCCCTGCCTTACCCTCCGAATAATGCCAGGCGAAGATAGCTGTTCGCCAAAAAATCTGTATGGTCCGGCTGAAAATAAAAAATTGAAACGAGGAATATGGCCATGCCAAGGTCTTTAAACGCCCGTGGGGCGCTGTTGATGGCGTTCAGCATGCTTGCCTTTGTTCTAAATGATGGGTTGATGAAAGGGCTCTTGGCGGAGATGAGCATTTACCAAGCTGTTGTCCTGCGCGGCAGTGTGACAGCGCCCTTGATCGCCCTCATGGCATGGCGGGCGGGCGTGCTGATCGTCAAGCTGAAGGGACGCGATAAAAAGATTATTCTGGCGCGGGTCGCAGCAGAGGTCGTGGCGACGATTTGCTTTTTAACCGCGCTGGGGCAAATGCCGCTGGCCAATATCACCGCTATTCTGCAAGCCTTACCGCTGACGGTCACCATGGCGGCGGCGTTGTTCCTGGCCGAACCTGTGGGTTGGCGACGCTGGAGCGCGATTCTCATGGGGCTGTGCGGTGTGCTGGTCATTGTCCAGCCAGGCATGGACGGTTTCTCCATCCATTCTCTGTGGGCGTTGGCAGCGGTGATCGCGGTTACCTGCCGCGAAATCGCCACCCGCCAGTTGTCGAAAGATGTGCCGTCATTACCGGTGGCTCTGGCCACCGCCATTGCTATCTGCGGCTTTGGCGCGGTAAACCTGCCGGGCGTTGACTGGGTCACCGTGACCTTGTCATCCTGGGTCTATATCGGCGGTGCTGGCGTTGCCATCATTGGCGGCTATCTGTTTTCGGTTATGGCAGTGCGGGCGGGCGATATCAGCTTTGTCTCGCCATTTCGCTACACCGCCATGATTTGGGCCATCGGGCTCGGTTTTCTGCTGTTCGGCGAGCTGCCAGATGTGCCCACAACCATTGGCACCCTGATCATCATCACCGCCGGGCTTTATTCGCTACACCGCGAACGAAGACGCGCCGCCGAGAACGCTTAACCCGTCAGCGCATATTATGACCCGCGCGCGCCCTCACCACAACGTGCTGCCGTCGGTGGTGGAGACATGAGCGCTGACCACTTTCCAGCCATCGTCTGGAAAGCGCACGAATGTTTGGCTTTGACGGCCAACAAGCCCCTTACCACGCACTTTGAAGACCAGATTGACGGTGGCAAAATCCCGCCCAAGGGTCAAAATATCTAAACGCAGACGTTCTTCTTTAATCCCTGGTCCGGGGGGCCGCGCGACCCGGTGCGCGTGGATTTCATCAAAGCCATAGCCATGCTCGTTCATCGCCAGCCGGATGGTATGCGGTGACTGCCAGAACGTGGCATCTAAGATATCAACATCCTTATCAATCAAGGCTTGCTCATAGGCCTCAAACTTGGCGCGAATTTCCGCCACCACTTCAGGAATATTAGGCGTTAAATCAGCCATCATGATGCCTCCAAAACTTCTGCTAAGCGGATAAGGTCCATATCGCGGCCAGGGCTTGCCAACAGCGATACGCCAACCGGTCGGCCATCTTCAAGTTTTACCGCCGGCAGGTTTATTTGTGGTAAGCCCGCCAGACCACCATGGGCACAGAGGCATAAAATCTGTTCCCTCAAGGCATTTTGTGCCACCAGAGGCAGACCCTTTTTAGGGGCAGCAAACGGCGTCGTCGGCATCACCAAGACAGTGCCCGGCGGCACCAGCGCGCGCAATCGTGCCCGCGCTTCTTGCCGCATCAAGCCCGCCCATTGCCGGTCGCTATCACTGACGGTGGCCCCCATGATCAAGCCACGCGCCACGTTAAAGGCCAGCGGGGGGTTATCGCGGTCCAGCCAATCGCGGAACGTCGTCCAGGCTTCTGCTGGTTGCAAGGTCCGCTGGGCCCGCCCCCACACAGACAAACCAGGGGGAGCCATTATCTCCTCAACAACTCTGTCAAAGCGCGGCACAAACCCCTCCAACCAAGGCGCAAGTGCGGCCTGTACCGCGTCTTCAGCAAAGCCAAAAGCATCCCCGGCAATCACCAGACGGTGCGGTATTGTGCCGCCATCATCGGCCAACATAACCGCTGAGACACGCGCGAACGTGGCCGCATCACGGGCAAACCAGCCTATGGTATCAGAGCTGGGCGCTTGCGCCATCATGCCATCTATTGGCACCCGTCCATGACTGGGCCGGATGCCATAAAGTCCACAAAAACTGGCAGGTACGCGGACCGAACCACCGGTATCTGTGCCCAGTGCAATGTCCACAAGGCCGCCTGCAACTGCCGCCGCTGAGCCCGAAGATGAGCCGCCCGGCACATGAGCTGGGGCAGCGCTATTTAACGGCGTGCCGTAAAATGGGTTCTCCCCAAGAATACCAAGTGACACCTCATCGGTGATGGTTTTACCTGCCAGATCCGCCCCTGCGGATAGCAAGCGGGCAACTGCCCATGCGTGCTGCGTCGCTGGCGTGCGACCTTCGGCCCAAGCCGGATTGCCGCCACCCGTGACATAGCCTGCAACATCGAATAAATCCTTGGCCGCAAAACGAAGGCCCTTTAAAGCACCCGCAGCGGCGCCTTGAATTTCAGCGCGCGGCCCGGGAACAAAAGCCCCCACCACATCATCACTCATGAAAACCCCCAACTGCCATCGGCTCCGATCCTGGCGCCGCCCTCAGTCATCATCTTGGCCGAAGGCCATCACAGCTTGCAAGCGGTAAACACCAGTACGCGCTGTGATCACAGGGGATCAGTGGGGCGAGCGCTATCGATCGAGAGACGCGGAAATCTTTGGCAACAGCGAGACATCTAGCACCCCATCCGCACGCATCTGCCAGCCTGCATGCACCCCATAAATGGCTGTTGCCAGCTGATGATTGTACAGCGTCAACCATGGCGGATCGGCTTGCAAATCACGATAGCTGGCCTGATATAGAGCAGCACGCGCAGTCCGGTCTAAGGTTGATTTTGCAACGTCTAAGCGCGCCTCAACCACGCTATTTTGATAGCCTTGCCACCACGACCCCCGCTGCCGGCTGTCAATCTTTTCATAAAGCACACGAAAGGTGCTCATCGGGCTGCTATCAAAAATGCACAGATCATGGATCTGCTTGTCCCGTACCGCCTCTGCATAGGCGGTTCGATCCGCGATCACATGGCGCTGTAACGTAATGCCCACCTGCGACAACTGCGCGCCAAGGGCGTTGGTCAGGGCCTCTGCTTCATCAGGCAGGCGCGTTGGACAATCAATATGCAGGGTTAAGCCCTTTGCAAATCCGGCCGCGTGCAGTAACCGTTGCGCAGCGCTGCGGTCAAATTGGCCGCCGTCATCCGTGATCACGGCGCCCATGTGAACGGGGCTCACAAAACCATTTAACGGCTGCCCGGCACCCTGTAATACCTGATCAATTAAAGCCGGGCGATCGACCGCCAGATTAACCGCGCGCCGCACCCTGGGATCTGTGAACGGCCCACGGGCAGCATTTAACAGCAGCAAGATACCTGTCGGATCAATATGCCGCTGACAGGTAACCGCCGCGCCGTAATCAGGCAGAGGTGATAGTTTACTCGCGACACTCACGCGGCCTGATCGCAGCGCTTGCTCACGGTCAGAACGATCGCCAATGGCAACCCAGGCCAAATACCGATTTGCCACCTTACCGCCCCACCAATCGGGGTTCCGTTCCATGATCAATGCGCCATCGCCCCGACGGCGCACAAACCGGTAAGCACCAGAGCCAATAGGGGCATCAAGAAAGCCAGGTTGATCGACCCGATCCGTCGGCAATGCATAGCCAGAAACGAGGATATCCAGCAAGTCGGCAGAAGGGTTCTGGGTCTTAATTTCCAGGGTGAGCGCATCAATCGCGGTAATCTGTGCACCACCTAAATACTGCCCCCAAACGGCAGGCGCGCCAAGGGTTGCACCCACATCAGGGCGCTGCATACGCGCAATCGAGGCGCCCATCACGTTGGCATCAATCGCTGTGCCATCATGAAAGGTAAGGCCCTCGCGCAGGCTAAAACGCCAACAGCGGGCATCTTCAGACACCTGCCAATGGGCCGCCAGGGCAGGCTGAAACTGGCCATCAGGTCGGCGCCGGACAAGGGCATCAAACAACGCTTCCAAGAGAGCCAAAGAGTCAGCATTATCGGTGCAGTCTTGCGGATCGGGGATCAAAACAGACCGCTGGGCAATTGTCACAAGATCAGGCATTTCCATACGCTGCTGATACCTCTTAAATGGCGTAATTCGCCGGCTAAGCTGTCCTTAGTCTTCAAATTCAGGGGCTGCCTGCCAGGGATAAACAGCGGGCATATCGGTGCTGACACGCAACGGGAATTCAGGCGGACGTTTTTGCAAAAATGACTGGATCCCCTCGCGTGCATCCGCCATTTGCCCCATCTGCTGCATGGCGCGCGACTCAACACGGTGCGCCGCCATCGGATGCGCTTCACCAAGCATTTGCCAGATCATCTGACGAGTCATGGCCACCGAAACAGCAGAGGTATTTTGCGCAATTTCAGCGGCAATTTCCTGCGCCCGTGGCAATAGATTATCTGGCGACAGAACCTCGCTCACGAGGCCGCCCGCCTGCGCCTCTTCGGCTGAAAAGATCCGCCCCGAGATCGTCCATTGCAACGCTTGCGAGATCCCCACCAAACGCGGCAAAAACCACGACGAGCACGCCTCTGGCACGACACCTCGGCGGGTAAACACAAAACCGATACGGGCAGCGCTTGAGGCCAGACGAATGTCCATCGGCAAAGTCATGGTTGCCCCAAAACCCACCGCCGGGCCATTGATGGCTGCAATCACAGGCTTTTTTGAGGCATAGATCCGCAAGGTCACCAGGCCGCCGCCATCGCGGTTCAAGCCGTCGTCTCTTAACTCCCCACGTTTTTCATAATCAAATGTTTCCGCCCCTTTGCTCAGGTCCGCGCCCGCACAAAATGCCCGCCCCGCACCGGTGACAATTACCGCCCGCACATCATCATCCGCGTCAGCCTGATCGAAAGCGGCCAACAAAGAATGCCGCATCGGCCGCGATAGGGCGTTTAGTTTGTCCGCACGGTTTAAGGTGATGGTCATCACCCCATCTGTTGTTTGGCAGTCGATATCTTCATACGCCATGTCTGCTCCCCTTACCCCGCAGGTCTTGCTGCCTGTCGATAAAACCCAAGCACAACAGTGTATGGAGGATTGCCGCGCTGACAAGTGCTTGCAGGCGACAGCTTGTGACGCTTGTCAACGGCATTGTCGCTTTTGGTTTTTCAACCGGCCATGACCCTGCACGACGTCGCCAAGCAATCACCCCCCATAAGCGACCTTTGACGCCGCGCCAACACAGGCCTGTCTTTTAAGATACGCTTACGCGCGGTTATCAAAGGGCGTATCGCGCCAACGCCGCTTCATCCCACTCAATGCCAACGCCAGGCGCATCAGGAACAATCACATCACCGTTGGTGATCTGAAAGGGGTCTTTCAAAATTGGCTCAAGCCAATCCGTCCATTCCAACCAGCCACGTGTTGGCGTGGCCAGCATCAAATGTGCTGAAATCTCTGGCATAAGGTGGCTAGAGACCTCGACACCATATTGCGCCGCGATGGCGGCGGCACGCATCCAGCCCGTCACCCCACCAATCCGCATCAAGTCAGGCATAACCATGTCGCAGGCGCGCGCCTTCAAGGCTTCATGCATGTCGCGCGGGCCGTGGAAGTTTTCACCCAGCATAATTGGTGTGCGCATTTTCTCTGACAGCCGGGCACAGCCCGCCAAGTTGCTGTAGACAAGCGGCTCCTCAAACCAATAGAGCCCCTCATCATCAAGCGCCCGCAAGCGATTAACTGCCTCGCTATAGGATAGGCTTTGATTGAAATCAGACATCACAATTGTGCCGGGAATGGCACTGATAACATTACGGGCAGCGGTCACATCTTCGGCCATGGTGCGGCGTGCAAAACGCATCTTCACTGCCGTAAAATCGTGCTGATCGCGCAGTTCCACCGCCTCCTGCGCCAATTCTGCCGGGTCTTTCAACCACAGCCCACAGGAATTATAGGCCTTCACAGGCGCGATTTCAGCGCCCAAGGCAACAGCCAAAGGCATGTCATGGGCTTTGGCAAAGGTATCCCACAAGGCCACATCCATCGCCGCCAAGCCGCCAAGACCGACACCATTCTGGCCAATGGTCAAAATCTTGTGCATGCCTTCATCAAACATTTTTGCGGGCGCAATGGTGCGCCCGATCCAGGCTTCACCTAGCATTTCGGCCACCCGCACGAACGCCGATGCAGTTCCCGCCAAATACGGGCAAATATACCCCCGGCCCCGAACCTCGCCTTCTGTTTCAATATCAACAACAACGGCAACCCAATGGGTAAATTGCCCTAAAAGGGCGACCACTGGCCGCTTTAAGGGAATGTTCACAGCGCGGACCGTAACGTTGCGGATAGTCAAATTTTTATGTGACATGTTTTACTCCCTCAGATACGCAATAAATTTACATTCAGGATGGCTTATTGGCAGATGTTTTCGGCAGAGTGAGGCGCAAAAGGTATCGCGCCCTTATTGACTTTAGGGGATAATGCGGTTGGCCCGCAATTCATCAAATAACGCATGAAACATCGCTTTAGAATCAACAACATCATGAAAGCCATACTGCCGGGCCTTGGTCATCGAAGAGGCAACATCGAATTCTGGCGTGAACACAAAATCGCCATGACGCCAGGAAACCAATTGATCAAAGGCGATGTCTTGCAAGCCATGCTGCTGCACAATTTCGGCCCAAAGCCCTGCCTTATCCGCCATCATCCGTTCTAAATTGATGTGCTGCGGCGGTGCCACTTCCATCTCAAAATAATCAGCGATGGCAGGCCACATATTTGACCAACGGAAAAGATCGCCATTGGTAATGTTGAAAGCCTCACCCTGGCAGCGGGCATCGGTGGACATCCACACCGCAGCTTTGGCAAGATGCGCCGTATCTGTGGTTTGATAAATCGCCTTCATATTGGCAACCGAGCCTGGATGACGCAACGGCAAGTTCAACGCTTTAGAGATACTGGCATAGATGGCAACAACCATGATCAAATTCATTGGGTTGCCAAGCGCAAAACCGCAAATACCATGGGGCCGAGCCGCTGACCATGACCAGGAATTAGCAGCTGACCGGGCAATGACATGGTCTTGCTGATCATAGTAAAAATTCGGCGGCATATGGCGCGGATCGTCTTCTTCAGCAGGGGTTTTATAGGGGCCAAGGTGATTGCCATACCATTTGCTACCTTGCATCAAATTAACATGCACCAGCGCGGGCGACACAGGTTCCACTGCATCCAAGAGATTACGCAGCATGGCGATATTCGGCGGCACGGTTTCAGCGTCCGTGGCCATTTGCAGGTAAGCGGCAAAAAAGATATGTGTGACGCCGAAGGCATGACCGAGCTTATCTTTGCAATCGGCGGGGTCAAGCAGGTCCGCAGCAATATGACGGTAATCACCTTTAACGTCTGGCGTCCGGCGCGAGACAGCAATGACATCCCAATCATCCATTTCAACCAAATATTTCAAAAGGTTCCGGCCAACAACGCCGGTTGCACCAGCAACAAGTGCGGTTTTCTTTTGAACCGTCATCAGCGTTCCCCAAAGACCTCAAAGCGCCCACGTTCGCCAGTGTAACAAGACCAGCAGGCGTGGACAGCAGGTATATTGCCCTGTCACGCCAAAATGCACAAAACGCCGCAGGTACTGCCCCGTAAACGGAGACGTTTTCAGGCATATGGACGCAGGCCGGCTCATCTTCACAAGCCTGGATTGCACCGTCAAAAACGTTATATTATAACACCGCCATTTCATCACAGGCGTCTTTGAGGGTAATGCGCGCCGGAACCGGCATTAAAGTGCGTAAAAGTCAGCGGGAAACGGCATTTTCGTTCAGTTTGCAAACCATTCTATACCTTATACCAGAGCAAAATTTTGATCCGGGCCGATGGCGTTATCGTCCTGAAATATTGTGGAATTTATGGAGACTTTTTGTGACAAAACCAACCAGACAAGCGGCAGAAATCGCGGTTAGGACCCTCATTGAATGGGCTGGCGATGACCCCGAAAGGGAAGGCTTGATTGACACGCCCAAAAGAGTTGTCAGTGCCTATGAGGAGTTTTTTTCGGGTTATGAAACCGAACCAGACGCGGTCCTTGGGCGAACCTTTGAAGAGGTTTCAGGCTATGATGACATTGTTTTATTGCGTGATATCGACATCGAAAGTCACTGTGAACATCACATGGTCGCCATCCTCGGCCATGCTCATCTGGCCTATATTCCCAATGGCAAGGTTGTCGGTATTTCAAAGCTGGCGCGGGTGGTTGAAATTTTCGCCCGCCGACTGCAAACCCAAGAAACCATGACGGCGCAAATCGTTGAGTGTATCGAACGTGTTCTGAAGCCCCGGGGTGTTGCCATTGTTGTCGATGCCAAACATCAGTGCATGACAACCCGTGGTATCAAAAAACCAAATGTCGCCACCTTAACCTCGCGCTTTACCGGTGCTTTCGCCGAGGATGCCCGTTTAGAAGCACGGTTTTTCGCCATGATCAAAGATCAGTGATCGCCGCCAATCGCTGCTTTTCAGGCAGATGTCTTAACCCGCCTGCTGGTCAAGGGCGTCGATGAGGTGACGGGTAAAGGCCGCTGTGCTGGTTGTGCCGCCAAGATCGGCAGTGCGCCGCCCTGGTTCAGCGATGACAGTCTGGATGGCCTGGTCAATACAGTCCGCAGCCATGCCTAATCTGGGATCATTGCGGCGATCACCAAGCCAGCGGAATAACATGCTGGCGGACCCAATCAACGAGCTAGGGTTGGCAATCCCTTGGCCTGCAATATCCGGGGCGGAGCCATGTTGCGCCTGGGCAACGGCCACATCAGCCCCGCTGTTTAACGAGGCTGCCATACCGAGGCTGCCTGCCAATTCTGAGGCTTGATCAGAGAGAATATCGCCAAACATATTGGTGGTGACCACAACATCAAATTGACCTGGATCGCGGATCAGCAAGGCCGCCATGGCATCGACAATTTTTTCCTCATAGGTCACGTCGGGGAAATCTTTGGCCACCGATCGGACACAGTCTAAAAATAAACCATCACCCACCCGCAGAACATTTGCCTTATGCACAGCCGTTACCTTGCGGCGCGGGCGTTGCAGGGCAATGTCAAAAGCCGCACGGGCAATCCGGGTTGATCCCTCGCGGGTGATCTTGCGCAATGATAGGGCGATATCGGGCGTCGGCATAAATTCCCCATTGCCCAAAAACATCGCCCGATCCGCATAAAACCCTTCGGTATTTTCCCGCACCATCACAAGGTCCACAGGCTTGCCATAGGGTGGGGTGAATCCCGGCGGCGTGAATGCAGGCCGGATATTGGCATAAAGGTCTAAGCGCTTGCGTAATTCGCCTGACGGGTTAAGCCCCCCCTCATTGGGGGGAGGATAATCATAGTTAGAAACCGGTCCCAGAATGACCCCATCAAAACCACCAATCGCCTCAAAGATCTGGGGGGGGACCGTGGTCCCTTGACTGTGTAATGCCGCCAACCCGATGGGGAGTGTCTCAAAGTCAATGTCGATGGCTAATTTGCGGCCAACCGCAGCCACGACATCAACGGTTGCAGCGGTGATTTCAGGGCCAATGCCATCGCCGGCCAATACCATAAACTTAAGCGAACTGTTTGAGGGTGACGCTGTCATCTCCTTAAATCTCCACACATAAATATCGGCCGAAAAGGGCCCTGAATTGCCGCCTTAGGACGCATAGTCTGGGGCTTCTTTATCCAGCAAGCGTTTAATCTCAGACAGAAAGCGTGTTGCTTGATCGTCGCGATCTGCTTGCATTTGTTGAAAGGTCATTTCGCAAACAGATTGTGGGATAGGCTTTAATGGTTGACCTGTTGAATAGGCCAGAATTTGGGCCTGGGCGGCGCGTTCTAAATAATACAGATCATTGAACGCATGGGCGACGCTCGGCCCAGTGGTAATAACGCCGTGGTTTGCCAAAATAGCGATCCGCTTATCGGCAAGCGCGCTGGCCAGTCTGGCCCCCTCGGTATTATCCAAGGCCAGACCATTATAAGCGTCATCATAGGCAATTTGGTTATAGAACTTCAGGGCTGGTTGAACCAATGGCTCTAACCGCCCATTGTCCAGCGTGCTAAGGGCCGTGGTATACGGCATGTGGGTGTGAAGGATCGCTTGCGCATGGGCGCATTTGGTATGAATTTGCTGATGAATAAAAAATGCTGTTGCCTCTGGCAGCGCATCACCCGCAATCAAATTACCAGCCCCATCGACCTCAACCAGATCCGAGGCGCAGATATCAGCCCAATGGCGGCGGTGGGGATTGATGATAAAGCAGTTCTCACTGCCGGGAACAATCACGCTGAAATGATTATCCACGCCTTCATTTAACCCGAGGCGGGCTGACCAGCGCAGGATTGCAGCCAGATCAATGCGGGCTTGCTGTTTTAAGTCCATGATAACGTTTCTGTATCCAAGGGGGTGTTGATAACCATTAGGTATCTGTGAATGCACCGCGACAATCAGCGGGGCCGGTCGCCTTTGATGGTCACCCGATAGCCAGAGCGGACCTGCGGATAATAGTCCCAAATCGCCAAATGTTGGACACAGCGATTGTCCCAAAAGGCGATGCTGTCCGGCTGCCATGTAAAGCGCGTTTGAAAGTCTGGCTTTTCGCAATGGCGGTATAGAAACGCCAACATATCCTGGCTCTCCTCGCGCGGCAGGTCGATGATATGGGACGTAAAATTACGATTCACATACAGCGCTTTGCGGCCTGTGACAGGATGGGTGCGGACCACCGGGTGGACAGCTTGTGGATAGGTTTTATGGCTATCATCGCCGCCCCGGTCCACATATCGACCACGGTAGACCTGTTCGCCTGAATGCAGAGCGGTTAAGCCCTCAAGATAGATTTTCATCCGCTCTGACAGGGCATCATAAGCCGCGTACATGCTTGAAAACAATGTGTCACCACCCACCTCCGGCACCTGCCACAGATGCAGGATGCTGCCCATTGGCGGCTCATCTTCACAGGAGACATCGGTATGCCAGCGCTCCCCCGCCACATGTTTAGATTTCTCATCTGCATGCACCACCAAGATTTCCGGGTGCCCCTCGGGCGGCGGTGAGCCGGGGTGAATGTGCAGATCACCAAATTTACGCCCAAGATTTTTATGCTGATCGACGGTCACGGGTTGATCGCGAAAAAACAGCACCTGATATTGCATCCAGGCATCATGTAATTCTTGAAACTGCTGATTGCCAAGCGGTTGGCACAGATCAATGCCCGAAATTTCTGCGCCGATTTGCGCTGTACACGGACGCACGTTAATTGTTTGGTAAGACATTATTTCCCCCTCTGGCACGGTGATCTTTAGACGGATGCGTGACGGCAGACACAATGCTGCAACAGCAATCTGTGAAGGTCAAAAAATTTCAGTACTTTGGATGCACTCGTTTTCCGCTTATGATCGCGAAAAAATAGTCTGCCATGTCGTTTCACAACCCTTTGTGCAAGATCCTGGTTTGTCATCGAACGATACCAAAGGACACATCCATTTTGGCCGAAGATGCCCCCAGCCAGACTCTTTTGATGCGGCGCGGCAATGCGGCACACGCCGCCAACCATGCCAAATCTTTGACCCTGCAAGCCAAGCATTACGGTAACCCGCCAATGATACTCAGGAATTCATATGACAGATCGCGGTGACAACGGATGGTGGGCCATTATCGGCTCATCGTCGATCATGTCATTGGCGCT